>CAZDVY010000038.1:0-20191 GCA_964508935.1 uncultured Candidatus Competibacteraceae bacterium | reverse complement strand
GCCAGCGCCGTTGCCGGTTCCGCCAGCGACTGAAACCGCGCCAACCGAACCGCATTGCGCTGACGATGACCGAGCAACGACATTACGCCTCGCGCCAGCACCGCCTGCATGGCCGGTTCGCTGAGCAGAACCTCCGTCGCCGGCTGCATCACCCGCTCACCGGCCTCTTCATACACATGCGCGGGTAGATCATCCATTTCCAACACCTCGCCGGGGCTGAATCCCCCGCCATTTTCCACGAACGCCGCCGCAATCAACCGGGCGCAGACGAAAGCCGGATTACCCCACAGATAGGCGTCTGGATCGCGACCCATCGGCATTTCTTCGAACTCAATCTGCTCGACCGGATCGGTTTTACGGCCATAAGGCAATCGCAGCAACACCCGGGGCAGCGCCAGCCCTATCCAGGGTGCAATCGTACACTGGCGCAGGGCCTGCCAATTCCCGGCCTGTTCCCCTAGCAGCGGCGTCCACGTTCCAGGATTCGCTAACTCCACCACCGAAGCCGCTCCCAGCAGATCGGGCGCCGCTTCCGCCAGGAACGGCCCGCCAGCCTGCACAGCCAGCGTCCCCAAGGCAGCCAGCAGGGCAATATCCTCTGGCCCAGCACCGAAACGGTAATCCCCGACCAGCAGTGACCAGGGTTGCCCATCGGGCATCCGCACTCCCCGGTCGATCAACCGCGTATACAGGCTGGTCGCGGTCGGATCGCCGCCAGCGCTGCGCAGATCCGCCAACAACTCCTGACGGGTGACATCGAACAGCACGACCTGCAGTGTGTCACTGTCGAAATCCGTGACCAGCCTCTGCACGCTGCGCCAGGTCGCTTCCAGCGCCTGAAACGCGGGTTGATGGAGAATCGCCCGCAATTGATCGCTGATCGCCGCATCCACCGCCGCTACCCAAGCCGACTGGTTCGGGTCGGTAGAGACAATGTGAGGCTGCACCACGGCCCGCAAGAAAGACTGGATCGCGGCGGCGCCTGGATCAGCGGGTCGCGCCGCGGGCGGGGGAGTCGGCGACTGGCCCAGCAAGCGCCCCAACAGGTCAGCATCGTTTTCCGCCAGCGCCGGACCAGTCTGAACCGGCGACGGTGGCGATAAAGGGGTCAATTCGGCTGCCGCCTGGGCAAAACTGGCCGGATTGAGCAGACGGGCGCGGCTGCGGCGCAGGGCCTGGAACCCTTCCAGTCGCCGATACAGCGCATCGGGATGAAAGTCATCGAGTTGACTGAAGCCGATGGTAAGAGATGAACCGGATTCCGCCCCGGCCAGCCGCAGCTTCGGCGCCAGTCGGGCCATCACCGCGTCCAGGGTGTCCACATCGACCGCCAGTAACGGCCGGCTGGACAGATCAGCCAGTGGACCGGGCGTTTCCCGGTCGGCGCGACCGCTGAAATCGGCCATAATCAGGAAGCACAATGGCGCGTCGGGATCACGGCGCGCCGGATTCATCGCGGATTGAGGTAGATTCAGCGAAAATTCCATTCGGCCTGGCATGGCGTTTGATCTCCAGATAGGAAGCATGATCGGAAGTCTAGTCTGATTTTGGCCCGTTTGACGATGGACTTTCTGATAGGAATTTTCTGCTAAACTCGATAACGATGTTGTTTACAGACAACGGTGAGGATGGGAGTCTGGATCATGGCCATCACGCAAAAACGCCGGATTTTCGCGGTCAACACCCCACTGGGCGAAGATGTCCTGGTCTTCTATCACATGACCGGGACCGAACAACTGGGGCAACTGTTTGAATACGAAATAGAATTGCTCAGCGAAAAAACCTACATTCAGTTGACGGATATACTGGGCAAAAACATTACGGTTCGCATGCAGTTACCGGAAGCGCGCGGAGCAGGAACCCGTTATTTTAACGGCTTTGTGACCCGCTTCAGCTATCTGGGGATGCGCGGCATGCGCTACGGCGCTTATCGGGCGATTGTCAATCCCTGGCTGTGGTTTCTGACCCGTACCGCCGACTGCCGGATTTTCCAGAACAAAACTGTTCCCGACATCATCGAGGAGATCTTTCAGCAACACGGGTTCACCGATTTCAAGAAGTCGCTCACCGGCCAGTATCGAACCTGGGAATACTGCGTGCAATATCGGGAAACGGATTTCAATTTCGTCAGCCGACTAATGGAACAGGAGGGAATTTACTATTACTTTAAGCATGAAAACGGCAAGCATACTCTGATGCTGGCCGATGACATCAGCGCTCATAGCCCGTACTCGAACTATGACGAAATCCCCTATTACCCGCCCGACGCCATGCAATGGAAAGAGCGTGATCATCTTTATGAATGGGTCGTCGAGAAACAGGTACAACCTGGCAAATACGCACTTAACGATTTCGACTTTGTCACGCCGACCAAAAATCTGCGCAAAGTGCTTTCCATGCCAAAAAACCACGCCATGGCTAAATTTGAAATGTATGATTATCCGGGTGAGTATACTGAACCAAGCGATGGCGACAATTACACCAAAATTCGCCTACAGGCATTACTGGCCCAGCACAAGATCGTTCGGGCGGAAGGCGTCGCGCGTGGCTTGGCGACCGGCTATCTGTTCACCCTGACCAATAGTGGCAATCAGGATCAGGACTGCCAACACTTAGTGGTCTCCGCCCACTATGAACTGCAAGCGGATCCTTATGAATCCGTACCCGTTCCAGAGTCGATTAAACCCTATCAAGTGCGCATCACCGCTATCGACGCCCGGCAACCCTACCGGGCGCCGCGCATCACCCCCAAGCCCGTCGTGCAGGGGCCACAGACCGCCATCGTCGTTGGCAAGGCCGGCGAAGAAATCGATACCGATCAATACGGCCGGGTCAAGTGCCACTTTCACTGGGATCGGTACGACAACGCCGACGAGAACAGTTCCTGCTGGATTCGCGTCACCCAGAGCTGGGCGGGCAAGAAATGGGGCGCTCTATACCTGCCGCGCATCGGCCAGGAGGTGATCGTCGATTTTCTCGAAGGCGATCCCGACCGGCCGATCATCACCGGACGGGTCTACAACGGCGCGAACTTGCCGCCCTACACCTTGCCGGACAAGAAAACCCTGTCCACCCTCAAGAGTCTGTCGAGTAAGGGCGGCGGCGGATTCAACGAGTTGCGCTTCGAGGACGACAAGGGCAAGGAGCAAATCTTTCTCCACGCCGAGCGCGACGAGGATGTGCGGATCAAAAATGACGCCCGCGAGTGGATCGGCAGCGAACGGCATCTGATCGTCAAGAAAAAGCAATTCGAGCAGGTCGAGGGCGAAAAGCATCTGATCGTCAAATCGGGCGACGGCGGCAGCGGCGATCAGTTGGAAAAGGTGGCCGGGGAAAAGCATCAGCAGGTCGGCGGCGATCACAACCAGAAGGTCGGCGGTACGCTGTCGCTCAATGTGGGCATGGATCAGCAGGAGAAGGTCGGGATGAATCACGCCCTGGATGCGGGCATGGAGATTCACCTCAAGGCCGGGATGAAAGTCATTATCGAGGCCGGGATGCAGTTGACGATCAAGGCCGGCAGCAATTTCATCGACATTAATCCGGGCGGCATTTTTATCAGCGGCACGCCCTTTGTCATGATCAACAGCGGCGGCTCGGCGGGTTCCGGTTCCGGCAGTTCCCCCGATGCGCCCAAGGACCCCACTGCGCCGAAGGAAGCGGCGGACGATCAGGCCGGTGAAGTCACCAGCGCCCAGGCCACGCCGATCCAGAAACAGGGTGAGTCGCTGGATTCGGTGGCGGTGGGCGGCTATCAGGCGCCGCAAGCCAAGGCGCTGACCAACGCGGCCCAGTCCGGCGCCCCGTTCTGCGAAGTCTGCGAGGAAAAACGCAAACAATCTCAAGACGCTTCAAGGGCGCCGGAGTCCAAGCCATGAGCACGCCGCTGCCCAGTCAAACCCTGTTGCAACAGTTGTTCGCCATCCCGGACACTACGGTCTACGCCCTTCTCGATGGCGCTTCCATCCCGCGTCTGCGGCCCACCCTGGCCCGTCTGGAGGTCGAAGCGGAATGTCTGTATCGAGGGGAACTGGAGCCGGATTTGGCGCAGGTCGCGCCGTATCTGGCAGTTGCGCCCTTTGATCATCCTTTCACCGACTGGCTATTGCAGGAAGGCTGGGGGAAGCACTGGGGCATCTTCGCCATTAGCCGGGCGAATTTGCGCACGTTGCGGATGCATCTGCGCACCTTCCTCAAAGTCTATGGCCCGGATTTAAAGCCACTCTATTTCCGCTATTACGATCCCCGGGTGCTGCGCGTCTACCTGCCCACCTGCAACACCCAAGAATTGCAGACGGTGTTTGGTCCGGTGCTGCGCTATGTCATGGAAGATGAAGACCCGGCGACTCTGCTGAAATTCTCCATCGACCAGGGCGAGTGCCGCCGTGAATCAGTCGCGCTGGTCCATCCAGCCGCCGCCGCGCCGGCTCAGTAACGCCCAACCTCACGGAGGACTGCGCCATGCTGACGATTCGCCAGGAACAAATGGAGGTGTTGAGCGCCCACATGCGCAATCAATTTGAACAGCGCATGATCAAGCATTTGCGGGCCAAATTTCCTGATCGCACCAAAGACCTGCCCGACAAGAGAATTCATCTTGTTGTACAAGACAGTATGCGGAAGGCCAAAGGCTATCACATTGAATACGAAGATGATATTCGGCGCTTCATCGAATACCTGGTAATCTACGGGATCCGGTTGGACACCCGGGAAGAAACCCAGTGGATCGGCGATATTCTGCGGCGTGATGATCTCAATGGCACGGCGAAAATGGACCTGATTGACAGCCGCGAATTGCAAGTGCTTAGGAGGCAAAAATGGGCAGACTGAGCAGACCTTTGAACAGCGCTGCGGTCAAGGCGGCGGATGATGAGTTCTACGCCAACCATCCGGAACTGGTGAAGGACGGCAAACGGATTCCCTTGTCCGCGACCGATCCCGCTCAGGCCGCTTTGCGTCAGGAATGGGTGGAGTTGTATAAAAAACATGGCGGCAAGGAAGAAGGCGATGAAAAACCACCTGCTAAGAAACCAGATAATCCGGTAGAGCCTTGTCCTGATCAATGTAAGCCTATCAAGAGCTTAACGATTATTGAACTTGCTTATCATTCTGATCATGCTTTACTGAAAGATGATAAAACCAACTGGAAGAATGAAGGCTCGCTTTATCCAGAGCCTGAATGGACTCCTGCTGAGCAACACCCGATCAGTCACTCGATGAAAAAAAAGGTATCTCTTACGCTCAAGATCAAAGTAGAGCCCGACAATGCTTGCCCAGAAAATGGCACACTGGAAGGCGCTGGCCCTGATAGTCTGAAGTTCAAATTGGCAGGGGTTTCTTATAAGCCAGGGATCAACAGTTTTGCACTTACTTCTGATAAGGAACTATCGGAAAAAGTGCAGAAGCTCGATTTTGCTGTTTCCTGGACAGCGAAAGCTGAATCAACCCAAGGTAGCGGTCAGACGAAAAATGAGATGTTTGTCACTCTGGATACGCCGATTAATGAAGGCAAGAGTGAAGACGGGGTGACTTACAAACGTATGGATAAGGCGGTCGAGTTAGTCGGCGCAGTGAGTTCAACCGATCCGCATACTATTGTGGCTGCGCTCATGAAGAAATTTCCCTTTTACACTCTGGAAAGGGATATTGCTGTTCCAGAAAACTATGATCATCCGCAGTTCTTCAAGAAAGACGCCAAGGAAACTGGCGCTTGGCCGATGGCTGATTACATGAGCAGTTCCGGAGAGTGCCAGGCGATTGTTCGATTGGTAAGAGGCATTATCAAGCAAGTGGGCTGTCCCGGTGAGGCAAAGACCGTAGTGATTTGGGCTGATCCAGACGTCGACGGCGGTAAAACAGTACTTGAAAAAGAATTCCCCGCAACTACCCTGCACGATAAAAAGAAGACAGTAGGCGCAAAGACATGGTATCCGGCATTAGCCGATAGTGATCCTGGGCCAGTTGGCACCTTATTCAAGCCAGATGCAATTGGTATGAATGCCTATGAGGCTTGCTTGAAATTCACTCATAACAAGGTTACCAAGTATTATGGCGGTGGGGCGGGAGTTTATGATTCCAAAGACGAGGTTATTCATGCTTTCCAAGCGCTGGTCTGGTACAGTGTTGAGTATGATTCAGCAGGTAACGGCCTCTATCGGATCGAGGAAGTTGTTCAGCGGTATTGAACACACTGAACGAAGTGTGCATACAACCTCGTTCGTCGTCGTTCTCGCCACGCTTTTTTTAGTAACTGTCTCAGGATATTGTAGAGGAGGACAGATTTTGGAAGGTAAAGAACTGGTTTCCGCATGGTTAAGGTCAGTGGCTCAGGTTCCGCTGAAAACGTTCATTCCTGTTGACAGCTTCCAGGATTTACCCGCGAGGGTAAGGGGCGATTCCTCACTGTGGTCAGAGAGATTTTTTTCAGACTTGGCGCATCCCCACAAACAGACCAATAAAGTGCAGCATGGCATTCACGTTGCGACCGAGAACACGCCAGATCTGATTCTCTATCAGTATCGGGTCAATGATCTGGAACTTACAGTCGTTGAGTCCATTAATTTTACTCTGGTATTCGTGGGAGGCATCGCTTTGTTCAATATGCTTGAAAGAAACAGGTCAGAGGCGATCAATCAGGCGGCAAAGACAGTATTGAATTTGAAGGATGACGATCATCAATGGTCCTTCCATTTTCCAGAAAAACTGGATGATAATGCCATGTTTTCGACGAATCCGGATGTTGATCCGTTTGCTATGTACTCTTGGGTAGGCAGAGCAGACGGGGGAATCTATAAGAGGGTGCTTTATTTTCTCCTGTTCAAAAAAGCACCTGAAAGGATGGGTTACCAGAATACGCAAAGTTGGTTTGATCCGGCGTTCCGTGCCAAATGGCGGCGTCCTTAACACAGTGTTCTGTTCTCGGCCGGATCAATATCGATGCGTGCGGCCTTGCGGCAATATGGTAAGCCCGCGCAGGATGCGGTGAGGAACGCACCCTTTTCCCTTGAGCCCGCGTAGGATGCGGTGAGGAACGAACCGCATCAATCGAGACACGACTCAAGTGATCGGACCAGAAGTCGGATGACCGAATACCGGCGTGTAAAACTTGAAGGGGCGACCTATTTTTTCACCGTGAATTGTGCCGAGCGCCATGGAAATCATCTGTTGGTGGACTCTATCAATTTACTACGGCAGATCTTCCGCAAGGTCAAAAGCGAGCATCCATTCGAAATCGATGCGATGGTCGTCCTGCCCGAACATCTGCACTGCATCTGGACTTTGCCGCCTGGCGACGCGGACTACCAGACCCGCTGGGCTTTGATCAAGGCCGGGTTTTCTCGTGCTATACCGGTGGGTGAAAGACGGTCCATGAGCCGCATAAAAAGGGGCGAGCGCGGTATCTGGCAGCGCCGATACTGGGAACACCTGATTCGCGACAACCAGGATTTCGAACAGCACGTTGATTACATTCACTGGAATCCGGTCAAGCACGGTGGGTAAGACGAGTGGAAGACTGGCCACATTTGAGTTTTCATGTTTATGTGCGACGAGGCATCTACCCAGTGAGCTGGGCATGCGAACAGAAAGAAGCCATCGATGGCGGCGAATGACGCGATGGATACGGTTCGCAAGCTCACCACATCCTACAGGAATTAATAAGTTATTGATGAAAGTCTGTAGCCACAAAGGGCTGGTAATCGCCGTTTTGACGCGGAATGAACACTGCCCACCCCATGTGCATGTGGGTACAGCCCAGTGGGATGCCCGCTTCCTGTTCAGCTTCTGGCACAACGGCGTGCGGTTATGGGATGTGACCCCGGCGCAGAACGAACCGAATGTAGCGGTACTGGAAAAACTGCGCCAGGCGCTCAAACAACCCGTCAACTTACGTCGAGCGCGTGAATGTTGGTGGCGTAGCCAGCAGACCCTCTGCCTGGAAAACCAACAATGGGATGTGGCTGCTGAGGAGGTGGTTAGCCCCAAGGATCAGCGGCCAGTTGCGTTGGTGATCCAGTCGGCCCGCTTCGACGCGCAGGTTTACCGGACGGTGCTGCAATTGGTCGGTCAATCCAGCCCCTTGGAGATTGAGTTATGAAAACGGTAAAAGCACGAGAACGGTTCGATGAACCCGTAACGGCTACGGTATTGGAGCAAGCGATCGTGTGCGGCCGCAAGCAGCGCAGCCAGGGGTTGCGCGCGATGGCGGTACAATACCTGCCGGCGTTTAAATCATTGCTGATCAGCTTCGCCGATCAAAGCGCAGTGGTTTTGCCAGTAAAAAATTACCCGGATCTGGCTGAATTGAACACGACCGAACTGGAACGCCTGGCAGTGGGCTTTGGTGGCTCCGCGTTATGCCTGGATGAGCGCGACCTGCACGTATCGATTGCTGGCCTGGTATCCGCGAGCCAACCGCTGATGGAGATGGCGGCAACGGTGATGTCTGCGCGCTATGGCAGCTACAGTAGTACCGCCTCTGCGCCAACCATACCCCCTTTCCAGACCCTTGAGAATTAAATGTGCTGGTGCGCTGTATCCCCTATCTTCTTACACCAGCACCTCCACACGCTCGAGTTTTCATGCCTATGTGCGACGAGGCATCTACCCAGTGAGCTGGGGATGGGAACACAAGGAGGCCATAGATGATGGCGAATGACGCGTAGGATGCGGTGAGGAACGCACCCTTTTCCCTTGAGTTTCGGTACCCGCCGTTTCACAATGCCGCAAATCGAACGTCAAGAATTATATTTGCGGCAATGATTCCCCGTTTCGCCGAACAGAATCTCCGCGCCAAGCTGGCCGCAAGCCCGGCGGTTGTGCTGCTGGGTCCGCGCCAGGTCGGCAAAACCACCACTGCGCGCGGACTGGCCCGGAATTGGCCAGCCGAAACGCTTTACCTCGACATGGAGCGTCCCGCGGATCGGCGTCGACTCGACGATGCCGACGCCTACCTGCGCCGGCAAGCAAGGCAAACTCGTCATCATCGACGAGATCCATCGCGTGCCTGGCCTGTTTGAAATCCTGCGCGGCATCATCGACGACCGGCGCGCCGCCGGCGAGCAGTCTGGCCATTTTCTGCTCCTCGGCTCGGCGGCAAGCCTGACCTTGCCATCGAGATCAAACATGCCTCGGCGCCCAGTCTGGACAAGGGATTCTCCATCGCCTGCAATGACCTCGGTATCCGTCAGCGCTATGTCGTCTATCCCGGGCAGGAACGCTACCCACTCCGTTACGGTGCCGAGGCCGTACCTCTCACCCAGTTGGCGGAACGGGTGATGCCGCCAAAATCCTCATGATTAATATGAGAAAACCGCCGCCGATTACACCAGCACCTCCACACAGGCCGGATGGCTGAGAAATCGGGCCGGGCTGGCGGTCAGCCCGTAAGCGCCAGACTGAAACACGACGATTAAATCGCCGACCTCGGCTTTCGCCAGTTCCATCCGGTCCGCCAGCAGGTCAAGCGGGGTGCAGAGCGGCCCGACAACGGAGACGACTTCTCGCTCCGTTCCCACCACCCGGTTGCCGACCACGACCGGATAGTTCTTGCGCACCACCTGGCCGAAGTTGCCGGACGCCGCCAGATGGTGATGCAGACCGCCGTTCGTGACCAGGAACGTATGGCCGCGTGAAACCTTGCGATCCACCACTTCGGCCACATAAATCCCCGCCTCGCCGACCAGATAGCGGCCCAGTTCCAGCACGACCTGCGCTTCCGGCAAGCGCTCTTTCACTATCGGCAACCAACGTTGCAGATTGTCGGCGATGGGTTCCAGATTCAACGGCGCATCGCCGGGGAAATAGGGAATGCCAAAGCCGCCGCCGATGTTCAGCAGTCGCACCGGCGCCGGCGCGTCGTCCGCCAACCGCAGCGCCAGTTCAAACGTGCGGTCATGGGCGTCGATCAGGGCTTCATGACGCAAATTCTGCGAGCCGGTGAAAATGTGAAAACCCCGGAAATCCAGAGCCAGTTCGCCAATGCGCTTTAGCAAGGCGGGAACCTGTTCAGCATCCACGCCAAAGGGTTTCGGGCCACCGCCCATTTTCATCCCGGACGCTTTCAGCTCGAAATCGGGATTGACGCGCACCGCCACCCGGGGTTGTCGACCTTGTTCGTGACCGAGCCGGGCGACAGTTTCCAGTTCGCCGGCCGATTCCAGGTTAATGGTGACGCCAGCGGCGATGGCGGCAGTGAGTTCCGGCGGACGCTTGCCGGGACCGGCGAAGCTGATCTCCGCCGGGTCCATGCCCGCGTCCAGCGCAACCGTCAATTCTCCCAGCGAAGCGACATCCAGACCGTTGACGAGTCTGGCTAAATGGTGAACCACCGCCGGCATCGGATTGGCCTTGACCGCGTAGTGCAGTTCCATCGACGGCGGTAAGACCCGGTGCAGTAATGCGACCCGTTCGTCCAGCAGGCGGCGGTCATAGGCGTAGAACGGGGTCTGGCCGATCTGCACCGCCAGTTGCGTCAACGGAATGCCGCCGATTTGCAGACAGTCATTGATGACGGGAAACTGGCTCATCGGCCAATGCGCAGGGCGGGTGGCGCTCATGAGACATTCTCCGGGAACAGATCGCGCAATTCCTCAACCAGACTTTTACGGTCGATTTTACCGTTGGGGTTACGCGGCAGATCCGTCGCACGAGCGATGATTTGCAATGGAACCATGAAGTTCGGTAAATGCTGCTTGCAATAAGCAATCAATTCGCTTTCGTTAAACGCCTCACGCAAGGGTTTGATGACCGCGACCACCGCCTGGCCGAGTGCGGGATGGGGAATGCCCAGCGCCGCCGCCTCCGCCGCCTGACCGCTGCTGTAAAGAACTTCCTCGATTTCCGTCGGGCTGACCCGATAGCCGGAGGTCTTGATCATGTCGTCCTTACGGCCAATGAAATACAGGAAGCCCTCTTCATCGCTGCGCACCGTGTCGCCCGACCAGACCGCCAGTTCGGGGATCGGCAGACCGGGATTCTGGCCGGGCGCGGGGCGGTAGCGTTCGGCAGTCTTGGCCGAATCGTTCCAGTAACCCAACCCGACCAGTGCGCCGCGATGCACCAACTCCCCCGGCTCGCCCGGCGCACAGAGAGTCCCATCTTCGCGCACCACCAGAATTTCGGCGTTGGGAATGGCCTTACCGATGGAGTCGGGCCGGCGGTCCAGTTCCACCGGCGGCAGATAGGTCGAGCGGAACGCCTCGGTCAGTCCGTACATCAGGAACGGCGTCGTTTTCGGCAAGGCGCGCCGCAACGCCGCCAGGGTGGCGCGGGGCATGGCCCCGCCGGAATTGGTGATATAGCGCAGACTGTCCACCGCTGCCGCCGGCCATTCCAGCATGGCCAGTTGCACCCACATCGGCGGCACCGCCGCCAGGCCGGTAACGCCCTCGCGGGCGACCGTGGCGACGACATCGCGGGGCAGCAGATAATCCATCAGCACTGCCCGCGCCCCGGCGACAAAGGCAGTGGTCAACTGGCTGAGGCCGTAATCGAAGCTGAACGGCAGCACCGCCAGCAAGCGATCCTCCGGCTGGTTATCCAGGTATTCGGCAACGCTGTAAGCCCCGGCCAGCATATTGCGATGAGAGAGCACTACGCCCTTGGGCTTGCCGGTGCTGCCCGAGGTGTAGAGAATCGCCGCTATGTCGATGTCGATGCACCGGGCGGGCGGGCGACTATCGTCCGCCGCCAGCAGGCTCGACCAGCTCAGCGTCTGCCAATGGTGCGCCGGCGCAGCGGGAGGAACGCTTTCATCGACCAGCACCAGACTGCGCAAATCGGGACAATCGACCAGCAAAGGCTCCAGCAACTCCGCCCGGTCGCCAGCGGTGATCAGGATACGAACGTTGCAGTCGCGCAGGATGTAGGCCACCTGTTCCGGCTTCAGCAACGGGTTGATCGGCACAAAAACGCCGCCTGCCCACGCCGCCCCAAACAGGGCGGCGACCGCTTCCGTCCGCTTGGGCAGGTACATGGCCACCCGTTCCGCCCGATTCAGGCTCAGCGCCAGCAGCCCACGGGCGGTCTTCTGCACCAGGTCCGTCAGTTGAGCGTAATCCAGAGTCGTTTGCCGATGGACGATCGCGGCAGCGTCGGGACGACGCTCCGCCTGTTCGAGAATGAGTTCATGCAGCAGTCGGGCCATGAGCGATTCCGGGATTAGAGGTCAGAGAGAATACGGCAATAAATGATAATCTTTTTCGGGCCAGCCGGCATACGATCAGAAGCAGGGGGGACATGAAGCTGACTTTATTGTTGTATACCACCAGTGGTTGCCATCTGTGCGAACAAGCCGAGGCGTTGTTGCAATGCGCCGGCGCGCTGGTCGAGATGGTGGAGATTGCCGACGACGAGGCGCTGCTGGAACGCTATGGCATGCGCATTCCAGTGTTGCGCCATCGGGAGACCGACAGGGAACTGGGCTGGCCTTTCGATGCGGCAATGATTCAGTGTTGGCTGAATGAGGCAAATTCGGCGGCAATTCGTTATCCTTAGCAACCAGGAAAGGTCTTGGCAGGAATCCCCTTCAAAGCACAATGTGCGCGACCAACACCCGATTGCAGTTAGCGCCATTGTTATTGATGCAAAACGATAACCACCTTGAGTAAAACAATGATGAAGCCATACCCACACCACTGGTTTTTTGTCCTGGGACTCACCGGAACGCTGGTAACAGTCGGTCAGGCCCATGCTTCGGGTCTGCAGCTCACCGATCAGAGCGTCACCGGCCTAGGTCGGGCGTTTGCAGGGGGCAGTTTGGCGAATGATGATGCTTCTGCCGCTTATTACAATCCCGCTGACATGATGCTTGGCAAGGGGATGCAGGCGCAGGCGGGGTTTACTTTTATTGGCATCACCACAGAGGCGAGTAACGCCGGATCAACCACTCGGTTTCCGGCCAATCTGGGGGATGTGCTCACCAAGCCCGGCACCTTGCCGGTTTTCGTCACGATCCCCACTCAGGGACGCAACGACGATGGCGGCACCGACAACCTGGTCCCCAACGGCTACTACATCATGGATATCAACGACCGGATGCGGTTCGGCATGAGCCTCAACGCGCCGTTCGCGGTGAGCACCAATTACGGCAGGAATTGGGTGGGCCGCTATCACGCGGTTGAATCGGAACTGACCACCATCGATGTCAATCCCTCAATCGCCTACCGGGTCAACGATAACCTGTCACTGGGTTTTGGCGTCAGCGTCCAGTATGCCGATGCGACGCTGACCCGAGCACAGTTCAATCCGTTCGCTCCGACGCAGGACGGGTACACCGAGGTCAAAGGGGACGACTGGGGATATGGCTTTAATCTGGGGGCGACCTATGAGTTCGATCCCGCCACCCGGATGGGTCTAAGTTATCGGTCACGGGTCAAGTACACCCTGGAAGGCGACGTTACTGTCACTGGTATACCGGGACGCAACAGTGAGACCCCCGCGACGGTGGACTGGACTGCGCCCGACTGGATGTCGCTGACCGCCTATAAGCGGCTCGACGACAAATGGGCGGTGATGGGCGGCGTGCGCTGGACCAACTGGAGCCTGTTCCAGGAATTGCGCATCAAGCTGGCCGATGGCCGGCAAGAAGTGATCGAGGAAAAATGGGACGACAGTTGGACCTTCAATATCGGCGTCAGCTACGACTACAACCCGGAATGGACCTTCCGCGCCGGCTACCAGTATGACCAGACCCCGGTGCCGTCTGCCGAATACCGCACGCCGCGCATTCCCGACAGCGACCGCAATTCGTTTGCCGTCGGCGCCAGCTATCGCCCGACGTCGCAACTCACAGTGGATTTCGGCTATATGTATCTGCTGTTCGATGATTCCAGCACGAATAACACCATCGATTTGGTGTCAACCGCTCCCGGACTGATAACGGATACCTTGCGGTTGAATTATGAGAGTTATGGGCATTTGTTCGGCCTGCAGGCAAGCTACAAGTTTTAAGCCTTAAAAAAATCGGCAATATCAGTGCTGAATTCAATCAACTACTGACATTGCCGACTCTTCTACTCAACCCCTCCCCGCCAGCGGGAGGGGTTCTGTCACATCAGGCCGCCTGTTCCAGTGCGGGTTTGAAGGTGGGTTCCTGTACCACGACTTTCGCCACTTCAGCCCGTTGCGCCAATTCCTTGGCAACCTGCGCCTGCACCATCTGGTTGAACAAATCCTTCAGCACCAGCGCCAGGGCCGCCACCGTCAACAGCATACCCGCCACGCCGAAGGATAAAGTGAAATCGCCGGTCGCCGCTTTCATCATCTCGGAAGCGCGCCCCAAAACAAAGCCGCCAACGCCCCAGGCCGTGAACAGCAACCCATAGTTGGCGCCAAAGCTCTTCAAGCCCCAGAAATCCTTGGTGATCGCCGGGAACAGCGCCAGGTTGGCGCCGTAGTTAAAGCCAATCAGGGTCGCGACCACCACCAGCAGCGTGGCGCTGGGATGCTCGGCGCCTATCACCGGGATCGCGATGAACATCAACACCGCCTGAAAGCCGAGCATCAACGATAGCGTCAGGGTGCGGCCGATGCGGTCAGATAGAGAACCGGCAATAATTCGGCCCGCCGCATTACCGACGGCCAGGATGACGACCGCCAGGAACGCCAACTCGCCCATGCTCTGCTTGGCCATGCCCGCGACACTGCCGATGACCATCAAGCCAGCGCCGGCGCCGATGAAATAAATAACCCACATGATGTAGAAGGTAGGCGTTTTCAGCATCTGCGACGGGGTGTAATCCTGCACTTTGACCGGCACGGCCGCTTTCGCGGACCCCTGCGCCTTGACGGGGCTGCTGGGCGTATAGCCCGCCGGGGGATTGGTCAACAGGAGGGAGAAAAGACTGACGATGATGGTAAACGCAATGCCGAAAATCATCATGGCCCAGGATATGCCGCCGATTTTGAGCAGATACGTACTCAGTGGCGCAATATAGACCGACGCCAGGCCAAAGCCGGATACCACGATGCCAACGATCAAACCGGTCTTGGCGGGTGGAAACCACTTCAACGCCGGCGGGGTGGCTGAGGAATAGCCAAATCCAAAGCCCATGCCAGCCAATACTCCGAAGCCCACTACCCAGAGCCAGTAGTTGGTGGTCTGGGACAGCAGGATGAAACCCGCGCCGACCAGCAGACCGCCGATCATCGCCGTCATGCGCGGTCCGATACGATCCTGGCATTTGCCAGCCAGAATCATGGAAAAGGCAAACATCAGACAGCAAACCGCATAGGGGTCATTGATCGAGGCCAGATCCCACTGGAAAGCGTCCGGCCCTCCCTGTTTGATGGAGTCGCCAATCGCGCCCTTGAAGATACTCCAGGTATACAGGACGCCGAGCGCCAGATTAATACCGGTCCCGGCCAAAACGACGGACCAGCCCTTACTATTTGACAGTGCCATGGATTGACTTCCTTATGGTGTGTTCGTTGAGAATGAAGCGGCTATCATTCCGGGGTGATGATCACTGGCTGCCTGGATACGGAGGCCGAGTGATGACTCACGACCAGAGATGGGGCGAATTCCTCTCCTTCTTCGTGGAGATAGCGCCCGCTCAATTCCTGATATCTGGCGCAGTCCTCATAGCGTGAGGTGCAATGCCGAATGATGACTTCCACATGATAGGGCGAAATATAGCCAGACCCGACGTCACAGCGGTCCATGCTCTGCCCGTAGAAGGGGCAAACTCGCTGGCAGTTCATGTTCGCTCCAAAATCCTTGTTATTAGCCTGTATTCGATATAGCAAGCCCTGTACCAGCCGTCGAATGAAGAAAAATCAATCTATTTATCAGAAGATTAATGGAATATCAGGGATCGTCTTGGCGGGAGGGGGTTGCAGTGGCGCCAATGGGATGATGCGGCAATTGACGCTGACACCCTCCCCTCTTGTGAGGGAGGGCTGGAGTGGGGAAAGAAGAATGATTGCAGTTTTGCAAAAACGGATTCGCCGAAACGCCAGAAACCTTCTATGGGAGTCGGTTATAGCCGACGCAGATCCGCGTTTAACGCAGCCCGTATTTTTTGATCTTGCGGTAAACCGTGGCGACATTCATCCCGGCCCGGTGGGCAACTTCCTCGATATGGCCGCCGCTCATCTGGAGCAACTGATTAAAATACCCGGTTTCAAAGCAGTTCAGCGCCGCCGCATAATCAAGCTCGCTGACCTCCCCGGCGGGCGAGACGGTTTTTTTCGGCAGCTCGATGAGTTGCTCCAGGACGTCGAGGCCCAGATAGTCGCCGCTGTCAATCGCCATGGCGGCTTGAATGACATTACTGAGTTGGCGAATATTGCCCGGCCAGTCGTATTGCATTAAGGCTTCCATCGCAGCGCGGGTAAAGCTTTTCACCTGGGTGCCAAAGCGCTGATTTTGCTCCTTGATGAAGTGTGCAACGAGCAAAGGAATATCGGAGCGGCGCTGGCGCAAGGGCGGAAGACGCAGATGGACGACATTGAGGCGGTAGTATAAATCCTCGCGGAACGCCCCACTCTGCACCGCGGCCGGTAAATCCAGATTGGTCGCAGACAGCACCCGCACATCGACCTTGATGGGGGAGGTGTCGCCGACCCGGTAAAACTCCTGTTCCTGAAGAAACCGCAACAAGGTTTTTTGCACGTTCAGCGGTAGCGTGCCCACTTCGTCGAGAAACAGGGTTCCACCGTCTGCGGTTTCGAGTAGTCCCTTGTGATCGCGGTCCGCCCCGGTAAAGGCACCCTTGCGATGGCCAAACAGTTCACTCTCCAGCAACGCCTCGGGGATGGCCCCACAATTAATGGCCACGAACTTAGCGTCCTTGCGCCGGGAATAGTCGCGAATCGCTCGAGCCACCAGTTCCTTGCCAGTACCGGACTCCCCGCTGATCAACACCGGGATATCGCGGGCGGCGACTTTCCGCGCCGTTTCCAACACGCTGAGTAGCAGGGGGGAATGGCCGATGATGGAACCCTGCCAGGCCGCCAGTTCGTCCTTGAGTTCGCGATTTTCCTTGATCAGCGCGGTTTGCCGCAGCGCATTGCGAACCCGTGAAAGCAGTTCCTCCGGTTCGAAGGGTTTGGTCAACAGGTCGTAGGCCCCCTTGCGCAATGCCTCAATCGACAAATCAACCGTGGCGTGGGCCGTGATCATGATCACTGGAATCGCCGCCTCCTGCGCCTTGACCTGCTGCAAGATTTCAAGCCCCCCGATGATGGGCATCCTGATATCCGTAATCACCAAATCATACCGGCCCGGCGCAAAGGCCGTCATTGCGGTGGGCGAGTGGGTGTACACCGAAACGGCGTAGTCCTGATCCACGAGAATCATCCCGATCATCCGGGACACGGCTTCATCGTCATCAACCACCAGGATATGCGGTTGCGGGCGGGCCATCAGGCGGATTCTCGATGCATGGGCAGGCTGACGGTCACTCGCGTGCCTTGACCCACGGTGCTATCGACGGTGATCCGTCCGCCGTGTCGTTCAATGATCGTTTTAGTGATCGCCAGACCCAACCCCGTGCCTCGCGCCTTGGTGGTGAAAAAAGGTTCAAAAATTTTCTCCAGGTACTCCGGCGGAATGCCGGAACCCGAATCCTGGAACGTGATATTCACGGATTGATCTTCACTCAAGGCTGTACCGACCTCCAGGCGTCCGCCTTCGGGCATGGCGCCGCTGGCGTTGAGCATCAGGTTCATAGCGATCTGGCGGATCTGGTCGCCGTCCACCCACACCCGGGGTAACCGGGGATCGAAGGCTGTGACAATGCGAACCGCGTCCATATCAGTATGATGAGCGGCGAAATCGACAATCTGGGTCAGCAGGGCATTGAGATCGGTTTCCTCCAGCGTGGGTCTGGGCACCCGGGCATAACTCAGCAAATCCTGCACGATCGTCTTGCAGCGTTTGCTTTCCCGCTTGATTTCCTGGATATATTTGAAATGGGGATCGCCTGGATCCATTTTACTTTCCAGGTGTGCGGCATAGCCCAGGATAACGCCCAGTGGGTTATTGATCTCATGAGCCACCCCGGAGGACAGGACCCCGAGCGACGCCATTTTGTTTTGCTGAGCCAGATGAGCCTCCAGTTCCTTGTTCCGGCGCAACGTCGCGGTCATCCGGTTGAAGTTTGCCGCCAATTCTCCCAGTTCATCATTCGTCGTGATGGTCAACTGAGTGTCCAGTCGACCCTGTTTGACTTCCCGCACACCCGCGATCAGGCGTTGAATGGGATCGGTCAGGCGCTTGGAGGCGAAAAACACCAGGATTACGGCAAACAGCCCCATCACAAAGGTCAACAGGCCCATGCTGGACAGAATGCGCCGTTCGATAGCATTGGCGGCTGCGTAGAATTCATCTTCGTAGGAACCCACCGCCACGATCCAGTCCCAGGGCGCAAAATATTCATACCGCACGATCTTCATGCGGGGCGCGGCATCGGTCTGGTTCTGCCAGGGATAGCGAATCCAGCCGCTCTTGCGCGCACACATTTCGCGGATGAAGTCATGGCCACGCTGATCCTGCGTATCGTAGATGTTTTGTCCTTCCTGAAAGGGATGGATTGTCAGTTCTCCACGAGTGGTCATGGCGTAAATGTAGCCGGTGGCGCCGACCGGTTTACTCAGGATTTTCCGCTTGAGTTCCTGGAGCGCCTGTTTTTCGAACGCTACGTCCTCGTAGGTTTCTTCCAGGTAGCCACCCGCCGCGATGATCCAATCCCAGGGCGGGAAATACCGGTAAGCCACTACCTTGTTCCGGGGATGAGTTTCCCCTAGCAGCACATTCCGCCAAGGGTAGACGATATAAAGGGTTTCGCCAGGCGGGGCGGCGACCGCCTTTTCGACCATCTCACGAATAAAGAAGCGGCCTTGCTCATCCCGGGCGTCCAGGATATTTTCGCCTTCCTGCGCAACATGGATGGTTAGATCGCCTTTTGACGTAATGGCGTAGAGATAGCCGGTTTCGCCCACGCTGACATTTTTAAAGGCGTTACGGGTTTCCTGCTGGGCAATGGCCAGGGTGTGCTGACCGTTCGCTACCTGTTCTTGCTGAACTACGACCAGGTTATGGGCAAACCGGACCAGGGTCGCTAGATCCTTGTAGACCATCCGGCGCTTGTCTTCCTGGTACAGACCGAACTGTTGATGGTGAGCATTGAGCAGATCCAGCGTAAATTGGCTCATATGCTCGAGGTCCGCCCGGATAGCCTCGGTAATGCCTAGATAGGCCTGCTGCTTGGACAGGTAGCCGACGATGACGCCAATGCTGAGAACTGGTAATAGCACCAGCGGCAGCACAGCGACCAGCAGTTTGCTACGAATCTTCAGATCGCGCATGAAACGCAGCATCGCAATCACCTGTTTCAACTTCACATGGGTGTAGGATCACAATTTTTTCCTACCGTCAATTTTCCTGTGATGTCATTATTTTATACGTAAGAGTTACGATTCTCAGTTTAGGTGATTTCCAGAAATGAAGTTTCCCGTTTAACTAATTTGGTGAGGGGGAGGCTCTATTGCCCACCGTCAAAAGTTCGTGATGCGGCGCGAGTTGGTTATCTTTTCAGTTATTGCCTTAAAAAATCGGCGATTAGCCAAATCGAAAAAGCCAGAGCCTGGCCCCTGGCTTTATTTTGGCGTCATCGTTCCCCGATCTCTCCCCTCGCGGGAAGAGGGATTGGGGTGAGGCGGCGTTTCGACAGCCTGAGAGGACATTCACGCATGAATAACGCAGTATCCATCCGCCGGGTGGCGGTTCTGGGCGCGGGAGTGATGGGGGCGCAGATCGCCGCCCATCTGGCCAACGCCGAGGTGCCGGTGGTGTTATTTGACCTGCCGGCCAAAGACGGCGATCCCAACGGGATCGTGACCAAAGCCATCGCCAGCATGGCCAAGCTGAGTCCCGCGCCGTTCGCCGTCAAGGAACGAGCCGCCTTGATTCAACCGGCCAACTATGACCAGCATCTGGAAGAACTGCGCCACTGCGACCTGCTGATCGAGGCTATCGCTGAGCGCCCGGACTGGAAAGCCGCCCTCTATCAACGCATCACGCCCTATCTCAACGACCGGGCGATTTTGGCGACCAATACCTCCGGTCTGCGCCTGAGCCAGTTGGCCGAGTCGGTGCCGGAGAATCTGCGCTCGCGCTTTTGCGGCATTCATTTCTTCAACCCGCCGCGCTACATGGCGCTGGTCGAGCTGATTCCCTGTCAGACCA
>CAZDVY010000037.1:0-20205 GCA_964508935.1 uncultured Candidatus Competibacteraceae bacterium | reverse complement strand
CGGACTCTCAATTAAGCGTAGAAGAAATTGACATGAATGCACGAATCAGCCGCGCTATCACAATGGCTGCGTCTTGCAGGTGTGTGGGATCAACTGCGGATGCCGGTCCCACGCCGCAGCAACCACAGGCTGTAGCCAAACAGGGTCGCGATAAACAGCAGGATGATGGCGAAGGCGAGCCGGACATCGATATCGGAAACGCCCAGAATGCCAAAGCGGAAGGCATTGATCATGTACAGGATAGGATTGAGCAGCGAAACATCCTGCCAGAAGGGCGGCAGCATCTGAATCGAGTAGAAGATGCCGCCGAGATAGATCAACGGCGTCAAAACAAAGGTCGGGACCACGGAGATGTCATCGAAGCTCCTGGCGTAAATGCCGTTGATTAATCCGGCCAGCGAGAACAATACCGCCGTCAGAACAATCACCGCGAAGGTAATCAGCGGATGTTGCCAGTGCAGATCGGCGAAAAATAGAGAAGTCACGATCACCGCCAGACCTACTGTCAAGCCGCGCGCCAAACCGCCGCCGACGAAGCCGAGGACAATAATCGTGTTCGGCAAGGGCGAGACGAGCATTTCCTCGATATGGCGCTGGAACTTGGCGCTGAAGAACGAGGACACGACATTGGAATAGGAGTTGGTGATCACCGCCATCATGATCAGGCCAGGGGCGATGAACTGGGTGTAACTCAACCCCTCGACCGGCCCCAGTTGCGCGCCGATCAACTGGCCGAAAATGATGAAATACAGGGCGGTGGTCACGGCTGGCGGCAGCAGGGTTTGAATCCAGATGCGCAGGAACCGCAGGGTTTCCTTGATCAGGATGGTTTGCAGAGCGATCAGTTGGGCGTGAAGAGGCATGGGTTTCCTTATTTAAGCCGCATTTAAGCCGCCTCGCGCATTTCCACGATCAGCCGTTTGCCCAGGGCCGCCAACGCCGTTTCAATCTGTTCGATGCGGCTTTTGTGGTGGAGCGACAGCAAATGATCAACTTGGATAGCGGTCAGATTCAGCATCCGCGCCAGATCGGCTTTTCGCTTGCCTGCTGCTAACAGGGCGTTGTAGAGGGCTATCTTTGCAGAGGCTGCGACTTTTAGCGCCACGCCGGGCCGTCCGTTCAGTGGGGAAGGTTCAGGAATGGGCTGGCGGTCATCCATATAGGCAGAGAGCATGACCAGCAGCGCATCTTCAGCCATCAGCAGCGCTTCTGCTTCGTCTTCGCCAAACGTGACGGCTTCCGGTACGTCCGGGAACGTGACCAGGAAGGTGTCGTTGTCATCGGGGGTTAGTTCTACGGGATAAATCAACATCATTGCCTCCTATTTCAGCCCGAGATCTTTCTTGATCTTGTTCACCAGTCCGGTACCCAGTTGCTTGCTACCACCATGCATCGGTAAATCGGTTTTTCGGTTGCCCAGTCGGGCGACCAGATGGCCGGAACCGCCCGGCTTGTTTTCAAAAGTACATCCTTGCTGGCTCAGCCAGGCTTTGAATTGGTTGCTATTCATCTCAATCGCCTTTCCGCAGTTTGGACAGCGCCCGTTCATAAGCCTTGCGGGCGCTGTCTTCATCCTTGGAGCTGAATAATACATCACCGGCGCGTTCGGCTTCGCTGCTACCCAGCGAGGCAGCGTATTCGGTCAGCAGGTAGTTGGCCATGCGTCGGGCGCGGTGTTTGCGCCGCCGGCGTCGTTGGGAGTGCCGAGCAATTGTGCCTGACTCATTTCCTTAGCGGTCTGGCTGGCCTTTTATTGCTGAACGGAGATTGGTTCATTGATTGTCATTTGACCTGAATAAGAACTATATTTGGTCTTACTCATAAGGAGGCAACATGAAATTCTCAAGCCAAATCAAGCCGATCAGTTATCTGAAATCCCATGCCGCCGAGATCATCCGCCAACTGACCGAGCAGCGCGAACCCTTGGTGATCACCCAGAACGGCGAGGCCAAGGTCGTGATCCAGGATGTCCAAAGCTACGAACAAACGCAGGAAACGTTGGCGTTGCTCAAAATTCTGGCGCTGGGCCATCGCCAGGTTGAGGAGGGGCGGGTGCAGGACGCGACGACCGTATTTGAGAATCTGCGCGCCCGTCGGGAGGGCTAATGGCGTTCCGAATCTTTCTCACCGAAGACGCCGCTCTGGATTTATCAGAAATTCAAGACCATATCGCCGTACATGATGGTCCTGAAGAAGCTGAATATGTGCTGGGGCAACTCCAGGCCGTGATTGAACGCTTGGCGGAATTTCCCGAACGCGGCGTTTACCCTCGGGAGTTGCTGACGCTCGGCATTCGAGATTACCGGGAAACTTTTTTCAAGCCCTATCGGGTTCTCTATCGAGTGATCGACGACCGGGTCTATGTGTATTTGATCGCCGATGGTCGGCGGGATTTGAATGCTCTGCTACAGCGCCGTCTGGTTCGCGGCTGAGTGCAGGAGGCAGCGCTTGTCGTGGAGAAAACTCAGTTCAGCTTGTCGCAGTGTCACTTTTATCCACCAACCGCAAAAACAGTTCCTCCAGCCGGTTCGCCTTGTTGCGCAGACTGGAAACCTCGATGCCATGCGCGGACAACTGCTGAAATAAGGCATTGACGCCGCATTCCTTGGCGACGTCCACTTCGAGAGTCCAGTCATCCAGCCGGCGTAGCGGATAGCCGGGAAAATCCGGTGTTTCCTGCAACGGGCGCTGGAGATTCAGTACGAAAGTTTCCAGATTCAGGCGATTCAGCAACGTCTGCATTCGGGTATTCTCGATAATCGCGCCGCCGTCAATAATCGCAATATGGCGACACAAGCTTTCCGCCTCTTCCAGATAGTGCGTGGTCAGAATAATCGTTACGCCGCGTCCATTGATTTCGCGCAGGAACTCCCACATGGATCGGCGAATTTCAATATCCACCCCGGCAGTCGGTTCATCCAGAATCAATAGCTTCGGTTCATGTACCAGCGCCCGGGCAATCATCAGCCGCCGCTTCATGCCGCCGGACAGTGCCCGCGCCATTTGCCGCCGCTTGTCCCACAGGCCGAGCTGTTTAAGGTAGGTTTCGGCGCGCTGGCGGGCCAGTTCGCGGGGCAGGCCGTAATAACCGGCCTGGTTCATCACGATCTCCGCGACCGGCTCAAACTGGTTGAAATTAAATTCCTGCGGCACCAGGCCAATACAGCGCTTGGCGGCGGACAGTTCGGTATCCAAGTCATAGCCGAATACCTGCGCCTTGCCGCCGGTCTTGCGCACCAGCGAGCAGATAATGCCGATGGTCGTGGACTTGCCCGCGCCGTTGGGGCCGAGCAGGGCAAAAAACTCTCCTTCTGCGACTTCAAGGTCAATACCGCACAGGGCTTGAAAGCCGTTCGCATAGGTTTTGCGCACATCGCGCAGGATCAGGGCCGGGAGGGTCATGCAGGTCATTCCAGATAAAGGCCATCAATGCCGGTTTCAATGCCGCCGCGCCCGCCGCCTGGCGCTGGCATTAGACAGTAGGGAGTTCGGCGATGGGCGTCGTTCAATCCGCAAGGGCGGTGCGCGGATCGACGCAAGGGTAGCCGAGGTCGTCGGCGACTGCTTTATAAGTCACCTGGCCCTGGCACACGTTGAGGCCGTCCAGGAAATGGGGATTGCCCAGCAGGGCCTGTTTGTAGCCCAGGTCGGCCAGCGCCAGAACGTAGGGAAGGGTGGCGTTGTTGAGGGCGTAGGTCGAGGTATGGGGCACCGCTCCCGGCATATTGGCGACACAGTAGTGCACAACGCCGTCCACTACATAGGTCGGGTCGGCGTGGGTGGTCGGACGGGACGTTTCGAAGCAGCCTCCCTGGTCGATGGCGACATCCACCAGCACCGCGCCGGCTTTCATCCGCCGGACCATGTCGCGAGTCACCAGTTTGGGGGCCTCAGCGCCGGCAACCAGCACCCCGCCAATCACCAGGTCTGCTTGCAGAACATACTCTTCCAGCGCCGACCGAGTGGAGTACACAGTCTTGAGCGCCGCACCGAAGCGTTGCGCCAGCCGCGCCAGAACATTCACATTATGGTCGAGTACGGTTACATCCGCGGCCATGCCCAGCGCCATGTAAATGGCGTTTTCACCGACTACGCCGCCGCCGATGACCGCCACCTTGGCCGGTGCGACGCCCGGCACGCCGCCCAGCAGGATGCCGCGACCGCCCTTGGCCCGTTCCAGCGCCGCCGCGCCAGCCTGGATCGACAGCCGGCCTGCAACCTGGGACATCGGCGCCAGTAGCGGCAATCCGCCTTGACTGTCTGTTACGGTTTCATAAGCGATGCAGATCGCACCGCTCTTGATGAGATCACGGGTCTGATCCGGATCGGGGGCCAGATGCAGATAGGTAAACAGCGTCTGGCCGGGGCGCAGCATCTGGCGCTCGACCGCCTGCGGCTCCTTGACCTTCACGATCAGGTCAGCCTGGGCAAAGATGTCCGCCGGGGTAGCAGCGATTTGCGCCCCAGCCGCCCGGTAAGCGTCGTCGGAACGGCCAATGCCTGCCCCGGCATGGGTTTCCACCCACACCGAGTGACCGTGAGCGATGAGTTCGCGCACACTGTCCGGAGTCAGGCCCACCCGGTATTCATGGATTTTGATTTCTTTAGGTACGCCGACCAACATGGTTTAGCCTCCTCATGAAAGGGGTGCCAACGCTTGAACCCCAGCGCATCTCAAGGTTGCTGAGGAACGAGATACGCCTCGAATTCTGGCGTATAGCGTTCCTCAAAGCGACCTTCCGGCCCGGCCAGGATGAAGAAGGCAGCCAGATGATGTTCAGCAGCGAGCTGGAAACCGAATTCTGGTCCTGCCGCCATCAGGGTGGTGGCAGTGGCGTCAGCGATCATGGACTGGTTGCTGATGACCGTTACAGACGCCAGAGTTTGCAGAACTGGCCTGCCCGTATGAGGGTTGATGATATGCGAATAACGCTGGCCGTGTTGCTCGAAGAAGTTGCGATAGTCGCCTGAGGTGGAAATGCTGTGGTCGCCGAGTTGAATGAGCCGCTCGACCGTGCGTTGCCCGACCACCGGCTTTTCAATCGCAATCATCCAGGGTTGACCCCGGCTATTGTGACCTTTGGCGCGAATTTCGCCGCCAATGGACGCCAGATAGTGGTGAATGCCTGCCGTTTCCGCCAGCGCCGCCAGTTGATCCACGCCATATCCCTTGGCGATGGCGGATAGATCGACATAGAGATCAGGACGTTCCTTCTTCAACGCCGGCGGTTCCTGGCGAGCGCTCAACCGCCAGTAACCGACTCGTTCGCGGGTCTGGGCGATTTCCGTATCCGTGGGAACCTGGTCGCGGCGTGGCTCCGGGCCGAAACCCCACAGGTTGACCAGCGGGCCGACCGTGATATCGAATGCGCCGCTGCTGAGTTCGCTGATGCGCAGCGCTTCAGCGATGATCTGTTGCAGTTCCGGCGACACGGCGACCCAGTCGGTGCTGGGGTTGCGATTGAACCGGGACAGTTCCGAGTGGGGATCGTAGGTGGACAGGGTTTGGTTGATGCGCGCCAGTAAAGCCTCGATCCGCTGTTTGAGATCAGCGGGGACGGTCTGTCCGGGCGTCAGGACCAGCTTGAGATCATAGCTGGTGCCCATGGTCGCGCCAGTGAAGCGGATGGCCGGATCGGGGGGCGGCTCGCAGGCCGTCAGCGCCAATGCAGCCAGCACGGGAAGTATGGCGCAGGCCCAATACCCTCCTCTTCCCTGCGAGGAGGGAAGAGGGGCATGACCGGCGAAAGCCATCAGGCGTTAGCCGCTTCCATGGCGGCGATGGCATCCGCCAATTTGACCAGGCGGTGCGCGCTTTCGACATGCAGATTTTCAATCAGCTTACCATCGACCACCACCACGCCCTTGCCTTGCGTCACCGCTTCCGCGTGAGCGGCGATGATCTTGCGCGACCAGGCGACCGCTGATGCCGAGGGTGCGAAGATGCGGTTAGTGACGGCAATGGTCTTCGGATGAATCAGCGTCTTGCCGTCGAAGCCCAGTTCCACCCCCTGCTTGCAGGAGTATTCGAAGCCCTCATCGTCATTCAGGTCCAGATAAACGCCATCGAGAATCGCCAGACCATTGGCGCGGGCCGCCAGCAGGCACAGACCGAGCGAGGTAAGCAACGGCAGCCGCTCACGGGTGTGGGCGCAGTTGAGGTCCTTGGCCAGGTCGGAGGTGCCCATGACCAGACAGGACAGGCGCGAACTCGCAGTGGCGATGGCCGGCGCTTCCAGCATGCCGCGCGGAGTTTCCATCATGCACCAGATGGCCATGTCATCCGGGGCGCCGGCTGCTTGCATGATGTGTTCGGCCTGACGAACGGTGTCGGCGCTTTCCACCTTGGGTAATACGATGGCGTGTGCGCCGGAGCGGGCGGCGGCGATGACATCGTCCTGGCCCCAGGCGCTGGAGAGGTCATTGACGCGGATCACCAGTTCGCGCTGACCGTAACCCCCGGCCTGGACAGCCGCGCAAACCTGCTGGCGGGCGATTTCCTTGGCGTCGGGAGCTACGGCATCTTCCAGATCCAGAATGAAGCCGTCGGCAGGCAGGGCACGGGCTTTTTCCAGGGCGCGGGCATTGGAACCGGGCATGTACAGGACGCTGCGACGCGGACGCACGGTTTTGGACATGAAGCTTTCTCCTGATTGTGGTTGTGAGGGGCGAGCATTGCGCAGACAAGATTAGCGCAGCCGGCGCATGGCCGGAAGTCAGTCTTGCCCCGGTTGACTGAAAGAGCATATTTTTGCTACAGAAAAACTGGAAATCCTGGAGATAAAAAAGCCAACCAGCATAGGAAGCACCAGTTGGGTCATGATCAGCGTATCGATGTGGCTTTGTAAACCAATGAATTCGGTAATATGGTATCTTGCAAAAAGCAGATAAACGATAGCCAACCAGAAACCGGCGGCATCCAGAAGCACTGCAAACAGGATTCCCCATAAGGAGAAACCAGTAGTAAATACCAGAAGAATCGACATAATTAAGGCGCTCATCGTCATGCTTAAAATGGCGATGAGTTTATGTCCGGTATGCCAGTAATACCAATGACTTTTAAAATCTTTTATACGCAAGGGGAGTAGGCGGACTTGTTTCAAAGGGGCCGGATAATACGACAGGGATTGCCGGCGGCGACGACGTTGGCCGGCAGGTTGCGGGTGACGACGCTGCCAGCGCCTACCACCGTATTTTCCCCAATCGTCACGCCGGGACATACAATAGCGCCACCCCCCAGCCAAACGCCATCGCCAATCGACACCGGGAGAGCGTATTCGACGCCAGAGCGCCGCCCCTTGGCCTCCAGGGGATGTGTGGCGGTGTAGATGTGAACACCGGGTGCGATCTGTACTTCATCGCCAATCGTGATGCGATTGCAGTCGAGAAAGATGCAATCAAAGTTAATGAACGTCCGGTTCCCGATGGCGATATTGAAGCCATAATCGCACCGGAATGCCGGCTTCAGCACAGTCTCCTGACCAAACCGGGCCAACAACTCCGTCAGCAATCGGCATCGTTCGTCGGCGGCATCCGCCGGGGTTGCGTTAAATCGAGTCAACAACGCCTGGGCGCGAAGGTGAGCGGCAGAAAGCTCAGGGTCACTGGCGATATAGAATTCGCCAGCCAACATTTTGGCTTTCTGCCCGGTAATGGTCATCATCGCGGATGTTCCAGCGTGTCGGTTTTCATGGATTGTGAATGCTGTTTAAAGTATAAAGAACTTATCTTACCCCGTTTCCATTCTCGTTTGGAGTGAGTCATGGTCCCCCAGGTCAAAACGATTCTGTATACCACGGCGTTGGGCAGCCATACGCGCCCCGTCTTTCGGTTCACGGTTGGGCTGGCCCAGCAGTTAGGCGCCAGAATCATCCTGTTACATATCGTCGAGCCGTTGAGTAATTCAGTGCGGTTCCTGATTGATTCCTACCTGAAGCCGGATGCGGCGGAAAATCTTCATCACCAGGCCACCGCGGGCCTGCTGGAAAAGCTGCATAAACGGCTGGAGGCGTTCTGCGAGGAAGAACTGGGCACTACGCTCGAACAGACCGAAGTCATTTCAGAAATTCGCGTCGTCAGCGGACTGGCTTGTGAAGTGATTCTGTACGAAGCCGATCAGCGCAACGCCGATCTGATCGTGATGGGCGCCCATACCGGCCATGTACACACCGATCTGCTGGGTTCGACCAGTCGCCGGGTGACACTGTTGTCGAAGCGGCCGGTGCTGATTGTCCCGGTGGCCGACAGCCCCGACAACGAGTGGGCTAAGCCGCTGATTTGAAGCGAGGCGAGGAAGCAGCGAGTTCGCAAATTCAGGGAGCCCTGCGCTACTCGCAGCGCCCAAGCCCATCCAGATACTTGTCTGCATCCAGCGCCGCCATGCAGCCGCTGCCGGCGGAAGTGATCGCCTGCCGATAAACGTGATCGGCGACATCGCCGGCGGCGAATACGCCGGGGATGCTGGCTGAAGTAGCCCCTCCCTCGCTGCCGCCCTTGACCAGGATATAGCCGTTTTGCATCGCCAACTGACCGGTGAAGATGCCGGTATTGGGCTTGTGGCCGATGGCGATAAACAATCCGGTGAGCGCGAGATCTTTCCTGGCGCTGGTTTGGACATTGCGCAGGCGGATGCCGGTGACGCCGCTGTCATCGCCCAGCACATCGTCCAACACCGCGTCCAGTTCCAGATGCACCTTGCCGCTCTCCACCTTCTCCATCAGCTTGTCCACCATGATCTTCTCGGCGCGGAACTGCCGGCGGCGATGCACCAGGGTGACCTCGCTGGCGATATTGGCCAGATACAGTGCTTCTTCGACCGCTGTGTTGCCGCCACCGACGACGGCGACTTTCTGATTGCGGTAGAAGAAGCCGTCGCAGGTCGCGCAGCCGGATACACCCTTGCCCATGAACGCCTGTTCTGAGGGCAGACCGAGATACTGGGCGCTGGCCCCGGTGGCGATGATCAACGCATCACAGGTATATTCGCCGGAGTCGCCGGTCAACTTGAAGGGCCGTTGCTGGAGATCGGCAGTGTGGATGTGATCGAAGATGATCTCGGTATGGAATCGCTCGGCGTGACGCTTCATCCGCTCCATCAAATCCGGTCCCATCAGTCCTTCCACATCGCCGGGCCAGTTATCCACCTCGGTCGTGGTCGTCAACTGCCCGCCCATTTGCAGGCCGGTGACCAGCACCGGCTTGAGATTGGCGCGGGCGGCGTAGACCGCTGCCGTGTAACCGGCAGGGCCGGAGCCGAGGATCAACAGGCGGCTGTGTTTCGCAGTACTCATGGAAAACTCTCCTGATTTTTCAGTAGGACGGACAATGCCAGAAAATAAGCGTCTGGTTAAGCGCTGGCGGGCGAATGAGGCTCCCTTTTGCCAGCCGCTTCCGGCGGGGGAAGAGGAGCGATTCAACCACTGGCGCGATTCTGAGAAGCTGTCTAAAAACTCCCCTCTCCCACCGGGAGAGGGGAGTTTTTAGACAGTCTCTGAGCGTGGTGGGAAGCTTGGGCGAGGCCGTTTTACAGGGAAGTTGCATCGTCTGATCGGAATGCACGGCGCTGGGCATGACGCTTCGCCGGCATTGTCACCGCTTTGTCATCAAATTGCCTTACATAGGCAAGTACGTAACGGTGGCTGTGAAGAGACGTGGGGGTTATTTGAGTCCAGTTCAAGAGGGTGCATGAACGCAAAAAACATTTTGCTGGTAGAAGATGAGCAACCGATCCGGGAGATGGTCGTGTTCGCCTTGGCTAATGCGGGTTATGAAGTCTGCCAGGCCGCTGATGCTCGACAGGCTCAGGTTTGTATTGCCGAGCGCCTGCCGGATTTGATTTTGCTGGACTGGATGCTGCCCGGCATCAGCGGCATTGATTATGCCCGTCGGTTGAAGAAGGACGAACTGACCCGGGAACTACCCATCATCATGCTGACCGCCCGCGCTGAGGAGGAAGACAAGGTGCAGGGCCTGGAAAGCGGCGCGGATGACTATGTGACCAAGCCGTTTTCGCCACGGGAGCTGGTGGCGCGCATCCGGGCGGTCTTGCGGCGGGGAGGACCGGCGGCGGAGGATGAAATCCTGCGCGCCAGCGGTCTGACCCTCGATCTGGCCAGTCATCGGGTCAGCGCCGGCGAAACGTTGCTGGACATCGGACCGACCGAGTATCGGTTGCTGGAGTTTTTCATGTCGCACCCGGAGCGGGTCTACAGTCGCGGCCAATTGCTGGATCGGGTATGGGGCAGCAACGTCTACGTCGAGGAGCGAACGGTCGATGTGCATATCCGTCGGCTGCGCAAGGCGCTGGAGCCGCATGGCTTCGATGTGCTGATCCAGACGGTGCGTGGTTCCGGCTACCGATTTTCGACGCGGGTTTAGCGTGCTGAGCGGGTTTAGCGTGCTGACCCCATCCTGGTTAAGGTTATATCGGCAACTGGCGCTGGTCTTTGCCAGTGCTGCCCTGCTGGGCTGGATGGTCGACCATCTCATCCTGGCATTGCTGCTGGCCGCGCTGGGTAGTCTGGCCTGGCAGTTGTGGCAACTCTACCGGCTGGATCGCTGGCTAAACGGCGACCTCGACGCCAGCCCACCGAAAACCCACTCTGTCTGGGCAGGCATCGCTGCGCATGTGACGCGCCTGCGTCGGCAGAGTCGCAAACGCAAGCGCAAACTCAGTCGGCTACTGCTGCAGTTTCAGCAGGCGACCGCAGCTTTGCCGGACGCCGCCGTGGTGTTGAGCGAGGATGATAAGGTGGTCTGGTGCAACAGTGCTTCTCAGTCATTGCTCGGCCTGACATCCGGTCGGGATTTAGGTCTGCCGATCACCCACCTGCTCCGACATCCCGGTTTTATCGCGTTCCTGGGGCATCGGCGTAACGGCGACTGTGTGGAATTTCCCTCGCCGGTCGATGACCCGCTGTTACTGAGCGCCCGCATTGTGCCCTATGGCAAAAAACAGCGCCTGCTGCTGGCGACCGACATCTCCCGGGTCCGGCGCCTGGAACAGATGCGGCGTGATTTCGTCGCTAACGTCTCGCACGAACTGCGTACCCCGCTGACAGTGATTACCGGCTATCTGGAAACCCTGCTCGACAACGACGAGGCGGTTCTGGAAACCTGGCGGCAGCCGCTGCGCTGTATGCAGCAGCAGTCCAGCCGGATGTTGCACATCATTGAAGATTTGCTGATGCTGGCCCGGCTGGAATCGCAAAAGGAGCGGTCGCCGCGCCGACCCGTGGCCGTACCGGAGCTGCTGACCGACATTGTCGAAGATGCTTTGGCGCTCAGTGGCGAGCGGAATCATCAGATCGACATCAGCGCCGATCCTCAATGGTGGATGCTGGGTTGTGAAAAAGAATTACGCAGCGCCTTTTCCAATCTGGTGTTCAACGCCGTGCGCTATACGCCCGCCGGAGGGCGGATCGGGATTCGCTGGTTCACCGATACGCATGGGATTCATCTGGAGGTCGCGGATAATGGCGAGGGCATCGCTCCCCAGCATTTGCCCCGGCTGACCGAGCGATTTTACCGGGTCAACCGGGACCGTTCGCGCGGCAGTGGCGGTACTGGACTGGGTTTGTCCATTGTCAAGCATGTCGTCAACCATCATGGCGGCCAATTGCGGATCGCCAGTGAGCTGGGGGTTGGCAGCGCGTTCACCTGCGATTTTCCGTTAGAACTGCGAATTTCGTCAGTGGCTGCGCCGGCGCACAATGGAAGCAGTCGCCAATGATAACAGTGTTAAACTGGCGATCATGATGAATTTGAGGAGTCGCTTATGAAACTGTTGCTGGTTCGCCATGCCATCGCCGAAGACGCGGAAACTTTCATCACTGCTGGCGGAACCGATGCCCAGCGGCCACTGACCGAGAGTGGGCGCAAGAAAATGCGTAAGGGCGCCAACCGCCTGCGTTCGCAGTTGCGAGAAATCAATCTGCTGGCCAGCAGTCCGTTACTGCGCGCTCGTGAGACGGCCGACATCATCGGCCGCGCCTTCGGTGATCTGTCCATCGTGGAGCTTTCCGAACTCGACTATCGCTATCCGCCGGAAGCAGTGCTGGACCGGCTGGCCCAGAGTCCCGTCGTGGGGGTGGCCGTAGTTGTCGGTCACGAGCCGCAACTCAGTTTGCTGGCAGGGTTGCTCATGGCCGGCGAACCGCGTCCGCTGATCGCCTTTCGCAAGGGTGGAATGGCGCTGATCGAATTCACCGGTTGCGTGGCGGCTGGCGAGGGCGTCCTGCAATGGGCGCTAACTCCTGGACAACTGCGCAGCCTCAAGCAGGATTGACGCCGCCATGTCTTCCGACATCGTTGCTGCGATTGATCTGGGTTCGAACAGCTTCCACATGATCGTCGCCCGGATTGCCAACGGACAGATTCAAGTGCTGGACCGACTGCGGGAAATGGTGCAACTGGCGGCGGGTTTGGATAGCCGCAACCGGCTGTCCGGGGAATCGCAGCAGCGGGCGCTGGATTGCCTGGCGCGGTTCGGTCAGCGCCTGCGGCAAATTCCGCCGGAGCAACTGCGCATCGTCGGCACTAACACCCTGCGCCAGGCCCGCAACAGCGCCGAATTTCTTGCCCAGGCGCAAGCGGTGTTGGGCCATAGCGTCGAGATCATCAGCGGTCATGAGGAGGCGCGGTTGATCTATCTGGGCGTTGCCCACAGCGTTGCTGCCATCACCGGACCTCGATTGGTAGTCGACATTGGCGGCGGCAGCACCGAACTGATTATCGGCGAGCAATTTGACCCCCTGCGTTTGAATAGCCTGAAGATGGGTTGCGTCAGCATCAGCCGCGCCTGCTTCGGCGATGGCCGGATCACTGAAGCCCGTTTGCGCAAGGCGGAATTGATGGTGCGGCTTAAGCTGGAGCCGGTCGAGGAGGAATACCGGAAACGAGGCTGGCAAATGGTGACTGGCGCTTCCGGCACCATCAAGGCGATTCAGGAGGTGGTCACTCGTGAGGGTTGGAGCCGGGAAGGAATTACTCTGGAAGCGCTGCGGCGGTTGCGCGAGGCGGTGGCGGAGTCGGGCGATACCGCCGTTATGGCGACCCGCTGGCAGTTGGAGCCAGCCCGCGCCCGGGTGTTTCCGGGTGGATTTACGGTGCTGCATGGTTTGTGCGAGGTATTGAATGTGACGCGAATGGAAGTCTCGGACGGCGCGCTGCGCGAGGGAGTGATTTACGACTTGCTGGGCCGTATCCGCGATGAGGACGTGCGCGATCGCACTATTGCTACGGTGACGGGCCGTTATGGTCTGGACACAGCGCAGGCCGAGCGGGTGACCGTCACCGCTCGGGAATTGCTGGAGCAAGCGCGGGCCGCCTGGGGTTTGGAGCGGGAAGAGTTGGCGCATTGGCTGGAATGGGCGGCGCAGTTGCATGAGGTTGGGTTATTGCTGACGCATGACCAGTACCATAAGCACGGCGCTTATATTCTGGAGCATGCCGATCTGCCGGGGTTTTCGCGGGGCGATCAGACCTTGCTGGCGGCGCTGGTTCGCCGCCATCGCCGTTCGTTTCCGGCAGAGGCCTTCGCGCACCTGCCTCGGGATGTTGCGCCATTGGTTGAACGGTTGTGTGTATTGTTGCGACTGGCCGTCGTATTGCATCGCGGACGCAGCCGTCAGCCGTTGCCGCCGTTAGCGCTGAAGGTGAACGCGCAGCGGGTGACCTTGCAGTTTCCTGCTGACTGGCTTGATGCGCATCCCCTGACCCGCGCTGATCTGGAAGCCGAGGCGCGCTATCTGAAAAAGGCTGGATTCCGGCTGGAGTTTGGTTAACCCGAGCGATCAGCCGCCGGCTGATCAGGCTTTTTCAAGGTCACGATCGCCACCCCTACCAAGGTCATCGACCCGCCCAGCAACAATTTCCAGGTGGGTTGATCACCCCAGAACAGCACTCCGAGCAGTACGGCCAGCACCGGGGCCAGCAACAGCAACGGGGTAATCAGGCTGACCGGATAGCGCGTCAGCAGATAATAGAGGACACCGTGACCGACCAGTGAAGCGCCGATGGCCGAGTAGATGGGCAAGGCGAAATAGAACCAGTCGGCGGTGCCCAGCGCTTCCATCTGCCCCTGTTCCAGCAGCAGCGACATCAGCAACTGGGAGGGCGTGGCCACAGCGCCTACCCAGGCTTGCAATGTGAGCGCACTCACTCCTGGCAGACGGCGCATCAGAATGGTCGCGACGGCCATCGCGATGGCTGCGCCGATAATCCAGGCGAGGGCGTCAAGATGGGCAAACACCGTGGGGTCAAAGCCGATGACCATCACCCCGGCAAAAGCCGAGGCAATACCGGCCACGCGCCAGCGATCCAGCCGTTCACCGAGCCAGATGACCGCCAGCAGCGCTGAAAACGGCACATAAAGTTGGGCGGCGATTGCAACCGAGGAAATATCGCCGCTGGCGTCCAGGCCGATAAAGATCATGCTGAAGTGCAACACGCCCAGCACGACGCTGATTTGCAGGATTTGGCGCATCTTGCCCGGCTGCCAGCGCAGCCAGGGCAGCAACAACAGCAGCAAAACAGCGAAGCGCAAGGTGGAAAACAGCAGGGGCGTAAAATATTCAACCCCCGCCTTGCCGACCAGGAAGTTCAGCGCCCAGGCTACATTCACCAGCAGCGCCAGTAGCAGATCAACGGGTTTCACAAAGTGCGCGCCTTGGCATCCCCTGTTCCACCATTTCACCCCGCTCCCGCCCGTCAGGAAGGAAGGGTCGGGATGGGGAGCGTGAATAGTTATTCTTCACGCTGCCGCCAGGCCCGCACGGCGTTCATGAACCGGGCGTCCAACTCGGCTTCCTCAGCAGCGGGCAGGGCGCCGGTCAGGCACCATTGCTCCTGCAATTGCGGGGGATCGTACAACGTCTCGTTTTTGGCCGCCGCCCCAGCCAGCGAAGCCGACAAGCGGGCGACCTGGTATTCCATCCGCAGTTGCGCAAAGGCCGGCGGCGATTCCACCCCGGCAACGATCTCCATGCAGACGCACCAGACTTTTTTACGCTCCATATTTCGTTCGAGACGGGCTTGCTGTTCGCGGGCTTCCCCGGCGGAACCGGTCAGAGCCTGGCAGGCGGCGGCGAACCGTTGCTGCATCGGTTCCAGCAACGCTGCTGGCAACGCTGGCAACGTCGCCCATTCCTGCCGGAACGGGATGAGGACGTCCGGGTTCACTGGAGCGTCCACCAGCAGAGCCTCGAGGCGAGCGCATAGTCTGGCCCGTTCGTGCAAATGCCGGGAAGTTTGCTGGGCGCTGTTGCGGCGCATCGACCGCTCATGTCGGGCGAACTGGCGGAGGGCGGCCTCATAGCGCTGATCGAGCGCACGCTGCTCCGTCTTGGGCGCTGGCCCAATGGTTTCCCACTCCTGCTGGATCGCCGACAAACGCGCCTGCGCCTGCTGGAGCTGCTCGTTGTCGATGTCCATGAGGGCCTCGATTTCTTCACACAGCGCCAGCTTACTGGTCAGGTTGGCCTGGCGTTCACCATCTGCCGCCTGCTGTTCTGCCTGGCGGCGGGCGAAGACCGCATCGCAGGCGGCGCGGAAAGCCTTCCACAGCGCCTGTTCCTGACGGGGCGATGCCTGTACGGCGGGATGCCATTCCGCCTGGGCGCGCTTGGTGGTTTCGATAGCGGCGCGTAAGTCAGTGCTGTCTGCCAGCGCCTGCACCTGTTGGATGAGTTGCTGACGCCGTTGCAATTCCCGATCACGCTCGGCGTCGAGGCGAGTATCCAAGCGTTGCAGGATGTGTTGAAAGCGGCGGTCCAGATTTTTACGGTCGGCGCGATTGACCGGTCCCAGTTTGTACCATTGCTCTTGAGCACGGCGACGCAGCCGGTCAGCCTCGCGCCAGTCTACCTGCGTCCAGTCAGTCGCCGTGTCAAACCGCTCCAGTTGTTCGCACAGGGCGGCTTTCTTTTCAAGATTCTGCTGGCGTTCGCGGGACTGGGCTTCAAAGTACGCCTGACAGGGCGCATAAGCCCGTTCGCAGGCGCTGTTGAAACGCTTCCAGAGATTCTTGGGCGCTGCGCCTTCGTGATGATCCAAATCCTTCCACGCATCCCGCGCTTGCTGGATGCGGTGGGCGATTTCAGTCGGGTCAATTTCCAGACCGATCAGGCTTTCCGCCGTCGTGCAGAGCTGTTCACGCGCCTGATAGGCGGCCCAGCGTCGCCAGTCGCGCAATTCGCCGATGCGTCCGGCGCAGCTTTGCAGACGCTCATCGATCTGGGCCATTTGCGCCCGACTCAGACCGATATTCCGTTTCAACCGCTGACGAGCCTGTTCGTGAAAGGTGGTCGCCTGTTGCAGCTCGCCATTCTCCAAGGCGGTTTCCAGTTGCGTGGTCAAGTCTTGGAGTTCCCGCCATTCCCGTTCCCGCTCGTGCACCTGGCGCTGCATTCGGGCGCGCAGCTTGTCGAGCATTCCGTCAAACTGTCCTTGCAGGTCTGAGGCCAGCGTCCGCGATTCCGGGCGCTCCAGTCCTTCCCACTGTTGCCGCAACTGCTTGAGGTCGGCGTCGTGAACTTCGCTGGTCTGCTGCAACAGCTTGTCCGCCTGCTGCAAGACTTCGCGCAGCCGCAGCGCGCGGGCCTGGCTACGGTAGAGAACGCGCTGCTGTTCCTGAATCGCTTCGACCAGATGCTGGAACTGCTGCTCCAATCGCCGGCCTTCACTATCCTGAACCGGGCCGAAATAGGCCCAGGCGGCGGGGGCTTCGCGGGTCGCGTACTGTACCGAGGCGTCCAGTTCCGGGCTGGACTCGCCGGCTTGGCGCAACCGCTGTAGCAGGGCTTCCAGAGAAGCGGTCAGTTCCAGGCGCTGTGAGCGGCGTCCGGCGCTGGCCTGCCGTTCCGCCAGAAACCGGGCGCGCGCCTGGGTATAGCATTCCCGCAATTCCGGGGGGGCGGCGGCTTCCTGGTCGCGCCATTCCTGCTCCAGTCTGGGAAATCGTCCGGCGTTCGGGCCGCTTTCTCCATCCCAGCGCAGGTTCTCCATTTCGGCGCAGAGTCGCTCAATGTGGCTGGCGCGGATTTTTTCCGCGACCAGCGCATCGAGCCGTTCCCGCGCCCGGCGGTAGATCCGCTTGTCGCGGTTACGGCTTTGGCGGGCGATCTGATCGAGCGATTCAGGTTCGTCGACCCGTTCCAAGGCGGCCAGGCGCACGTCCAGTTGCGGATCATGGGCTGCGATCTCGACCAGCGTCGATTCGCTGGTTGTCCTTTCCAGGGCCGCCAGTCGTAACTCCGGCTCCACGGCGTGGCGCAGCAGGTAGTCGATCAACGCAGGATCGGCGTCCTGGCGCAGTCGTTCCAGGCGGTCGGCCAGCGGTGGGCTATCAGGCGCCTTGCCGGTCAACAGGAATCGGTAACGTTCCAGCGCGGTGGCGCGCACCCCGGAATCTGCATCCTCGCTGGCGATAGCTTGCAATCGGTCGAGATCGCTGAGGTGTTCCAGCGCCGCATGGCGGAGAGCGGGATCTGGGCTTTCCAGTTCCTGCGAAACCGGTTGACGGGTTTCAGGATCGGTGTGTTGCCACTTGGGCTTGAGGAAACGGCTCAGGATCATGGGGCGATCGGTATGATTTAGGGGTGGAGGGGAGTCTTTGCTGGTGGAGGCCGGATCGACTCGTCTGCGGATAAATTACTTTAGCACACCAGACCGCAGGCCGGGTTACCGTTAGGGTGTTTGCACTATTTTTACCTGCTAAATTAATAACAATTCCACAATTCATCTTAGGACAAAATCCGGGCGGTCGCCCAAAGGAGCATGGTCATGAGCGAAGAAAACCGTAAAAGCGTTCCCGAAACCATGGCTGATCAAGTCAAGGCAGTGATGGACCGGGCGCAGGATGAAACCGGCAAGCTAATGGGTTCCCTGGTCAAGGAAAGCGAAAAACTCCGCGACCAGACCTTGAAGCTGGCTGGGGAAACCGTCCATGAAGCCCAAGAGCGCATGGAGGAAGTCCGCGAGATCGTCGAGGGCGTCCGGGGCAAGGCGACCGATACGCTCGATCATCTGGAGCAGATTTTTGAGGATCGGGTCTCGCGTGCACTGAAACGACTGGGCGTGCCGACTCGCGATGATTTGCGAGGGATTGCCCATCGTCTGGAAGAAATCAACGAGAGCATCAAGGCGCTGGTTCATGACCAGCAGGCGGCGGCCATGACCGGGTCAGCAGTGGAGAAGGATGATTTGAAACTGATCAGCGGCATTGGGCCGGTGCTGGAAGGCAAGTTGAACGCTGCCGGTATTTCCCACTATCGACAAATTGCCGTTTTGACCGACGCTGACATCGATCATCTGGAATCTGAGGTGATCCATTTCAGCGGGCGTATTCGGCGGGATGACTGGGTGGCCCAAGCCCGGGAATTCCACGCCCGAAAATATGGCGAGTCGTTGTAAAATCGTTGTAGATAATAGATGCAGAGCCGCCGTGCGCCGCAAGGCCCGGCGGCTCTGTTTTTTCTGATTGGCTAGGCGTTCAGATCGGGAATGACCTTGCTTTCCAGGCGGGTGATCTGATCCTTGATCATCAACTTGCGTTTTTTAAGCCGCTTCAATTCGAGTTCATCGACCAGCGGGTCTTTCGCCAGGCGGGCGATCACATCATCCAGGTCGCGATGCTCAACGCGCAGCTCGACGAGCCGACGCTTGTAGTGTTCTACGTCATTCGTCTCCATAGGCAGGGTTCTCCGAAAAAGGGCGGGGGTTATGGGTTTGGAACCGGATTGGTTCCCAACACACGGCGTTCACCGTGGTCATGAAAGCAGTCTAGTCCGCTAGCGCACAGGCGGCAAGCGAATCAACCTGGCGCAACCAGGCCAGATTTCGGTTAAAGTTCCCGGCCTTGCAAAGGACTTCCGGAGAGCGAGCAATGACGGCGGCAGTCAGGAAACAGCAGTGCAATTTCAATAAACTTCAGAAGCGGTTGCGGCGCAACGTCGGTCGGGCCATTCAGGATTTCAACATGATCGAGGACGGCGACCGGGTGATGGTTTGCCTGTCCGGTGGCAAGGATTCTTTCGCCCTGCTCGATATTTTGCGCAATCTGCAAACGCGGGCGCCGGTGCAGTTTGAACTGATCGCCGTCAATCTCGACCAGAAACAGCCCGGCTTTCCCGAACAAGTCCTGCCGGACTATCTGCGCCGCGTCGGCGTGCCTTTTCACATCATTGAGCAGGACACCTACCGCATCGTCAAACGGGTGATCCCGGAAGGAAAGACCACCTGCGGGCTGTGTTCGCGGTTGCGGCGTGGCATTCTTTACACCTTCGCCGCCGAGCAGGGCATGACCAAGATCGCCTTGGGCCATCACCGCGACGATATTGTGGAAACGCTGTTTCTGAATCTGTTCCACGGTGGCAAGCTCAAAGCCATGCCGCCGAAGCTGTTGAGCGACGATGGTCAACATGTGGTGATCCGTCCGCTGGCTTACTGCAAGGAGCGCGACCTTGCCGCCTACGCCGAAGCCCGACAATTCCCGGTTATTCCCTGCAACCTGTGCGGCGCGCAGGAAAATCTGCAACGCCAGGCAATCAAGGCGATGCTGCGGCAATGGGAGAAGCAGCATCCGGGGCGGGTGGACAGCATTTTTGCCGCGTTGGGCAATGTGGCGCCGTCACACCTGGCTGATACCGGGTTGTTCAATTTCACGGCACTGGGAGCACGTCACGAGGGTCCAGTACCAGACTGGTTGCCCGGCGGGCGTGAGGAGATGGATCAGGGCGAGGAAGAAGAGCCGGCGGCGCTGGCGGATCAACCGCCGGTAGCGCTGCGGATGCCGTTCCCGGCGCGGGTTTGACGCTTTTTGAAATTCACTGCTATTGTTCAAAACTTGCAGAACAACGAGGCCGGCTTCCCGAAGACCTCTTGCAAGCCGGTCCCAACGAGAGGAGAGAATGCGGATGCGGATGAAACACAAGTTATTAGCGCTGGTTGCAACGGTCGGTCTGGCAATGGGCGGCGGCGTTCAGGCGGCGGAGCCGGTCAAGATCGGCTTGATGGCCCCATTGACCGGTTCCTGGGCCAGCGAAGGGCAGGGCATGAAAAAGATCGTCGAACTGCTGGCCGAGCAGCAGAACGCCAAGGGCGGCGTGCTGGGCCGGAAGATCGAGGTGGTGACCGAAGATGATGGCGGCGACCCGCGCACCGCTTCGCTGGCCGCCCAGCGCCTGACTACCAAGGGCGTCGTCGCGG
>CAZDVY010000036.1:16426-20442 GCA_964508935.1 uncultured Candidatus Competibacteraceae bacterium | reverse complement strand
CCTGTGCGTGGAAACGGCGCTGATTGCCCCGCTGGCCTTGTTGGTCCTGCTCGCCCAGGGCGGCGGCGCACTCGGCGCGATCAATGGCGCAACCGATGCGTTGCTGTTGGCGGCTGGCCCGGTCACGGTGTTTCCCCTGCTGATGTTTCTCGATGCGACGCAGCGCCTGCGCCTGTCCACCGTCGGCTTGATTCAATATCTGACGCCGACCCTGCAATTCCTGCTGGCGGTCGTTGTGTATCGGGAGCCGTTCACCGCGATTCATTTGGCCGCGTTCGGTTGCATCTGGCTGGCGCTGGCGCTGTACAGCACCGACGCCTGGTTCGGCCATCGCGCCCTCCGCTATTCCCGGTTCAGCGGAAGCCGCGACTGAACCATTCCGCGTTCAATTTTCCAGCAGCACGCAGAGTTGGTCGCCGCCGGACGCCTGGGCTTGGCGCAAGGCTTGTTCAGCCAACGCCAGCACGCGCTGGCTGGCGTCTTCATCGACCTGGCGAATTTCCGGGCAGACCGCCAAACCGGCGGACACACTGACCCGGAGACTCTGCCCGCCGGGCAGGGCGGGTTCCCAGGCGCGAATCAGCATCAGCAGGCGTTCGACTGAGCGTTGGGCCGGGTCTTTGCCACAGGCCGGCAACAGCAGGGCGAATGCGTCATCCCCATAACGGGCCACCAGGTCATGACGGCGGATATTGCCGCCCAGCAAGCGGCTTAACGCAATCAAAACCTGATCGCCGACGCCGCGCCCGCAGGACTCATTGATTTGCTGGCAATTATCCAGATCGAGCAGGGCGATGCTCAACGGCCATTCCCGCTCTTGAGCAGTGAGCAGTTCCTGCTGCAAGCGTTGTTGCAGGCGCTGCCGGGTGAACAATCCGGTCAGGGCGTCGAAAGCGTAAGCGCCACTCAGCGGGGCGCTGGCCGGGTCGCGCTGGGGGCTGCGGGCGCTGACTGCAATCGGGGTTGACGGCAGACGGCTGGGCAGGGCCGCCGGCGCGGCGCGGTTCAGCGCGTTGCTGGGGCGCTCCGGCCAACGCTGAATGGCGCGAATCTCCAGCGCCTCGCGGGCCTGATCGAGGATGCCGGCGATTTGAATGGCGTCCAGGGGCTTGATCTGGAACAGGGCGGCGATTTCGGGAAATTTCGCGCCGACCGATTTCAGCAGTTCCATATAATAATCGGTGTCCAAGCTGAACCAGCGTTGAGCCAGATCCGCCACTTCCGGGGATTGTTGCCAGCGATGCGGGCAAACCCAGATATCGGCGATGCGCGCCGCCAAAGCCACACATTGCGCCAGCGCCCGATAGGATTCACTGAGGTCTGCGCGGTCAGGATCGAGGCTGCCGGCGGCGGCTTGACATAAATAATCCGGCAACCGCCAGTGCCGCAGCAGCCAGGCCCCAACCGCCGCGTGATCGTCGCCCAGTTGCGCCTGTTCCAGCGCCGCCAGCCGCGCATAATCGAGTGGCGCTTCGCCGCTTTCTTGCGCTTCCGTCGCTTCCTGTAGCAACGCGCCATACGCTTCCGGCATGAGAATGGCCAGCGCCATGACCCCGATGTTTTGCAGCAGCCCGGCCAGAAACAGTTCTTCCAGATTCTTCATCGACAGCCGTTCGCCGAGCAGGCGGCAGGCGGTCGCGGTCAGCAGCGAGCGGCGCCAGAATTGATCGACGTTGAGCGGCATTTTTTTAGCGTCGCGCCCGGTAGCGATCAGAGAGAAGCCCAGCGCCAGCGCCAAGGTTCCCTGCAAGCCCAACAGGCTCAATACCTGGCGCAGATTGGTCACCTTGCGGCCGATCCCGTAGAGCGGCGAGTTAGCAGCGCGAAACAGTTTGGTGACCAGCGCCGGGTCCATGGAAATCACCTGAGCCACGTCGTTCAACGCCGCTTCCGGATTATTAGCCAGTTCGACCATTTTCAGAGCCACCGCCGGCAAGCTAGGCAGATTGCCGCAAAAACGCAGACGTTGCTCCAGTTCTTCATTCATGATGTTTCAATACCCAGTGCCGCTGCGAAAAACCTCGCCTTTGATCGCAGAAAAACCGTGTGCGCGGGTTGCGGAGCGCACTTGTTTCAATCATAGCGTAAGCGAGGCTGGCGATTGATTGAATGTTCTCCATCCGCCGCCGCCGCCTCAGCAATCGACCCGTGCGGCGCAGGTCGGCTGATCCTGCGACCGACGCTGATCCGGCCTAATCAATCGAAATTCGCTTATTCAACCCAATCCTCTATAATCCCTCTTCAATTCTCCTGCCATTCCTGAACGTAAAATTTTCATGTCGGCACGCATCGCGACGGTCAAGCGCGACACCCTGGAAACCCGAATTCAGATTCGGATCAATCTCGACGGCTCCGGCCATGCCCAACTCGCCACCGGCTTGCCGTTTCTCGACCACATGCTCGACCAGATCGCCCGTCACGGCCTGATCGATCTGGACATCGCCGCGCAGGGCGATCTGCACATCGACGCCCATCACACGGTCGAGGACGTTGGCATCACGCTCGGCCAGGCGCTCGGTCAGGCGCTCGGCGACAAGCGTGGCATCCGCCGTTATGGCCATGCTTACGTCCCGCTCGATGAGGCGCTGTCTCGCGTGGTGCTGGACTGTTCTGGCCGGCCCGGTCTGGAATACGCAGTTGCATTTCCCCGCGCCCGGATCGGCGAATTCGATGTAGACCTGTTCCGCGAATTCTTTCAGGGCTTCGTCAACCATGCCCTGCTCACCCTGCACATCGACACTCTGCGTGGCCGCAACGCCCACCACATCGCCGAAACCGTGTTCAAGGCTTTTGGCCGCGCCCTGCGCAGGGCGGTTGAACTCGATCCGCGCACAACCGGCATCCCGTCAACCAAGGGCAGTCTCTAGGTCCGCACCACCTCCTGTACTCTCACGAGTCCCCGTATGGTCAGCATCGCGATTATCGACTACGGCATGGGCAACCTGCGCTCGGTCGCCAAGGCGCTTGAGCAGGTCGCTCCTCAGACACGGGTGATCGTCACCCAGCAGCGCCACGACATTCTCCACGCCGACCGGGTAGTGTTTCCTGGTCAGGGTTCCATCCGTGACTGTATGCACGAACTGGCCCGCTGGGATTTGGTGGAGGTGGTGCGGGACGCAGCGCGCAGCAAACCGTTCCTGGGACTGTGTCTGGGGCCGCAGGCGCTGCTGGACTTCAGCGAAGAAAATGGCGGCGTTGCGGGTTTACAGGTATTGCCGGGCCGGGTGCTCTGGTTCGGCGAACTGCGCGATCCGGTCAGCGGCGAGCGACTCAAGGTGCCGCACATGGGCTGGAACCAGGTACATCAATGGCATAGTCATCCACTGTGGACCGGCATTGCCCAGGACAGCCGCTTCTATTTCGTTCATAGTTATTACCTGCAACCCGCTGACGAGACGCTGGTGGCGGGCCGGACCCGGTATGGCTTCGATTTCGCTTCGGCGATTGCGCGAGACAACATTTTCGCCGTGCAGTTCCACCCGGAAAAGAGCGCGCAGGCCGGATTGCGGCTGCTCGCCAACTTCGCGGAGTGGCAACCGTAGAATTTGAGATTTGCTGACAAACCGCCCGATGGTGGGCAATTCACCCGTTGACAGGTGCGCTGCTGGAAAAAGCCGTTATGTTGCTCATACCCGCGATTGACTTGAAGGATGGTAAATGCGTGCGGTTGCGTCAGGGCCGCATGGAGGACTCCACGATCTTCTCCGACGACCCGCTGGCCATGGCCGAACGCTGGGTCAAGGCCGGGGCGCGCCGCCTGCATCTGGTGGATTTGAACGGGGCATTCGCCGGTCGCCCGGTCAACGCCCAGGTGATCGGCCAGATCGCCCAGACTTTTCCCGATCTGCCGATCCAGGTCGGCGGCGGCATCCGCGATGAAGCGACGGTCGAGACTTACCTGAGCGTCGGCGTGCAGTTCGTCATCATCGGCACCAAGGCGGTGCAGGAACCACATTTCATTAGCGATCTGTGCCTGGAATATCCCGGCCACATCATCGTCGGGCTGGACGCCAAGG
>CAZDVY010000036.1:0-16326 GCA_964508935.1 uncultured Candidatus Competibacteraceae bacterium | reverse complement strand
GGCACTAAACGCGGCTTCGATCTGGAATTGACTCGCGCTATTAGTGAAGCAGTCAGTATCCCGGTGATCGCTTCCGGTGGCGTGGGGACGCTGGATCACCTGGCAGAGGGCGTCCTGCTCGGCAAGGCCGACGCAGTGCTGGCCGCCAGTATCTTCCACTTTGCCGAATACACCATCGAACAGGCCAAGCGCCACATGCAGGCGCGGGGCATTGAAGTGAGATTATGAATATTTACTTCGTGATCAAGGATAAAGTCAATGGCTAACAAAATATCTTTCTTGGTTGCTCCAAGTCTTTTAGGCATTATATTTTTATTATTCAGTGCACAATCAAAATCAATTGATTTCTATTCTCCCACCCCTCGAGATCGCGAGGAGAATTTAGTACAAATACTAGAGTCAAACCAAGCGCTATTCGTTGGCGCTCTTTCTCTTAATTTCACTTCAACCGCAAATTTTGGTAACCGGGGAACGTGTTCGGGTAGCATTGATCTTCCGATTAATATAGTTCTCCTCTCTGATGGAACAGGGGAGATAACCATAAAAAGATGGAATTTTTGGTATTACTTTAATATGGAAGGTAACTGCATCGATCAGGGCTTTGTGCCAAAATCAGGTGATTATACACGGGATGTGACTCACGCTAATGGACAATTCAGATGGGAAACCGCAGTCTACAACTCCCAAGATGAACCCTATCCAGGCTCGGAGGTGGTGATATCTGGCCCTTTTGATAATAATAATTTAACTGCATCAGGGCAATCAAGCTACACTGTAACAGACATCGTCTGTTGTGATCCCATGGCTTCTGCATCTAATGTCCTCAACTATCAAATTAAGGCTATCAATCAGCAAACGCTACCCACTGATCCCAATGAATATATTATCCTGAACGTTGAGGAACCAACCCCATCGAGTCAGTATACTGGTGTTGCCAATATTCGCGGCTGGGCAGTAGCTCCAACCGGCATTTTGCGCATCCAGCAGTTTGTCGATGGCATCTATAGCACCGATATTCCCAGCGGTGGCATGCGGGTAGACGTCGGTCATGCTTATCCCGCTTATCCCAGTTCGATTCAATCTGGCTTCTCCATGGCATTTAATTACTCAGCTCTGGAAAGTGGAATGCATGAAATCAAGATTCGCGCTACTGATAATGTGGGCGCATCCAAAGAAATCCCTGTTTCTTTCGAGGTTATCCGCTTCCAGAATTCCTTTATAACCGACCCCGGAATGGTCAGCTTTTCAAACGCAACCTGTACTGTGGATGGCAACTCAGTCCATTTGACCAATCTGACAGCAGAGGGCATTGGTTACGACACCGTTCTGCAATGGCGGACTGCCACACAGGGCCTTGAATTCACCCGTATTGTTCCTCATACAGGAAAATAGCAAGCAAGTAAAAGCCAGTTCACCAAGCGGGCAAAATCAGGTACTGAATTAAGATTAGGACAAGGAAATTTTATGACTGACAACTGGTTGGATCACATTCGATGGACGGCGGACGGACTGGTTCCCGCCATTGCCCAGGACGCTGGCAGTGGCCGGGTGCTGATGATGGCCTGGATGAACCGCGAATCGCTACAGCGCACGGTTGAGTGCGGCGAGGCGGTGTACTGGTCCCGTTCCCGGAAACAGCTCTGGCATAAAGGGGAAAGCTCCGGCCACACCCAGAAGGTCCAGCGCATCCGCCTGGACTGCGACGCCGACGTGCTGCTGCTGGACATCGAACAAATTGGCGGCATCGCCTGTCATACTGGGCGGCAAAGCTGCTTTTTCGCAGAATTGCGTGACGGGGAATGGGTCGCTGTCGATCCAGTGCTCAAGGATCCCCGCGAGATTTACGGCGCATGAGCAACGACATTCTGTGCGAACTGGCGGCGACGCTGGAAGCGCGCAAGCAGGCTGACCCTGACAGTTCCTACGTCGCCCGCCTGTACGCCAAGGGACTGGACGCCATTCTCAAAAAGATTGGCGAGGAAGCTGCTGAAACCCTGCTGGCCGCCAAGAACGGCGATCCTGAACCGCTGGTGCGCGAAACTGCCGATTTATGGTTTCACACCCTGGTCATGCTGGCCCATCAGGGTCTCGGCCCGGACGCCGTGCTGAACGAACTGCAACGCCGTTTCGGCACGTCCGGTCTGGCCGAAAAAGCCGCGCGCACCGCTGGCTAGAGCGCCACCCCTCCTGTCATTCAAAGGCAAACCACCATGCACTTCAGTATTTGGGAACTCGCACTGATCCTGGTCATCGTTCTGGTGCTGTTCGGCGGCAGCCGGCTGCGCAATCTCGGTTCCGACCTCGGCTCGGCCATTCGCGGCTTCCGCGACTCCATGAAGGAGGGCGGCAAACCGGAAACAGCGGAAGAGGAGCCGAAAAAGCTGGAACAGACGGCAACCCAGGAACGGGCTTCGGGCCTGCACGATCCGCTCGCCAAGGAACGCGACAAGGTTTAAGACCAGGAACGCGCCGGCATGTTTGAAATCGGCTTCTGGGAAATGGTCCTGATCGGCGTCGTGGCGATGATCGTGGTTGGCCCTGAACGCCTGCCGGGACTGGCGCGCACCGCAGGGCTTTGGCTGGGTAAAGCGCGACGTATGGTCGCTGACGTCAAAGCGGAAGTGGATCGCGAACTGCATCTGGAAGAAATCAAACAGTCGTTGCGTGAGCAAAGCCATCTGACCGAAATTAACGAGATCAAGCAGGATCTAGCCGGCCGGGTGAACGCTATTCAGCAAGACATCCAGGCGGAATTCGACGACCCTGGCCCGCCACCGGGTTGGCAACCGGGCGCCGTTTCCGCACCGCCACCGCCAGGCTGGAGGCCACCGGCTTACGACTCTCCAGGGGAAAAACCGTACAACGAAATCCCTCCGGCTTCTCTGCCCCCCTTTGATGAAAAAGAGGGACAAGGAGGATTAGTTTCGCTGCAAAAACCGGTATCACCACCCTCGCCGTCTCCACCGCCTGCTGCGAATTGAATCCGTGTCCGACACCGACCGCGAACAGCCTTTTATCAGTCATCTCCTGGAATTGCGTACCCGCCTGCTGCGCATGGTGGGGGGAATTCTGCTGGTTTTTGTGGCGATGTCGCCGTTTTCCAACCCGATCTACAGCGCGCTGGCCGGCCCCTTGACCCGCCACATGCCGGCGCATAGCAGCATGATCGCCATTGACGTGCTGTCGCCATTTCTGACCCCGCTTAAATTTACCCTGATCCTGGCGGTGTTCGTCACCATGCCGTGGATTCTCTATCAGGTCTGGGCCTTCGTCGCGCCCGGCCTGTACCAACGCGAGAAGCGGCTGGCGATACCCGTCCTGCTGTCCAGCACGCTCCTGTTCTATTGCGGCATGGCCTTCGCCTATTTTCTCATCATGCCGATCTTCTTCAGTTTCATCACCAGCACCGCCCCGGAAGGCGTGGCGGTCATGACCGACATCAACCGCTATCTCGATTTCGTCATGACCCTGTTTTTCGCGTTCGGGGTGGCATTCGAAGTGCCGGTTGCGACGGTTATTCTGGCGCTGGCGGGCATTCTCTCCCCCGAAGCGATGGCCGCCAAACGACCCTACGTTATTGTCGGTGCTTTCGTCATCGGCATGTTGTTGACCCCACCGGACGTGATTTCGCAAACCCTGCTGGCGGTGCCGATATGGATGCTTTTTGAGATCGGCATCTTCGTCTCACGCCTGTTGCTGCGCCGCCGCCGTGAGGCGCAACCTGCTGCGTCGGCTCAGGAATCTTGACGCTGAAGGGCTGGAAGCAACCCTTCGATGGACGACGTGCAGGTTTTTTTCGAGATGCGTTTTAGCGATGATCGGAAATTGATCGATTTACGGCCAACCGATGACTGATCATGAAAATCAGGTCTGGTTTAGCGCGACAATGGGGACTGCTGCGTTCGGTGATGATGTATCACGCCATTCCCTTTCGCCGCCGCCAACTCACCCGGTTTTATGCCCAATTTATCGGTCCCGGCGATGTCTGTTTCGACATCGGCGCGCATGTCGGCAGTCGGCTGCGGGCCTGGGCGCCGCTGAATGCCCGCATCATCGCGGTAGAGCCACAACCCGATTGCATGGCGCTGCTGCGCCGCTGGTTCGGTCAACAATCCCGGATTATTTTGATCGAACAGGCGGTCGGCGCAGCGCCGGGCGTGGCGGAACTGTGGGTTAGCTCCCGAACGCCCACGGTGACCACACTGTCCCCCACCTGGATTGAAGCGGTATGCCAAGAACGCGGATTCGCCACGGTGCGCTGGAACGAGCAGGTTTTGGTCACGGTGACGACGCTGGATGAATTAATCGCTCGTTATGGGCTGCCGGCGTTTTGCAAAATCGACGTGGAAGGTTACGAATTAGATGTGCTGAAAGGCTTGTCGCAAGCGATTCCCGCCTTATCGTTCGAGTATCTGCCGGCGTGTCTGGAGGCGGCGCGGGACTGCATTGCGCAGTTGGCGAGATTGGGAGCGTATCAATTCAACTGGTCAGTGGGAGAAGCGCAACGCCTGCGGTCAGATCGCTGGCTGGACGCTGACGCGATGTACGCCCGGCTGGACAGGTTCACCCCCGCCGAGGGTTCCGGCGACATCTACGCCCGGTTGCCAAAGGCATGACGCCTGCTGCTGGGTTGATTGACCTGGAACAGAGCTGGGCGCTGCTGCTGGAATTGCGCCGGATCGCACGCGCCCTGGAGGCGCTGCCCGCCCGCCTGGAAATCAGCTTTGGCGCTGGTGTGTTGCTTGAAATCACCGAAGATGGCGCCTGGACTACCCAGATTCCGATCACCACAGCCGCAGCGGAACTGTTGAACCTTTATTTGCCGATAGCGTTAGCCGGCCGCACCCGGCCTTTCACCGTAGCGCATCTCGGACAAAGTCTGGACGGGCGCATTGCAACCCTGAATGGCGCGTCCTGCCATATTAACGGTTCTGAAAACCTCACCCATCTGCACCGAATGCGTGCACTCTGCGACGCCATCATTGTCGGAGCGAGTACGGTGGAATGCGACAATCCACAATTAACCACACGGCGGGTAACTGGTCCGCATCCCGCACGGGTCATCCTTGATCCTCGCCGCCGCCTGTCTGCTGAACATGGCCTGTTCCATGATGGAACGGCGCCGACCTGGCTGGTGTGCGCCGAGAAATTGGCGGATGAACCAGGACCCGGTCAGGCGCAGGTCATTGGCGTTCCTGACGATGGTCAGCGCCTGCGGCTCGCCGAAGTCTTGCGGCAGTTGCAAGATCGCGGACTGTTCGGGATTTTTGTCGAAGGCGGCGGTTTGACCGTATCCGCTTTTCTGGAAGCAGGCTTGCTGGATCGGCTGCAAATCGCCATCGCACCGTTGATCATCGGGTCCGGACGCCCCGGCGTCACGCTGCCCATGATTGAGGATTTGTCCCAGGGCCTGCGCCCACCGCATCGCCGCTATGGGATGGGTGAGGATGTGCTGTTCGATTGTCGGTTGCGGGATTAATAATCCTTGATTTTACTAAACAATATCAAGGCCACTAGAACAGTATGCTTTAATTCTCCATGATTCCTCAAACCTAAGGAACTTCTTATGCCCCAAGCGCCGGTCATTCAGGAAATCAATGATTATCTTAACCGCTACGTCCCGCTCTTTCAGGCCATGCAGGCGCGGCTGGAACGCTGCAACGATGCCAGTTTGAGCATCGTCGCGCCGCTCGCGCCGAACATCAATGACAAGGGCATCGCTTTCGGGGGAGCCATGGTGGCGCTGGCGGCGCTGACCGGCTGGGCATTGACCCGCACGACGTTGCAGGCGCATGGCGAAACCGCCGAGATTGTCATTACGGAGAGCACTCAGAAATTCCTGCGGCCGGTGCGGGGCGACATTATCACCGAATGTCAGCGCCCGAATGCGGAAACCATCGAGCGATTCATTCACCGCTACCGCCAGCATGGCAAGGCCCGCTGGACCGTGGAGGTCGTCATCCGCGCCGAAGGCGAACCGGCCATGACGTTTACCGGACAATATGGCGTGTTTCGGGCTGGTTGATGATCAACCCAACACCCGCCCCGGCAAGGTGGTCAGCCACCGTCCGGCATTGGCCAACTGCCGGCGCAGCAATGCCCAGTTTTCTTCCCGCTTGCGCTGTTCCAGACAGCGCAGGAAACGCACTTTGCCCGCTTCATCCTGCCGGTCGAGTATGACCGACCACAAGGCATCATCCACGTTGTAAATCCGCCCCTCGGCCAGACAGACCGGAATAACCGCTGCAATGGGAACTGCCAAATCTCCAGCGACTGCTTCCATCGCTGCGCAGATATTCGCCGCCTTCGCCCCTTGAGGATTCTGTAAATCGTAGGGCGGCTGCCACTCCCGGTGGGGGCGCAATTGGTCGATGTAGCTGACCACAACCAACACCGGCGGCGGGCGGCGCTCGATCCGCTCGGCGAACCCGCCGCGCAGTAAATCAAGGTGCCTTCGATCCAACTGCCGGTCAGGACGGTGCGCCGCGCACACCCAGAGGATCAAGTCCGCATCCCGCGCCGCTTTCCGCAACGCTTTCTCGGTCAGCAACTCGGTATCGCAACCCGGCGTGTCAAAAATCAGCGCCGCGGTCAATCCTTCATGCTCCAAGCGATAGGGTGTCAATCCCGGCGTCGTGTCCGGCAATACGTCGGTTGCAGCGGTCAACCGGCCAAACAGCGCATTGATCAGGCTGGATTTGCCCGCGTTGGCCCGGCCCAGAATGACGATGCGCAATGGCTCGCTCGTTCGGGTAACCCCTTCGGCGACCCGGGCCAGATCTTCGCGGGAAGCGGGCGTCGGCTGCACCGTGGGTTCCGTCTCCGTCAGGGTCAGCCGCCCGCTGTACAGTTCAATCGCGTAATAGCCCACCTTGCGGACATATTCCCGCAATAGCCAGCGCTGGGTTTCCGTCCAGGCCTGACTATAGGACCGACCGCGAAAATGACCCCAAGCCTCGCTCAGCAACGCATCCGCTGGATTGATGACCAAACGACCGGCTCGATAGACATTCATCAACCGCTCGGCAGAATCCTTCCAGCGCCAGGCCCGGAGCAGATCGCCAATGGTCAAGCGATGACTCAGGGGAATATGGTCAGTCACAGTCGTCCGCAAGTCGCGGCTGGCCCGTTCGATGATCAACAGCGTGTGCGGCACGGTCAGTTCCAGCAGGGGCCGTTCTTCCTGCGGATGGTAATAGCGGGCGACGACATCCAGCGTGTTCTGGCCGAGGTTCCACAATCGTCCGCCGTCATTGAGCGGCCAGTCTTCTGGTTTAATTCCCTCCGCCATTTGTTCAACTGCTGTCCAAGCGCCCGCAGCTTTTGGCGGCCAGTGCGCGTCAGACTGAGTCGCTGCACCCGCCAGTAACCGGCGATCCCGGCGTAATAACCAGTGCTGCAATCCGTAACCGGCGGCGCTGCACACCAGCAGCGCCGCGAGCCACCAAAATAACGTCCCGGAGCGCCACAGCCAGAACAAACCCAGCGGCAACAGGGCGGCGACCGGTAACATCCATAGCAGCAGCGCGGCTAGTCGCAGCCGGTCTATGCGCGCAAAACCCATCATGTCGGCGAAGAGGCGGGTGCGGAGTGCGGAACGTCGGGCGCTTCGCAGCCGAGAGCGCAACAACGGCCGGGTTGCCGACGACGGGTCATCGGGCGGTCAGAATCGGCAAGAACGCCGCGTTCCAGCAAACGCTCGACCAGTGCAACCTGATCTGCGACCGGATACTGTCGCCAGATTTCGCGCTTCATGGCTTCCGGCGAACCACCACCGTGCAGCGAGATCACCGAATACCAACCGCCCTGATAGGAAGCGGTCAAGTCTTCGATAAACCGGGCGACTTCAATGCGCTTTGCGTAGGGGATGTCAGAGCGCCCGGCCAACAGTTCCGAGAGTCGCCCGGCAGTGGCGGGATTGTGGTCTTCATCCGGCCCCGGCAAGGTGACGATCAGTCCACCGGATACGGTATGGGCCAGTCGGTGCATATCGTAAATCTGCGTCGCCAGCAGCAGCTTGCCGATATTGGCGAACACCGGTTCGGGCATCATGACACCCGCCGGATCGGCGACGCCGTAGACTGAAGCGGCTACGCCACAGGCGAAGAAGCCTTCGGTGATTTGGATCAATTCCACCATCGCCTCGCGCAGATGACCCGTGCGGTCGAGGTTGAGGCCGTTGGCCTCGGTCATCAACGCGCCCGCACCAATCAGCAGATCGCCGAAGCCGGCCCGGGCGCCAATGCAGGTATGGCGGTGATGGGTCGCGTACTGATGCGTCAACTCGCCGGAATGCCGCCATTCTCCGGCCAGAAAGACGCGCTCCCAAGGGACAAACACCTGATCAAACATCGCTACGGCAGTGGACTGGCCATAACGGGCGCTGAACTTGGCCGCCGCCTCGCCGGGCCGACCCGCCGGACGGGCGACCAGGGTCAGATTTTCCGCGTCCACCGGCACGGCGCAGCACACCGCGTAATCGGCGTCAGCCTCGGTCAAATTCCGGCCCGGCATCACCAACAGTTCATGCATGTACGGCGCGCCGGTAATAATCGCCTTGACCCCGGAAATGACGATGCCATCCTTGCGGCGCTCCACGATCCGCACGTAAGTATCGGGATTCGCCTGCTGACTGGGTCGGCGACTGCGGTCGCCCTTACCATCGGTCATCGCCACGCCCAGCGTCAGGTCTTCGGCATATACCTGTTCGAGGTAGGCGCGGAACTGTTCGCTGTAATGCGTGTTCAATTCCGCATCCATCTGCACCGTCGTCTGCTGGATCGCGGACAGCGCATCGCCGCCCAGATAGCGCTGGGCGCAACCGGTTTCCTGGCAGACCAGCCGCACCGCTTCCAGCTTGTCCAGCAGATCATCGGTCGAAGCGGGAACAGCGATCATCCGATTCACCGGCTGACCACTGGCGAAATCGGGCCGGCTGGCCCGCATCAACGGCGCGTGATCTTCACGCAGGGCGAAATCGTAGGTCAGCGCCACGCCATTCACGCCCGGCGCAAGCAGCGGTTCATCCACCACCGATTCAATCAGACGACCGTTGATAAACACCCGTGGCTTATAGCGTCGCAACGATTCGCGGTAATCTTGGCCGGACATCAACATGAGGAAAGCTCCTAATTCAGTTCCCCTTTGACAAAGGGAGGTCAGGGAGGATTTTCTTTCAGTATACTCGCGCCGACGGCCAGCGCCTCGGTGTAGATACGGCGAAGCGCGGCGGCATCGACGGGATGATTTTGCCGCCGGCTGAGAAAGTAGGCGCTGGCGGTTTTGCCCAGCGCATAGGTGGTCGTCCCGCTGGCGGTCGCACCCCACATCGCCCCGATCGTCTGTCCCCAACCGGGAATCAGCTTGACCACTTCCCGACCCAGCAGTCGGGCCACATAGCTGGCGCCGACGCCTATGCCCAGCAGCCCGAAAAATTCCGAAACCCGGCGTCGGTCCCAATGCTGTCCGTACAGCGTCGCCAGGCTGTGCAACAGTTTCGCCTGTACCGCCGGTACTCCGACCAAATCGACCAGCGGTAATGCGCCAACTCCAGCAGCGACCAGCGCATGACCGACGATATGCGGATGCGCAGCGCGGGAATAAACATCGCGCACTCCAGCATCGCCCCGCAATCGCGCCTGCAACCCCAATGCTGAAACTTCACCTATCGCTGTCCACAGGGCTTCCAGTCCATAGTCAACGGGTTCCCAACCATCTTCCGGCAAGGTGAGATCGATCGGCGCCCAATGCACCGGCGCAGAGCCAGGCAGCGCTCCCAACCGCACACGCTGAGCCGTCAGGGTGCGGACCAGATCGTGGGGTATCTGCGGCGGCCACGGCAGCCGGTCGTAGGGATAGGGCAAGATATGTTCGCCGCCCGGGGGATAAGCTTCATGCAGGCCAGTTTGAGCGATCAGCACTGGCCATTCTGGATGACGTTTGCGAACCGCATGCAAGACCTGACAGACCGCATCCTGACGGATGTCGGTTGCCTTCATCACCCCCAACACCAGATGCGTCTGCGACTCGCAGTAGCGAATATCCTCAGCAGGATCGTAGGCCACTTCGCCCAGACCTCGGGTATCGAGAAAGCGCACGACCGGCGCTTCGACGGGAAAGTCATAGAACCGGGCGGTGCGGGTACAGGGCTGGAAGCCATTACCGATTTTCGCAGTTTCACTGCCCGTCAGGGCGCGAATGATCGAGGTCTTGCCAGCCTGGGCCTTGCCGATCAGCCAGACCACCGGCAGGGGTTGCCGCGTCCGCGCCTCGCGCAACGCCTCATCCAGCTTTACCGCGTCCACGGAAGGATTGAGCAATGCCTCGCGCAGGCGACTCCAGGCGTCGAGTGTGCGCAAACGTTCAGCCTCCTGCGTGACGCCCTCTCCCTGCGCAGGAGGGGGCTGAGGGTGAGAGAACTATCGCCATTCCTCGCGATCCTGGCGATCATAACGCGGCGGGGGTGGCGTATAGCCGTCATTCTCATCCCACAACCGATTATGTGGTCGCGGCTGGCCACGGTTACAGTCGATCACCTCTTCCTGACACAGCGTATCGCGCCAGGCGTATTTCAAGAAGAACCGGGCGAATGGCCGCCGTTCCGGTTCGAATTCGACCCGCCGCGACGGCGACCACTCGCTTTCACCGTAGCCGGTGCCGGGCGCCGCTTGCGCACTGCGCGGCGCGTCAGCCGCTGCCGGTGGTGCGCTCCGCCGCTGGCGTTCTGCACCGCGTAGCTCTCCCCCGCGATCATCGGACCAGGGCTGTGGGCGAGGCGGTGGATAAGATATGGCTTCCCGGAACGCCGCTACGGCGATCACCCCCATCGCTGAAGAGTCACCCCATGCGCCCGCGTAGGAATCACCGGCATCGGTAAAATAGAAGCGATTGACTCGGTTCCGGCCAGTCCGCCAACCTTCGTAGGTTTCCCGCTGACCCGGTTCAAGGACATACATCCGCTCATGCGGGCGGAGGTTGGAACGGTCACCGCTAATGATGTTGCGGCCATCGACCGCGATCACTACTCCGATGCGCTGCTCGCTGCGGTTGCGAATGCGGATCGAATAATTGCTGCCGCGCACCGCCTCCACATGCGCTTTGTAGACTGCCGGTCCGCCGCCGCGCCGCAGCGGATATTGCGGAAACGGTCGGCCCCGGTCATTCACGATCTCCACTTCCACATCGCGACTATCGAACCGTTGCGCCCAAACCGCGGTTGAGCCCAACAACATCAATATCGCGATCAATCCTGCTTGCCATCGCGTTCTCATCGACATTGCTCCCAGTTGACAAGGGGCGCCCAAGGCGCTTCATGGACGTTTATGGTACATGCCAAGTCTAGGAATGACCGGCTGAATCTCTACTGAATCCCCGGACTGTTCCGGTTGGATCGAGCATCATTAACAATTCAGTCCTGATTCATTCTAATCTTTCTATTATTCAAGCTGATCACAAAAATCCATTATGGAAATTGCCCATCATGTCCGACAGAACGAGACGATTGCGGCGACTGGCGCTCCTGATGCTGGCAGGCCTGCTGGTCGCCGGCGGCGCACAAGCCCAATCCTACCGGTCATACCGGGGCGGCGATGACGGACCGCCTGCCCGTAGCCGGCAGTACCGTCCTCCTCCCCGCCAGTTTGCTGATCCCGACCGGGCGGCCGACGCGGCCCGTGAAGCGACCGGGGGTCGGGTGCTGGGCATACAGGGTGATCAACGTAACGGCCGCCCCGGTTATCGGGTGCGTATTCTGGAGCCAGGGGGGCGGGTGCGGAATTTCCACTACGATCCCGCTAATGGTCGTGGGCGTGATTAACCAAAACCTCGGAAATCGGGCTGGGGGCGAAATGCGCATTTTGATCATCGAAGATGAAACCCCGTTGCTGGAACGGGTCACTGCCCAATTGCGCGAGCAGGGGTACGCTGTGGATATCGCTGCGGATGGTCGCACGGGTTTATATCTTGGCCAGGAATACCCGCTGGACGCCGCTATTGTCGATCTTGGACTCCCTGATTTGCCTGGTATCGAGGTGATTCGCCGCTGGCGGGCAGCGGGGCGCACGTTTCCGATTCTGATTCTGACCGCCCGTGGCCGCTGGCAGGACAAGGTTGAAGGGCTGGAAGCCGGCGCTGATGATTACCTGGTCAAACCCTTCTACACTGAGGAACTGCTGGCGCGCTTGCGGGCGCTGATCCGCCGCACCGGCGGCTGGACGCAAGCGATCCTACATTGCGGATCTATTGCGTTGGACACTGGTGCACAGCAAGTCACTTTGGACGGTCAGCCAGTGGAGGTGACCGCCTATGAATACAAGCTGCTGGAATATTTAATGCTCCACGCCGGCACGGTCATCTCCAAAACCGAACTGACCGAACACCTCTACCAAGAAGATGAGGATCGCGACAGCAACGTGCTGGAGGTGCTGGTGGGCCGGCTGCGCCGCAAGCTCGATCCAAACCGCACGTTGAATCCGATTGAAACCTTGCGTGGACGCGGTTACCGGTTCCGGCTGGAACGCGCTGCCGGCTAACCGCCGATGCATTCCTTTAGCGGTCGGTTGCTGATTGCCGCCAGCGTCGTACTGGCAGCCTTTCTCGGTCTGACCGGCCTGATCCTGGACCGAGCGTTTCGGGATAGCGCCCAGTCCGCCGTGCAGGATCGCCTGCAGGCTCAGGTTTATATGTTGTTGGGCGTCGTCGATGTGGACGCCTTCAATCGGTTGACGCTTCCCCAGGCGTTGCCGGAAGCAAGGTTTTCTACTCCGGATTCCGGGTTGTATGCCGATGTCATGGATGCGCAGGGCAATCTGGTCTGGCGTTCACCCTCATTGCTAGGCCGGGCCTTGCCATTTTTCCCGGCCGTTCGCGATCCTGGCGATGTGCAGTTCGCTCCTCTGGAAGCCGCAGACGGTGATCCGCTATTCCTGCTGGCGTTCACGGTCAGTTGGGAAGTTGCACCGAACCACTATCGGCTTTACACCTTCCGGGTGGCTGAAACCCAGTGGAATTTTCTCGACCAACTGTGGAGTTTCCGACGCAGTTTGTGGGGTTGGCTGCTGGCGGCGACCGGGGTGCTGCTGGCGGTACAGGGCCTGATCCTGCGCTGGAGCCTGAAACCGTTGCGGCGGGTGGCAGCCGAGGTGACCGAAATCGAATCCGGCCAGTGTACAGAACTCAGCAGCGACTATCCTGAGGAACTACGGCCGCTGACGACCAACCTGAATGCCCTGGTTCGTCAGAGTCGCACACTGCTGGAACGTTATCGTAATGCGCTCGGCGATCTGGCGCATAGTTTGAAAACCCCGCTGGCAGTCTTGCGCGGCGCGCTGGAAAACGGGGCATCCCCTCAGGAATTGCGGCAGGCGCTGATCGAACAGGTCGAGCGCATGAACCGCACCGTTGATTATCAATTGCAGCGGGCTGCCGCTTCCGGCCCTATCGCGCTCAGCGTCCCGTTGCCGGTCGCACCGCTCGCCCACCGGATTCTGGATTCGCTGGCCAAAGTATACGCGGAACGAGCTTTGGATTTGCGCTGTGAAATCGCAGCAAATACCGTGTTTTACGGCGATGAAGGTGATTTAATGGAGATTCTCGGCAATCTGGCGGATAACGCCTGCAAGTGGGCGCGCCAGCAGGTCGTGGTGCGCGCCTGGCCCGCTGAAGACGATAGGCCGGCGGAATTGGTGCTGGAGGTTGATGACGATGGTCCAGGCATTCCGCCCGAGCAGGCGCCGCTGTTGCTCAATCGCGGTCAGCGAGCCGATCCGACGGTCGCGGGTCATGGCATCGGGCTGGCGGTCGTGCGAGATTTGGTTGAGGAGGTTTATTACGGCCGGCTGGAGATCGGTTACGGAGCGTTGGGCGGAGCCAAGGTCCGAGCCAGGCTGCGATTTCGGGCTAATGGGCGTAGCTGACGCCAATAAAAAGGCCGTGACACAAGTCACGACCTAGCGGGGTCGAGAATCTTATTATTATTAGGCTTGATTAGCCGGATTTGCGCAGTCTGCGCATTTTCTCAATCGTCTGCAACTGAGCGATGGCCTCGGCCAGTTCGGCTTTAGCTCTGGCGTATTCGAACTCGCTCCGATGATCGGCGATAATCTGTTCAGCGCGTTGTTTGGCGGTCTGAGCCGCGGCTTCATCCAGATCCCGCGCCCGTTCAGCGGTATCAGACAGGATCGTCACCAAGTGCGGCTGCACTTCCAACATTCCCCCGGATACGTAGAACAGTTGCTCCTCACCCCCCTGCAATCTCACCCGAACCTGACCGGGTTTAAGCCGGGTCAGCAACTGGCTATGCCGGGGTAAAATGCCGAGTTCACCCAGTTCGCCCGGCGCAGTCACCATCTCCGCAATGCCGGAGAACAGCTCTTTTTCCGCACTGACAATATCGACATGCAGTGTCATGGCCATGGTTCGTCTCCTGGTCGGTTAGCGATGGGCGGCGGCTCCGCAATCTGCGGAACCGCTGTTCCATTACAGCTTGCTGGCCTTTTCCACGGCCTCGTCAATCGAACCGACCATGTAGAATGCCTGCTCGGGCAGATGATCGTACTCGCCGGCGACGATGCCCTTGAACGCTGCGATCGTGTCCTTGAGCGCGACATACTTGCCGGGCGAACCGGTAAACACTTCCGCCACAAAGAACGGCTGCGACAGGAAACGCTGGATCTTGCGGGCGCGGGCCACAACCAGCTTGTCTTCCTCGGACAGTTCATCCATGCCCAAAATGGCGATGATGTCCTTTAATTCCTTATAGCGCTGCAAGGTACTCTGCACCGCACGGGCCGTATCGTAGTGATCCTGGCCAACGACCAGCGGGTCGAGCTGCCGGGAAGTCGAATCCAGCGGATCCACTGCCGGGTAGATGCCCAGCTCAGAGATTTGCCGGGACAATACGACTGTGGCGTCCAGATGTGCGAAGGTGGTCGCCGGGGACGGGTCGGTCAAGTCATCCGCCGGCACATACACCGCCTGAATCGAGGTAATGGACCCGGTCCTGGTCGAAGTGATGCGCTCCTGTAATACACCCATTTCCTCGGCCAGCGTTGGCTGATAACCCACTGCGGATGGCATCCGTCCCAACAGCGCCGAACACTCAGTGCCGGCCAAGGTGTAGCGGTAGATGTTGTCCACAAACAGCAGCACATCACGGCCTTCATCACGGAAGTTCTCGGCGATGCTTAGACCGGTCAACGCCACGCGCAGCCGGTTGCCCGGCGGCTCGTTCATCTGGCCATAGACCAAGGCCACTTTGTCGAGAACGTTCGAGTCCTTCATTTCATGATAGAAGTCATTGCCTTCGCGGGTCCGCTCACCCACGCCAGCGAACACGGAATACCCGGAGTGCTCGATAGCGATGTTGCGGATCAGCTCCATCATATTGACCGTCTTGCCCACACCGGCGCCGCCGAACAGGCCGACTTTACCACCTTTGGCGAACGGACAGAGCAAGTCGATAACCTTGATACCGGTCTCCAGCAGCTCAGTCGCACCCGACTGATCTTCATAACTGGGTGCGGGTTGGTGAATAGCGCGATAGGTGTCGGTTTCCACCGGTCCCTTGTGGTCAATTGGTATCCCTAGCACATTCATAATCCGACCCAGGGTGGGCTTGCCCACCGGCACCGAGATCGGCGCCCCAGTGCTGGAGACAGCCATGTTGCGCTTCAGGCCTTCCGACGGCCCCATAGCGATGGTGCGGACTACACCATCACCCAATTGTTGCTGCACTTCCAAAATCAGCCCGTTTTCATCAAGGCGCAGCGCATCATAAATTTTAGGCACCGCCCCGCGAGGGAACTCAACGTCCACCACCGCGCCGATGATTTGCACAATATTGCCAGAACTCATTACTTGGGTTCCTCTTAAACTTGTTTCACCGTACGCCTACCCCGAATAGAACAGGCGTTCGCTGCGACCCTATACCGCCGCGGCACCGCCCACGATCTCAGCGAGTTCCTGGGTAATCGACGCCTGCCGGGCCTTGTTGTAGATCAATTGCAACTCATCGATGAGGGCGCCGGCATTGTCGGAGGCGCTCTTCATGGCGACCATGCGGGAGGCCATTTCGCAGGCGACGTTCTCGACCAGAGCCTGATAAACCACCGACTCGCCATAACGCCGCAGCAGCAGCTCGATAAGTTCCTTAGGATCAGGCTCATAGATGTAATCCCAGCGATGGGCCGGTGCAGCATCTTTCACCTCAGCGGTAATCGGCACCAACCGTTCCATTTTGGGCTTCTGGCTCATGGTGTTAACAAACTCGTTGTACACCAGATAGATCGCGTCGATCCGCTCTTCAGCGAACGCATCCGCCATGACCTT
>CAZDVY010000035.1:0-20749 GCA_964508935.1 uncultured Candidatus Competibacteraceae bacterium | reverse complement strand
AATTCTCGAAAAATGGCAAGCCATCGGTGCCGCCATAGCCATCACCGTAGCCGACTTCGCCGCCCACCGACCAAGTCAGCCAGCGCGCCAGCGGATAGTAGTTGTTAGTCCGGTAGGTGAGTTTGTAAAATTCCGCGGTGCTGCCTGGCAGCGCAAATTGTCCCACCACCTGATTCAGACTGCCCCCGGTCGGAAAAATCGTTCGATTGCGGCTGTCGCGCGCCCAACTGGCATCCAGGGTGATCTGATCGTAGGTATCACCGTTCTGCTCCAGATCATCGATAATCTCAATCGGCGTTGACGTCGTCGTGTCAATCCACAGATGCTGATAGCCGGGACTCAGCCGCAGTGTATCAAACTCATTGAGCGGAAACCCCAGGTTAACCTGAAATCCTCCCGCATTACGGACAAAGTTGGCAGAATTCAGCTCGGCGCTGTCGATACTCTGATAATACAAACGAAATCCCAGACTGACGCCGTCCACCGTATAGTAGGGATTATTGTAGTAAATGCTGTAATTGTCGCTGGCGCTGCTATTGTTAAGCACGACGCTTAACTGATTGCCGGTGCCAAGAAAATTGTTCTGGGTTACGCTAGCGTTCAACAGCACGCCGGAATCCTGGCCGTAGCCGACGCCAAACATCAGACTGCCCGATGGCCGTTCGACGACGGTGTAGTTGACATCGACCTGATCGTTGGTTCCCGGCACTGCTGGCGTTTCGACGTTGACGCTCTCCAGATAGTCCAGGCGCTGCAAACGGGTCTTGGAACGGTCCAGATCCTTGGTCGAATACCAGGCGCCCTCCGCCTGCCGCATCTCCCGGCGCAGCACTTCATCCTGGGTCTTGGTATTGCCCTGGAAGTTGATGCGCCGTACATAAACCCGCCGGCCTGGATCAACCACAAAGGTCAAATCCACCTTGCGGCTCTCGTCGTTGATCTGAGGTACAGTATTGATATTGGCGAAGGCATAGCCTTCCTGTCCCAGTCGTTCACCAATCTTCTTGGTGGCTTCAGTAATCTTGGCGCGCGAGAAAGTTTCGCCCGGCTGAATATTGATTAACTGACGCAACTCAGCTTCGGCCACAATCCCGAAATCCCCAGCCAACTGGATATTTTCGATAGTGAACGGCTCGCCTTCAGTCACGTTGATGGTGATATAGACATCCTGCTTGTCCGGAGTGATCGATACCGGGGTGGATTCAATATTGAACTTGAGATAACCGCGATCCAGATAGAAGGAACGCAGCGTTTCAATATCCGCCGCCAGTTTCTGCTTGGCGTACTGGTCGTCCTTGGTGAAGAACGAGAACCAGCCGGAGGTAGATGACTGTAACAAGCCCACCAGTTCCTTCTCGGTAAACGCTTTGTTACCGACGATATTGATCTGGCGAATGCTGGCCACCGCGCCTTCGGAGATGTCGATCGTGATCGCAACCCGGTTGCGCTCCAACGGCTGCACTTGGCTCTTGATCTGCACGGCATAGCGGCCACGACTGTAGTACTGTTGCAACAGTTCCTGCTCGACCTTGTCCAGCAGCGACCGATCGAACACCCGACCTTCAGCCAGACCGACCTGGGTCAAGGCTTTCTTGAGGTCATCGGTACTGATGTCCTGATTACCTTGAATACGGACCTCAGAGATGGCGGGCCGCTCGGTGACGGTCACCACCAGCACATTGCCGTTCCGTTCCAGATTCACATCAGTGAAAAAGCCGGTTTTAAACAAAGCGCGGATGATTTCCGGATAATCCTTCTCGGAAATCGTTGCGCCCGCCTGCACCGGCAAATAGTTGAACACGGTGCCCGCCGAAAGGCGTTGCAGGCCATCCACCTGAATGTCCTGCACCACGAATTCCGCTGCCTGCGCGCTGGATAACGCGCCCCACAGACCCACCGACAGCATTAAATGACGATACGATTTCATAAGCAAGCGAGCACCCGGTGATCCCCTATCCCAGCAGACGATTAAAATCATTGAACAGCGCCAGCCCCATCAAAAGCAGCAGCACGACGATGCCCACCTGCTGTCCCACCTGCTGCAGGGCTTCTGACAGCGGACTGCCCTTGATCGCTTCGATCAGGTAATACAACAGATGCCCGCCATCCAGCACCGGCACCGGCAACAGGTTCAACACACCCAGGCTGACGCTGACCAGGGCCAGCAGCGACAAAAAAGCGATCAGGCCGGCGCTGGCCGCCTGTCCGGCGAACTGGGCGATGGTCAGCGGCCCGCTGAGATTTTCCAGCGAAGCTTTGCCGACCAGCATCCGGCCCAGCATCCGCAGGGTTAGCAGCGACATATCCCAAGTCTTGCCGATCGCGGCGCCCAAAGCGTCCAGCGGCCCATAACGTACCATGACCTGCAAGTCCGCGGCGAGATCCGGCGGCACATCAGCGACGGCCCCGATAAAGCCGACCGGCTCGCCCTGACGGGTTTCCCGGCTGTCGGGCATCAATTCCAACACCTGCTCGCTTTCTGCGCGTTCGATGCGCACTGTCAGGGATTGGCCGGGATGGCGTTCAATGATGCCGCGCCACTGTTTCCAGTCGGCGACCGGTTCACTGTCAACCGACACAATGCGGTCGCCCGGCTGCAGACCAGCCCGCGCCGCAGCGCCATCTGGCATCACCTGACCAATCACTGCCGGCAAGATCGGTTGCCAAGGCGCTAAACCCACCCGGTCAAAAATCATCATGTCGTCGACGCCCACCCGGCTATTGCGCAAATCGAGGGTGCGGATGCGCGTCCGCTCTTCAGCATCTTCGACCTCGACCCGGATTACGTCTTCAGCCATCGCCCGATCCACCAGAGCCAGCATGGCGGAACTCAGCGCCGGGGTCGATTCGCCGTCGATGGCGACGATGAGATCGCCCTTGCGGAACCCGCCGGCCTCGGCCAGAGAACCCGCTACAGGCTGATCCAGCAGCGGTTTCACGCCGGGGACGCCAACCACGAACATACAGGCATAGGCCAAAATGGCGAACAGAAAGTTAAACAAGGGTCCAGCCAGCACAATGGCGATGCGGGCACTGACTGGCTTCCGGTTGAACGCCCGATGCAACTCGGCCTTTGGCACGTCGCCTTCACGCTCATCGAGCATCTTGACGTAACCGCCCAAAGGCAGGGCGGCGATCACGTACTCTACACCATCCCGGCTTTGCCGCCGCCACAGTGGCTTGCCAAAGCCGATGGAAAATTTTGTGACCTTGACGCCCAGGCGGCGCGCCACCCAGAAATGGCCAAATTCATGCACTGTGATCAGCACGCCCAGCGTGACGATCAGGGCCAGCAGGGAAATCAATGGACTGCTATTCATAAACAACCTCCGACATAGGCGGCAACTCCGTCGCTCGCGGCAGCCCGTGCCTGAGCATCGGCGTCGAGAATCGTTGCCAGCGACGCGGCCACACCTCTGTTGACCTGTTCCAAAGTGGATTGGACAACAGCAGCGATGTCGGTGAAGCGAATTTTTCGGTCAAGAAAGGCTTGCACAGCAATTTCATTAGCGGCATTGAGAATCGCCGGCGCGGTCCCGCCCGCTTCCAGTGCAGCGAACGCCAGTTTCAAGCCGGGAAAGCGGGCAAAGTCCGGGGCTTGAAACTCCAGTTTCGCCACTTGCGTGAAATCCAGGAACGCCACTCCAGACGTTAATCGGCGCGGCCAGGCCAGGGCGTGAGTAATCGGCGTGCGCATGTCGGGGTTACCTAACTGCGCCAGCACCGAGCCATCCTGATATTCCACCATAGAATGGATCACGCTTTGCGGGTGAATCACTACTTCAATTTGCTCGGAAGATGCGCCAAACAGCCAGTGCGCTTCGATGACTTCCAGCCCCTTGTTCATCATGGTGGCGGAGTCCACCGAAATCTTGCGGCCCATACTCCAGTTGGGATGCGCGCACGCTTGTTCCGGGGTCACATCCGGCAATTGATCAAGCGGCGTCACGCGAAACGGCCCACCGGAGCCGGTCAGCAAAATCCGGCGCACGCCTACTGCATCCAGTCCTTCAGCAGCAAACGCCGGCGGCAGGCACTGAAAAATCGCGTTGTGCTCGCTGTCGATGGGCAACAATTCCGCGCCGTGTTCGCGCACTGCCGCCATAAACAGCGGCCCGGCCATAACCAGCGCTTCCTTGTTAGCCAATAACACCCGCTTGCCCGCTTGCGCCGCTGCCAGTGTGGGCAGCAAACCCGCCGCGCCGACAATCGCCGCCATGACATAGCTGACCTCCGGCAAAGCCGCCACTTGCTCCAGCCCGGTCACCCCCGCCAGCACCTCGACCGAACGCCCCACGGACTGCAAGCGATCGCGCAACCTCGTCGCAGAATCTGGATCAGCCATGACTGCATAGTGGGGTTCGTGGATCAGGCATTGCTGAAATAGCGCCTCGACATCCCGATGCGCGGTTAACGCCACCACCCGGAAGCGATCAGGGTGGCGTTGCAACACATCCAGCGTACTGACGCCAATGGAGCCGGTGGACCCCAGGATCGTGATGCCAATGCGCTCGTTCATCCTGGCATCCCGTACAGGCCCAGCAAAAATACTGGCGCAGCCGCCGTCAGACTGTCCACCCGATCGAGGACACCGCCATGGCCCGGCAGCAGCGAACCGCTGTCCTTCACCCCACACTGGCGTTTGATCATGCTCTCGAACAAATCTCCGACAATGGAAAAACCCGCCGTCATCAGGCACACCGCTAAGAACGCTGACCAGCGCACACCCTCGCCCAACAGCACCGCGCCCAACAAGGCCAGGATTAACGTCGCGGCGCCAGCGCCGGCCACTCCTTCCCAGGTCTTGCCGGGGCTGATGGTCGGTGCCAGTTTGCGCCGCCCCCAGCGCCGTCCGGCGAAATAGGCGCCGACATCTGCTGCCCAGACCAGCAGAAACAGAAACAGGACGTAGCCTGGCCCGAACTCGCTGCGCAAACCCATGAACGCGACCCAAGGCGCGACCAACACTACCAAGCCGGCGACGCCGGTCAGCCACGGCTGATCCTGATGATCCGGGTGCGTGGCATAGCGCCGCAGCCAAAGAAGTGCGCCGCACCAGGCGAGGACGCTCACACTCAGCAGGCTGTTGACGAACACCATACGGTCGAGCAGCGGCCAGGTTGCCAGAATCAGCGCCAGAATGCCGCCCACATAGAGTCCACGATCACGGGTCTTGCTCAAACCGACCAGGTGCGTCCATTCCCAGGCACCCAGCAAAATAACCACCAGCAGCGCGACGCCGAAGCCGGCCACCGGCAGTTTCAACACCACCCAGATAACCAGGATTGCCAGGATACTGGCCGTTATCACACGCTGTTTAAGCATGGTCGTCCTGCTGCAGCGCCACTTGTTCACTGGTCTGCCCGAACCGCCGCTGCCGGCTGGCAAACGCCAAGCAGGCTGTATCCAGATCATTGGCGGTATAGTCCGGCCAGAGCCGTTCACTGAAATACAGCTCGGTATAGGCTAATTGCCAGAGCAGGAAATTACTGATGCGCTGCTCGCCACCGGTGCGAATAAACAAGTCCGGCTCCGGCAAATCGGCCAGGCAAACGTAACGGTGAAAGACTTCCTGTGTTACATCAACAGGTTGTAACCGACCCGCCGCAACGTCATCGGCCACCCGGCTCGCTGCCTGGACCACATCCCAGCGACCACCGTAGTTGGCAGCGACCACTAGTGTCAGGCCGGTATTATTGGCTGTTTGCTGTTCAGCCTTAGCCATATAGCTCTGCAGCGTCGGCGAAAAAGCCTGGTGGTTGCCGATAAACCGTATGCGGACATTGGCAGCGTCCAACCGGCGGATTTCACTGCGCAAGGTACGAACAAACAGATTCATCAAAACTTCGACTTCCGGCCGTGGCCGGCGCCAGTTCTCGCTGCTGAAAGCAAACAAGGTCAACACCTCGATGCCACGCTCAGCGCAAGCTTCGACCACGCGCCGCACTGCCTTGGCCCCTTCCCGATGTCCCATGGTGCGCGGCAAGGCACGCTGCTGCGCCCAACGACCATTGCCGTCCATCACGATCGCCACATGGCGGGGCAATCGGTCCCGCGTCTTTAGCAGGGCCTCGACATCATCCGCCATGCGGTCTGTCCTTCAACCAGTTTTCCATGGATGCTGCTAAATTTCCATCAACTCGGCTTCTTTGGCCGTCAGCAGCTTGTCTACGTCCTGAATGTACCGATCAGTCAGCTTTTGCATCTCGTCCTGAGCCTGCCGTTCGGCGTCTTCGGTGATCTTCTTATCCTTCAGCAGGGCTTTGCACTGGCTGTTAGCGTCTCGACGGATATTGCGGATTGCGACTTTTGCGCCTTCGCCCTCGTGCCGGACCACTTTGACCAGATCACGGCGGCGTTCTTCCGTCAAGGGCGGCAGCGGCACCCGGATCGCTGTACCGGCAGTCACCGGATTCAGCCCCAGATCAGACTTCATGATCGCCTTCTCAATCGGCCCGACCATGTTTTTTTCCCAAGGCGTGACCAGCAAGGTACGCGCATCGGCCACCCCGACTGAAGCCACCTGATTGAGCGGTGTGTCATTGCCGTAATAGCTGACCGTGATGTGATCGAGCAGGCTGGCATGGGCGCGTCCGGTTCGCAGCTTGGTCAACTCTTGTTTGAGGCTGTCTACGCTTTTGGCCATTCGCTCAGTGGAGTCTTTTTTAATATCGTCGATCATGGTTGTCATTCCCGCACTACGGTAGTACCGACGTTCTCGCCACAGACGATCCGCACCAGGTCGCCACGGCGGTTGATGTTGAAAACCATCAGCGGCAAATCATGTTCGCGGCACATGACGAGGGCCGTAGCGTCCATGACCTGCAGCTTACGCGCTAGAGCTTCGTCATAGGTTAAGCGGTCGTAGCGCACCGCCTGGAGATCCTTGAAGGGATCCGCCGAATAAATCCCATCCACCTTGGTGGCCTTGAGCATCACATCGGCGCTGATTTCAATCGCCCGCAGGCTGGCGGCGGAATCGGTGGTAAAGAAGGGGTTGCCGGTACCGGCGGCGAAGATCACCACGCGGCCTTTTTCCAGATGGCGGACCGCGCGGCGGCGAATATAGTCCTCACAGACCTGGTTGATGCGGATTGCCGACATCACTCGGGTGAACACGCCCAAGCGCTCCAGGGTATCCTGCATGGCCAGCGAGTTCATAACCGTCGCCAGCATCCCCATGTGATCGGCGGTGACCCGGTCCATACCCGCCCGGGCCAGCCCCGCGCCCCGGAACAGGTTGCCGCCGCCAATCACCATCCCGACTTCCACACCCAGTTGGCGCACCTCTCGCACCTCGTCGGCCATCCGGGCGATTACCTCGGTGTCGATGCCATCATCGCCCGCGCCCATCAGGGCTTCGCCGCTGAGCTTGAGGAGAATTCGCTTGAACACCGGTTGAGGATTAGGCATCGGGTTCCTGGTCGCCACGCGCCGCCGCCACTTCGGCGGCGAAGTTGTCAGACTTCTTTTCAAGGCCCTCGCCCAACTCGAAGCGCTCAAAGCGCATAACCTTGGCTTTACCGGACTGGAGTAATTTCTCCACACTCTGATCAGGGTCCTTGACGAAGGGCTGACCGAGCAGAGTGACTTCTTCCAGATACTTGCGCAGTCGGCCCTCCACCATCTTATCGATAATGTTGGCGGGCTTGCCGCTAGCCGCCGCCTGCGCCGCAAAGATATCTTTTTCACGGGCCAGGAATTCTGCTGGCACCTGATCAGCGCTGACGCACAGGGGCCGACTCGCCGCCACATGCATAGCGATGTCCTTGGCCAGTTCCGCGTTGCCGCCTTCCAGTTCCACCAGGACGCCGATGCGCGTCCCGTGCAGGTAGCTGCCTAAAACGCCACTGGTCGTCGCCAACCGGGCGAAGCGACGAACGTTAATATTTTCACCGATCTTGGCGATGCAGTCGCGCCGGTTCTGTTCGACGCTTTGGCCGTTGACCATGTTCATCGCCAGCAGGGTGTCCAGATCCGCCGGTTCGCTCTCCAGCGCCACGGCAGCCACTGCCTCGGCGAAAGCCCGGAAATCATCATTCTTGGTGACAAAATCGGTTTCACAGTTCACTTCAACCATCGCGATTGCGCTAGGAGTCTGCTGGACAACGATCAGGCCTTCGGCAGCGATGCGGCTGGCCTTCTTGTCAGCCTTGGCCTGGCCGGCTTTGCGCATGAGATCGACCGCTGCTTCGAGATCGCCGCTGGTTTCCTGCAAAGCCCGCTTGCACTCCATCATCCCTGAACCCGTGCGCTCGCGCAGTTCCTTGACCAGGGCCGCCGTAATGTCCGCCATGCTTGTCTACCTCTGAAAAACGATATGTGTCTGCAAATTCATCAAAAAGGCTCGCGGGCGTTCAGGCACACGAGCCTTCCTGGGATAAAATGTTCGTCCGGGGATTTCAGGTGCCCGCGTCAGCCGGCAATGCCTCTTCGGGAATTTCGACGAACTCTTCTTCGCGGACGCGCCCTGTGGCCAACACAGCGCGGCCTTCCAGTACGGCTTCGGCCACGCCGCCTACATACAACTGGATGGCGCGAATGGCGTCGTCGTTGCCGGGCACGACGTAGTTCACGCCATCCGGCGAGTTATTCGTGTCCACCACGCCAATGACTGGAATCCCCAGTTTATTGGCTTCCTGCACGGCAATGCGCTCATGGCCGACGTCAATGACAAACAGCGCGTCCGGCAGACTGGACATATCCTTGATGCCGCCCAAGCTGCGCTCCAGCTTGTCCATATCCCGCCGCAAGCCGATAACTTCCTTTTTGGCCAACCGGTCAAAGGTGCCATCCTGGGCCATCAACTCTAGATCCTTGAGCCGCTTGATGGACTGCCGGACGGTCTTGAAATTAGTCAGCATACCACCGAGCCAGCGATGATTGACGTAGGGCATGCCGCAGCGAATCGCTGCCTCGGCGGCGGCTTCGCGGGCCGAGCGCTTGGTGCCCACCAGCAACACCTTGCCGCCCTTGGACGCCAGTCGTCCGATGAAATTCAGTGAATCGAGGTACAACGGCAGGGTTTTTTCCAGATTGATGATGTGAATCTTGCTGCGCGCCCCGAAAATATAGGGGGCCATCTTGGGATTCCAGTAGCGGGTCTGGTGGCCGAAATGCACGCCGGCCTCCAGCATCTGGCGCATGGAAACGGTCGCCATTGCGGAGTGTTCTCCTTGAGAAAATTCAGGGTTGAGCCTCCACCCGCCCCGGACAGCGACCCCGATTTCGGGCACCCGGCCGCCCGTGCCGGCGGATGTGAGAATTTGTTTGTTTGCTTATATATTTCAATCCGCGCTTATCAGTAACGATAGGCGAATCTATCATTTGCCTAAAAGGCGCGCGCTTTATACCATGGATCGTTTAGGAAAACCAAATGAACCGCCGCTTGCAAAATGCTGTCACAGTTTTCCGCAGCGGTATCAGTCGCCGCTGAGGGCGGACGTCCACCGGCCTGAAATCGCCTATGCCCACCGAGACCGTAAACAGACCGAAAACATGTTCCAAAATTCGACCCCTCATCCTCTCAAAATTACCTATAAAACCCCGGCCGAAATCGAGAAAATGCGGGTGGCGGGCCGGTTGGCTGCTGAAGTACTGGATATGATCAGCCCCTATGTGCAGGAAGGCATCACTACCGAAGAACTGGACCGGATTTGCCATGACTACATGGTCAACGTCCAGCAAGTGATTCCCGCCCCGCTCAACTATCGCGGCTTTCCCAAATCCATCTGCACCTCCATCAACCATGTGGTCTGTCACGGTATCCCCGGTCCGAAAAAGCTGAAAAAGGGCGATGTCGTCAATCTCGACATCACTGTGATCAAGGATGGCTACCACGGCGACACCAGCCGGATGTTCCAGATCGGCACACCACCGGTAGCAGCACAACGGGTCTGCCAGATCGCCTATGAATGCCTGTGCATCGGCATTCGCACCGTGCGGCCGGGCCTCCACCTGGGCGATATCGGCCACGCCATTCAGAAACACGCCGAGGCCCAACACTGTTCCGTCGTGCGCGAATACTGTGGCCACGGCATTGGCCGGGATTTCCACGAAGACCCGCAGGTGCTGCATTACGGCAAACCCGGCGATGGCGTGCTGCTGGTTCCGAACATGACTTTTACCATCGAACCCATGATCAATGCCGGCAAGCGGCACGTCAAACGCCTGCCTGACAACTGGACAGTGGTCACCAAGGATCACAGCATCTCCGCACAGTGGGAACACACGGTACTGGTCACAGAGACCGGCTATGAAATTCTGACGTTAAGCCCTGGCGCGACCCTTTGACGATCACTCCTTGCCCCCGCTCTTCCATGTCTGGTCCAACCCTCCTGCAAAATGGTGCGCTGTGGAACCAACAGGCGCTGTTCGACGCTATCGCGTTTGATCCCGGCTTGATAACCAGCACCAGTCCGATCACGCCATTCCGTACTCTGCTCAAAAAAAGCGACGCCCGACTCAAAGACCTGTTCCAACAGGGCGTTCCCGCCTATGAACTGGTGTCAGCACGCACCCGATTAATAGATGAATTGTTGCAGCGGGTCTGGTTACGGTTTTTCACCGCAGACGCGCCGGACTTGGCGCTGGTAGCGGTGGGCGGCTATGGACGCGGCGAACTGCATCCGGGTTCAGATGTGGACATCATGATTCTGCTGGGTGACCGGGCGCTGGACACTCATCGCTCCGGGCTGGAAGATGTCTTGACCTTTCTGTGGGACATTGGCCTGGAAGTCGGCCACAGTGTCCGCACTGTCGAAGATTGCGCCCGCGAAGGCGCCGCTGACATCACCATCGCCACCAGTCTGATGGAAGCGCGGCTGTTGACCGGTTCATCCGCACTGTTTGAGCAGATGCGCGCCGTCACCGGCCCCGACCGCATCTGGCCGGATGCAGCCTTTTTCGAATTCAAACAGCAGGAGCGCTGCCAGCGCTGCCGCAAGTACAACGAAACCGCTTTCAACCTCGAACCGAATATTAAAGAAGGTCCAGGCGGCCTGCGCGATTTACAGATGATTGGCTGGGTCGCCAAACGGCACTTCGGCGCCAGCACCTTGCAGGAACTGGTCAGCCATGGTTTCCTGAGTCCACGCGAATATGACGAGCTGATCGAATACCGCAACTTCCTTTGGCAGATTCGCTTCGCTCTGCACACGCTGACCGGTCGTCGCGAGGATGTCCTGTTGTTCGATCATCAGCGGCGCATCGCCCAACAGTTTGGTTATGAAGATCAGGACCACAATCTCGCGGTCGAGCAGTTTATGCAGCGCTATTACCGCACGGTCAACGCCCTGAGCCGGCTCAACGAGATGCTGTTGCAATTATTCGAGGAAGCGATTCTGCTGGCTGACGAACCCGGTGAACCGACGCCGATCAATCGCCGGTTCCAGGCGCGGCGCGGTTATCTGGAAGTGACCCGGCCCAACGTTTTTCTGCGCTATCCATTCGCCCTGCTGGAAATCTTCCTGATCTTGCAACAGCACCCGGAACTCAAGGGCATCCGTGCGTCCACGATCCGGCTGATCCGTGATCATCAGCCGCTGATTGACGACAAGTTCCGTAACGATGTGCGACCGCGCAGCCTGTTCATGGAAATCCTGCGCCAACCTTACGGGGTGACGCAGCAACTGCGGCTGATGAGCGCCTATGGCGTCCTGCCCGCCTATTTGCCGGAATTCGGTCACATCATCGGCCGGATGCAATACGACCTGTTCCACGCTTACACGGTCGATCAACACATTCTGTTCGTCGTGCGCAACTTGCGACGGTTTTTTCTGCCGCAGTTCGTCGATCAACTGCCGCAGTGTAGCGCCATCATGGAGCGGTTGCCCAAACCGGAACTGCTCTACATCGCCGGTCTATACCATGACATCGCCAAGGGGCGCGGCGGCGATCATTCCGAACTGGGCGCCGAGGACGCGGAACGCTTCTGCCGCCAGCATGGGTTGAGCCGTTTCGACGCCCGACTGGTCGCATGGCTGGTGCGCCATCATCTGACGCTATCGCTCACCGCCCAGAAAAAAGACATTCACGATCCAGAAGTGATCCACGATTTCGCCCGCTTGATGGGCGATCAAATGCACCTGGATTATCTATATTTGCTGACGGTTGCTGACATCCGTGCCACCAATCCCAAGCTGTGGAACGCCTGGCGGGGGTCGCTGCTCTGGCAACTCTATGAGGGCACCCGCCGGGCGCTGCGGCGCGGGCTGGATCATCCGATTGACAAGGATGAACGCATCCGCGAAGTACAGAACCAGGCGCGGCAACTACTGCACGTTGCCAAAATTGACGAGGAGCGCACCAATCGGGTCTGGGAAGGGTTCGGCGACGATTACTTTCTGCGTCATTCCGCTGATGAAATCACCTGGCACACGCGGGCGATTTTGAAACTCGGCCATAAGGAACGGCCGCTGGTGATGGCTCGTGACGATCCGGGCCGGGGCGGCACGGAAATTTTCATCTACACCCGTGATCAGGACAATCTGTTTGCGCTGATCACCTCTATCCTTGATCAGTTGGGACTGACCATCCTCGACGCGCGCATTATGACCGGGCATAGCGGCTATACGCTGGACAGCTTTACCGTGCTAGAGGACACCGGCCTGCCGATTCAGGAGCGCAGCCGGATCAAGGAAATTGTTACCCTGCTCATTCACGCCCTCCAGCAACCGGACGCTGCGCCGTTGATGCCCAGCCGGCATATCTCGCGGATTCAGAAAGCGTTCCAGATGCCTACCTGTGTCTCGTTTCATGAAGACACGACCAATAGCCGTACCGTGGTGGAGCTGGTTTCCTGGGATCGTCCGGGGCTGCTATGCCGGGTCGGCCAAGCGTTCATGGAATGTGGCGTGCAATTGCATAACGCCAAGATCATGACCATCGGCGCACGGGCCGAAGACGTATTTTTCGTCACGGACCGCGAAAACCGGCCGCTGAACGATTCCCGAAAGTACATGGCGCTGCGAGAAGCGCTGGTCGCCCAACTGGATTCCGGGGAAGAGTGAGGACGCGCCTACAGCCGCTCCAGGTATGTCGTCCCGCCGAGTTGCCGCATTTGCTGTTCAATCCAGCGCTGGCGTTTAAGAACGTAGTTTGAAGGCTTATCGACCCGATAACGTCGTGGATTGGGCAACACCGCCGCCAATCGCGCGGCTTCGCCCGTGGTCAATTCGGCAGCGGATTTGCTGAAAAAGCGCCGGCTGGCGGCCTCTATTCCGAAGGTGTACGCGCCGAACTCAGCGATGTTCAGATAAACCTCCAGAATACGCAGCTTGGGCCACAGCAACTCCAACAGCACGGTAAACCACGCCTCCAGTCCCTTGCGAACCCAACCGCGCCCCGACCACAGAAACAGATTCTTCGCCGTTTGCTGGCTGAGGGTGCTGGCCCCACGCAACGTCTGGCCCTCCTCCTGATCAGCCAGCGCCTGCCGAATTTCCACGAAATCGAAACCGTGATGATCGGGAAAGCGCTGATCCTCGGCGGCGATGACTGCCAGCGCCGCATAGGGCGAAATATTCTGATAAGGCGTCCAATCATAGCGGAAAGCCGCACTTTCCCCCTGCCAGGCGGCCTTGATCCAGTGCTGCGCCATGACGCTGGATGCTGGCGCCGGCAGCCAGCGCAACGCCAGAACCAGCGCCAGCGAAGCCACGACAAAGCCCCCGGCGACAATGGACAACCCGCGACCGATCCGGCAAAGCCATGGCCGTTGCCCGCGTTCCATTCCCCGGTTTGACGAACCGGAGCTGGCAGAACGGATCAGTCTGCGCCGCCAGCCTTTCAAAAAATCCCCCACGCCACCCCCGACGCCAGGGTTTCGCCCAACTCTTCGCAACGCTGCAAAACCGCTGCATCCAGCTCGCCCCGGGCGATGACCGGATCGCACACCGGCTTCAGCGGATAGCCCCGGGCGATGCGTTCGATGCTGGTCAGGGCACCGGTTCCATCGTTGCCGGCGCTGATGAACACCGCATAGGGCAACCCGTTGACCTTGCTCTGGGCGGGATAATAGGTGCGATCCAGAAAATTCTTCAGCGCCCCGGACATGTAGCCAAAATTCTCCGGTGTACCCAGCAACAGGCCGTGCGCCCAGAGCAAGTCGTCCAGACCAGCGCGCAAGGCCATTTTCAACCGCGTTTCCACCTTCGGCACCCGACTCGCCCCACGCCACACCGCCCGCGCCATGGATCGGGTATGGCCAGTCTGGGTGTGATAGACGATCAGCAAATGTTTAACGGCGCTCATATGGTTAAATGAGTTGCCACGCCTGGGGATTTTCGCTATGTTTGCGCGTCTTAAATTACCGGCATTACTAAAAGGGATTCAAACTTTGTCCAAAGAAGACCATATTGAGATGGAGGGAACCGTGATCGACACCCTCCCCAATACTATGTTCCGGGTACAGTTGGAAAACGGTCACGTCGTCACCGCGCATATCTCCGGTCGGATGCGCAAGCACTACATCCGCATCCTGACCGGCGACAAAGTCAAAGTGGAATTGACGCCCTACGACCTGACCAAGGGGCGTATCGTCTATCGCGGGCGCTGACCCGCCAAGCAGCGCTGGCCCTACGGCACCGCCTCTTCCTCCGCGATCTCCACCTGCAACTCGCCCTCGCTGACCGTGACAGTCACATGCCCGCCGTTCACCAGCCGGCCGAACAGCAGTTCTTCCGCCAGGCGGCGCTTGATGCTCTCCTGAATGATCCGGGCCATGGGCCGTGCGCCCATTCTGGGATCGTAGCCGCGTTCGGCCAGCCAGGTACGCCCTTCCGTATCCACTTCCAGGGTGACCTTTTTCGGCTCCAGTTGCGCTTCCAGTTCGATCAGGAACTTGTCCACCACCTGGGCAATGGTGACGGGCGTCAGCGCCTTGAATTGCACGATGGCGTCCAGCCGATTGCGAAATTCCGGCGAGAACATCCGCTTGATCGCCTCCATGCCGTCGCTGCTGTGATCCTGGCTGGTAAAGCCAATGGAGGGTCGATCCATCAGTTCCGCCCCAGCATTGGTGGTCATCACGATGATGACGTTGCGAAAATCCGCCTTGCGGCCATTATTGTCCGTCAGTGTACCGTGATCCATCACCTGCAAGAGCAGGTTAAACACGTCGGGATGCGCCTTCTCGATCTCGTCGAGCAGCAACACCGCATGAGGATGCTTGAGAATGGCGTCGGTCAGCAACCCGCCCTGATCAAAGCCAACATAGCCAGGCGGTGCGCCGATCAGCCGCGACACCGTATGCCGCTCCATGTATTCCGACATATCGAAGCGGATCAACTCGATGCCCATGATCCTGGCCAGTTGCCGTGTCACTTCAGTCTTGCCAACCCCGGTCGGCCCGGCGAACAGGAACGAGCCAATCGGCTTCTGTTCATTGCCCAGCCCGGCCCGCGCCATCTTGATCGCCGTCGCCAGCATCGCAATCGCCTCATCCTGACCGAACACTACCAGTTTCAGATCGCGGTCCAGATTGCGCAGCGTATCTTTATCCGACGAGGACACGGTTTTCGGTGGAATGCGGGCGATTTTGGCGATGATCGTTTCGATATCAGAGGCACTGATCAACTTTTTACGCTTGGCGATGGGCAACAACCGCTGGCTGGCGCCGGCTTCGTCGATGACGTCAATCGCCTTGTCCGGCAGGTGGCGGTCATTGATGTAGCGGGCGGAAAGCTCCACTGCCGCCCGCAACGCCTTGTCGGCGTATTTGACATCGTGGTGATCTTCAAAGCGGCTCTTCAGGCCACGCAGAATCTGATAAGTCTCCTCGATGGTCGGCTCCACTACGTCAATCTTCTGGAAGCGCCGCGCCAGCGCCCGATCCTTCTCGAAAATGCCGCGATATTCCTGATAAGTCGTTGAACCGATGCACTTCATCTCGCCGGACGCCAGCATCGGCTTGATCAGATTCGAAGCGTCCATCACCCCGCCGGACGCCGCGCCCGCGCCGATGATGGTGTGAATTTCGTCAATGAACAAAATGGCGTGGCGTTCCTTGCGCAGTTGCGCCAGCACCGCTTTCAACCGCTTCTCGAAATCGCCGCGATACTTGGTGCCGGCCACCAGCGCGCCCAGATCCAGAGCGTAGATGGTCGCTTTGCGCAACACATCCGGCACTTCACCGTCGACGATCATCTTGGCCAAACCCTCGGCGATGGCAGTTTTGCCGACCCCGGCCTCGCCGACGAACAGCGGATTGTTTTTCCGTCGCCGACAGAGAATCTGAATAGTACGTTCGACTTCTTCGCGGCGGCCAATCAGCGGATCGATGCGTCCCTGTTGCGCCAGTTCGTTGAGATTACTGGCGAAATTCTCCAGCGGCTTGGCGTTTTGCGGATTGTCACCGTTTTCCCCGGCGGGGGAGCCTGCCGGTTCCTGATCCTCCTGCGTCTTGGAAATCCCGTGCGCGATATAGTTGACGATATCCAGCCGGCTGATTTCCTGCTGTTTGAGGAGAAAGACTGCCTGGGATTCCTGTTCGCCGAAAATGGCGACCAGCACGTTGGCACCGGTGACTTCCCGATGGCCTGAGGACTGCACATGCAGCACTGCCCGTTGCAGCACCCGCTGGAAGCCGAGGGTAGGCTGGGTTTCGCGCGGATCGCCCAGCCCCATAATCGGGGTGTTCTCACGGATGAAAATCTGCAAATCGCGTTTCAGCTTGTCCAGTTGAGCGCCGCAGGCTCGCAACACCTCTACGGCGGCAGGATTGTCCAGCAGGGCTAACAGCAAATGCTCCACCGTCATGAATTCATGGCGTCGCTCCCGCGCCTCGCGGAAAGCAAGATTGATGGAAAATTCCAGTTCCTTGCTCAACATACCTCATTACCTCGAATTGCGCTGGGGTTGCGGGGTTAGGCTTCTTCCATCGTGCAAAGCAGTGGATGTTGGTGCCGACGGGAAAATTCATTGACCTGCGCTACTTTGGTTTCCGCGATATCATGCGTATAGACGCCACAGATTCCCCGGCCACGGGTATGGACATGCAACATCACCTGGGTGGCTTTTTCCCGGTTCATCCCGAAGAAGTGTTCGAGAATCCGCACCACAAAGTCCATGGGCGTATAGTCATCGTTCAACAGGATGACCTTGTACAGCGGCGGCGGCTTGAGCGCGGGTTTCTCCGACTCAATGACTGTGCCTTGATCCTGGTCCGGGGACTGGGATGAATATTCCTGACTCATGAGATTCGCGTGGCGTCAAATAAACGGGTGATGGATCAGTGGGTCAACGACGGCGCGACAAGGCGCGGCGCTTCGTCTGGCGATGGTGATCGATCATTAGATAATACGCGGCCCGCAAGTTTCCTCAAGGGTTGCCGGCCCATAAAAAAACCCAGAGGCCGGATTTTCCCTTGAACAGCGCGTCGCTCTTCATCCAGGACGCCTGGCGCGGTTTTCAGCCCCCGTAAATAGCCAGGCAAATTTTGAATGTGCGGTTGGAGAGTAATCCAATCAGTGTTCCTGAACCAGGTTCATGGTTACTGTTTCTCCGCGCCTAAACCCAGAGTAACCCATCGGACTTCACTTTCTGCATGTCCATTCTCGCGGGTCAACGCCAGCGGGTTGTTCAAAACCGGTTTAGCCTCCGCAAATAAGACGTCATGCTCTTTGCGGTTAGCAGTGGCTTTACAAGGATCAAATTTGATTACCATACTCTGAGATACATATCTTATTTGTATCCAGCGCCAAAAAAACGCCCGGTTTCCCGGGCGTCATTTTCACATCAAGACGCTTTCAATCTGCTCAATCCATCGCTTCATACAGTGGCAAGGTCAGGAACTCCGGATAATTCGGGTCCAGCGACATCTTCTCGAAGATGCCCGCCGCCTGGTCATAGGTCGCGGTGTCTTCGCCCTGAGCGGTGACGGTCGCCTTGACCTTGGCCAACTCTTCGGGAATGAGGCTATGGACCAGTTCAGCGGTCACTTTCCGGCCATCATCCAGCTTGCCCTTGGGGCTGACCACCCACTGCCACACCTGTGAGCGGGAAATTTCCGCGGTCGCCGCGTCTTCCATCAGGTTATGAATCGGTACGCAGCCATTGCCGGCCAGCCAGGAACCCAGGTAATGAATGCCGACGTTGATGTTGTTGCGTAACCCGGTTTCAGTAATCGGCTGCTCCGGCTGAAAGTCGAGGAAGTTCTTCGCCGTGAACACTTCATCACGCTGCTTTTCCCACTGATTAGGCCGGTCGCCCAGCACCTTGACGAATTCCTCATGGGCAATCGGCACCAAACCGGGATGCGCCACCCAGCCGCCATCAAAACCGTCGTTGGCGTCACGGGTCTTGTCATGACGGATGCCGGCCAGCGCCTTTTCATTAGCTTCCGGGTCATTCTTGATCGGGATGAGCGCGGACATGCCGCCCATCGCCGGCGCGCCGCGCTTGTGGCAAATCTTGACCAGTTGCAGCGCATAGGAACGCATGAACGGCACTTCCATGGTAATCGCACCGCGATTAGCCAGGCAGAAGTTCTTATTCTTTTTGAACTTCTTGATGCAACTAAAGATATAGTCCCAGCGCCCGGCGTTCAGGCCGGCGCTATGCTCGCGCAGTTCGTAAAGAATCTCTTCCATCTCGAAGGTGGCAAGGATAGTTTCAATCAACACGGTCGCTTTGATGGTTCCCTGCGGGATGCCTAATTCATTCTGCGCCATCACGAAAATGTCGTTCCACAACCGGGCTTCCAGGTGGCTTTCCATCTTCGGCAGGTAGTAGAACGGGCCAGCGCCCCGGGCAATCTGTTCCTTGGCGTTGTGGAAGAACACCAGACCGAAGTCGAAAATGCCGCCGGAAACGCGCTGACCATCGATCAATACATGCTTCTCGTCCAGATGCCAACCGCGCGGGCGAATCTGCAAAGTCGCAATCTGGTCATTCAGCCGATATTCCTTGCCGACTTCGTTGACATAGCTGATCTGACGGCGGATGGCGTCTTTCAGATTCACCTGACCCTGAATCTGGTTAAACCAGTTCGGGCTGTTGGAATCCTCGAAATCGGTCATGTAGGAATCAGCGCCGGAGTTAAAGGCGTTGATAATCATCTTGGCTTCGACAGGACCAGTAATTTCGGTGCGACGACGCTCTAACGCCTTCGGCAGCGGCTTCACCTTCCAGTCGCCTTCGCGGATCGACTGCGTTTCCGGCAGGAAATCGGGCATTTCCCCAGCGTCAATGCGGGCCTGGCGCTCGATGCGGGCCTTCAATAATTCCTGGCGGCGAGGCTCAAAGGCGCGATGCAGCTTGGCGACCAGCGCCAATGCGTCGTGGGTCAGAATTTCATCGAAGCGGGGATGGATCGGACCAGTAATTTGTACGCCAGCGGGCAAATTCAAGCTCACGGGTAGCTCCTTTGATGTGGGAATCGTTCGGGTGGTAGAAAAACCAAGATAGACGAGCGCGGTTAGTTTAACCGCAAGACTTGGGCATGTAGCCTGCGATTAGTAAAAAACCCGGCGGAGAGGTTTCCGTCGGGTTTTGGCATTGATCAACCTTCCATCCCCCCACCCCAACCCTACCCCACCCCACCAGGGGGAGGGAGTCGGCGGCTGGATTCCCCCTCGGTGGGAAGGGGTTGGGGGAGGGAGTAAATGCTGGCCTCAGTGGAACTGCTCTTCTTCGGTCGAGCCGGTCAGCGCGGTGACCGAAGAAACGCCGCCCTGAATCACGGTCGTCACGTCGTCGAAGTAACCGGTGCCGACTTCCTGCTGGTGACTGACAAAAGTGTAACCCCGTTCGCGGGCCGCGAATTCCGGCTCCTGCACCTTCTCGACGTAAGCGGACATACCGCGCTTTACATAGTCCTGCGCCAGATCGAACATGTGGTACCACATATTGTGAATGCCGGCCAAGGTGATGAACTGGTACTTGTAGCCCATCGCGCCCAACTCGCGCTGGAATTTGGCGATAGTGGCATCGTCCAGGTTCTTCTTCCAGTTGAACGACGGCGAGCAATTGTAGGCGAGCATCTTGCCGGGGAACTGGTTTTGAATGGCCTCAGCAAACTTCTTGGCAAAGTTGAGATCCGGCGTACCGGTTTCGCACCATACCATGTCAGCGTAAGGCGCATAGGCCAGACCGCGCGAAATCGCCTGCTCCAGACCTTTCCGGGTCTTGTAAAAGCCTTCGACCGTGCGCTCGCCAGTGCAAAACGGCTTGTCGTTGTCGTCGCAATCGCTGGTCAGCAGGTCGGCGGCTTCGGCGTCAGTGCGGGCCAGAATTACCGTCGGAACCCCGTAGACATCCGCCGCCAGCCGGGCCGCAATCAACTTTTGCACCGCTTCCTGAGAAGGCACCAACACTTTGCCGCCCATGTGGCCGCATTTCTTTACGGACGCCAACTGATCCTCGAAATGCACACCGCCCGCGCCGGCGCGGATCATTGATTTCATCAGTTCATAAGCGTTCAGCACACCACCGAAACCGGCTTCGGCATCGCCGACGATCGGCAGAAAGTAGTCCAGGTAATCCTTATGGCCGGGGCCAATGCCACGGGCGCATTGAATTTCATCAGCACGCTTGAAAGTATTGTTAATGCGTTCGACCACCGCCGGCACCGAGTTGACCGGATACAGCGATTGATCAGGATACATCGACATGTAGGTGTTATTATCCGCCGCCACCTGCCAGCCAGACAGATAGATGGCCTTGACGCCAGCCTTGGCCTGCTGCATGGCCTGTCCGCCGGTTAGCGCGCCCAGGCAGTTGACGTAAGGTTCAGTGGTAATCAGTTGCC
>CAZDVY010000034.1:0-21097 GCA_964508935.1 uncultured Candidatus Competibacteraceae bacterium | reverse complement strand
CGAAGGGCAGCCCTTGGTACTGCGGCAGCGCCAGCTTTTCAGTCGCACCTTGGTCGAGGGTTACTTCAGCATCGACAGCCAATCCGCCACGCGGACTATTCGACTACGGATCAAGGGCGTTACTGGTAAGCATTCACCTCCCCCTTTACGAAAAGGGGGACTGAACCGTGACCCTTTAAGTTCACAGACCATTGAATCTACCTGAGCGGATTACCTATACTCGCATCATGATGAATGATAAGAAGGCGTCAAGATGCGTACCACATTAACTCTCGATGATCAGGTCATGGCCTCCCTTCAAGAAGCGGCTCACCGCAGAGGTAAACCGTTTAAATTTATCGTTAATGAGACTTTGCGCTTGGGATTGCAGGCCCTGGAGCATCCCCAGGCGCAACCCTATCGCTTGTCAGGATCAGCCATGGGGCGCGTATTCCCCGGTTTCGACCTGGACAAGGCGCTGGAACTTGCCGAGGGTATCGAGGATCGGGCCATTGCGATGAAGCTGGAATTGCGCAAATGATGTTGGTAGACGCGAATTTGCTGCTTTACGCCGTGAATGATGATCTGCCGCAAAGTCCCCCCGCCCGCGCCTGGTTAGAGGGGGCGTTGTCGGGTAGCAAGTATGTGGGCCTGCCTTGGGTGGTGATCCTCGCCTTCCTGCGCATCGCGACGAACCCGCGCGTGTTTGAACATCCGCTGACGATTGATCGCGCTAGCGCCTACATCGACGAATGGTTAGCGCTTCCCGTGGTGCGCATAGTGGTTCCCGGCAACGGTCATTGGCTGATTCTGAGCCATTTGCTGGCCGTCTCCGGCACAGGCGGTAATTTAACGACTGACGCCCATATCGCTGCCTTGGCGCTTGAACAAGGATATACCGTCTATTCCACTGATCATGATTTCAAGCGATTTAGTGGCCTGCGCCATGTCAACCCGCTTCTGGCGCTGGCGTAGGCGCCTAAAAGTCGAAAGGTCATCATTATCCATTTGAATGGAGCGCGTTCAGCGCATGGCGCGAATCATCTGCAACAGTCTGATTATACCGTAGCTTTCGGCGTGACTGACGGCCACGACATCAAGCGTGTTTTCGCAAAAAAGGCTATGCTGTTTTGCAGCTCAACGCATGATGGAAATGAATGGTCATCCAGAAACTGGCAATGCGTCTAACCGAAGAGCAACGGAAAATCATTCGTGAGGCCGGATTACGCCATTTCGGCGTGATCCCGCATCTATTTGGATCGCGTCTGAACGATGCCGACCGAGGTGGTGACATCGACCTGTTCATTCCCGGTGACTGGCCCCCGCAAGAAGCTGTTCCCCGGCGATTACGCTTCTGCGCGGAATTGCATCGTCGCTTGGGGGATCAGAAAATCGACGTAGTCGTGGAGAATAAAGCCACGCCCTCTTCCGTTTTGAGCCAAGCAATCCACCAAGGGCAACCGGTATGAGAGCACTGAACGATTTGCTCGACGAATGCGATCTTCATCTGCTAGCGCTGGGGGAAGCGATGGCCCGCTGTCCCCAGCCATTAACCGAAGACCATTTCGCCACCAGAAATCCTGCTTTAGTAGCGGCTCTCGATCAATTTACCTACCGCTTTACCAAACTACAAGATGTCATCAGCGTTCAGGTATTCCGGCGGTTTGCGCTGGAGGTCTTGCATGAACCCGTCGAATCGCTACCGATCATCGACATCCTGAATCTGCTCGAAAGATTCGGATACTTGCCCTCAGCGGCTCGTTGGCAGGAAATCCGTGAGGTCCGCAATCAAATAACCCACGAGTACCGCCTTGATCCAGCCGAGCTAATCATAACGCTTGAGATCGCATTCAGCATGGTCGTTGAAATGTCTCAAATCATTGATAAAGTAAAACAGCGGTATCGCGAGAGGAGAAGCTGAACGCGACGATGTTCCTGCCCGCGCGGCCTGCCCTGCAGTAGTAAGCCCGCTGCGCTGGCTCAATCATACCGGCGCAGGGCCTGGTCGGTTTCCGCGGTGGCCGCCGCGGCCATGCGGCGGAAGGGATCGCTAATCCGCAGGTCTTCGGCGGCGCGTTGCCAGAACGCCAGGGCCATGGCGGCGGCGGCGCGCCAGTCGGCCAGGTATTCGGGCAGCGGTGCGGGTATGCGGAAGACGCGCTCGACCACCTCGCCGGTCGCAGTCGGGCAAAACCGCATCGGCAGCATGTCGTAGGCCGGGGCCAGCCGCAGCGGCAACCGCTCGTCCAGGTGCAGCCCGGCGTTGCCCAGGTGCATGTCATGGTTGCCGATCAGCGCGCCGAACCAGCCGAGTACGCGCAGGCGCCGGGCGTCAGCGGCGTCCAGCCAGCCTTCGCTGTGCAACTGATCGGCGTAGCGCCACCAGTCGATGCGACCGTGGCCGTGGAACGCGGCATCCACCGCGGCCAGCGAGACGAAACCGATGCGTCCACCGGCTGGGGTGCGGTCGAAGCGGGCGGATTCCAGGAAGCGGCGGCCAGCGGCGTCGATCAGGGCGCTCGGAGCGGCCGGCACGCCCTGCGCACGCAGGGTTTCGCCAGCCAGATGCTCGCAACACAACAGGTCGGCCCAGCGCCGAGCGGTTGCGCCTTCGCCCGCCTCGCTGAATTTGACGATGACCGGACGCGCGCCCTCGGCGGTAGCCCGCGTGGTGGTGAATTTGGGCTGTTCGCCGGCGGCCGAGGAACCGGCCGGTTCGCCGCGCAACACCGCATCGGCCAAGGCAGGATAGCAGGATTCGCGTTCGTCCTCGCGCAGCGCCGGCGTAGACGAGTCGAGCGCACGGCGCAGGGCGGCCTCGCCCAGCACCAGGTCGCCGGGGGGGTCGTGACCTTCGCGCAACAGGGCAAGGATGACGTCATCCTCGCCCCACGCCCGAGGGTCGTCCGGCGCGCCGATGAGGGGCGCGATGCGCCCAGCCCAGAGCCGGCCCAGGAAGCCCTGGGGGCGCTGGTCGTCGAGGAACCAGGGCAGACCCGGAAACAGTCCGGAGGCGAACTCCCCGTGCAGCAACGCCGGCCATGGGCGCCCGGCCAGCAGGTGGAAGCCGCCGCCGTGCAGCGCCCGCAGTTCCCCCAGCCGGTGCGGGCGGCCGGCGGGATCAATGCGATACAACGGCCACCGGTTGCCGTCACGGCCGATGGAACGGACCAGCGCGTAGCGCGTAGCGCGCGCCCGCCCGATGCGCGCCACTTGGTCGCCGAGATCGGCCAGCAGCCGGGAGACGGTCGGCTGGCTGACCCTCAGCGCGGCCTGGAGTGCGGCAGAGGCGAGCGGCCCGCCCTGGCGCAACAGATCCAGCAACTGTTCGGAGTAGCGGTCGGTGGTCAAGGGCCGGTTTGAATGGATGAGTGAATAGATCGTAGGACACGGCGTCAAAAGACGCCAGCGCATTCCCAATGCAGATCAATGAGTTTTAAACTGGATGGGGGTGAATATCTCTGTATTCGGCCAGAACGATGAATAGATTCTGAATTGTTGCGGCAATCAAAGCAAGAGGTTGCGCCATGGATCACTCAATGGATTCACCAAACCCAATGGCCCCAGAACGTCCAGCTTCACCCGGTATAGTCATTATCGGCGCCGGTTTCGCCGGCAGTGTGGTCGCCGAGCGCCTCGCCAGCGCCGGTCAGCAGGTCCTGGTCATCGACCAGCGCCCGCACATCGGCGGCAACGCCTACGACGAACCCGACGCCCACGGCGTCCTCATCCACCGCTACGGCCCGCACATCTTCCACACCAACGCCCAGCGGGTGGTGGACTACCTGTCCCGCTTCACCGAGTGGCTGCCCTACGAACACCGCGTCCTCGCCCGCGTGGACGGCCAACTGCTCCCCATCCCCATCAACCAGGACACCATCAACCGCCTCTACGGCCTTGACCTCGACGAAGCTGGCGTCCAGGCGTTTTTTGACCGGGTGCGCGAACCCCGTGATCCCATCAAAACCAGCGAAGACGTGGTGCTCAATACCGTCGGCCGCGACCTCTACGAAAAATTCTTCCGGGGCTATACCCGCAAGCAATGGGGCCTCGACCCTTCCCAACTCAGCGCCGCCGTCACCGCCCGCATCCCGGTCCGCACCAACCGCGACGACCGCTATTTCAACGATCAATTCCAGATCATGCCCCGGGAAGGCTACACCGTCCTGTTCCAGCGGATGCTCGACCATCCCAACATCCGCCTCGAACTCGGTGCCGACTTCTTCGCCATCCGCCACCGGCTCAAGGCCAAAACGATGGTCTACACCGGCCCCATCGACGCCTATTTCGACTACTGTTACGGTCCCCTACCCTACCGTTCCCTGCACTTTGAACATGAACACCAACCCGGCATCGCCCAATACCAGCCGGTCGCCGTGGTCAACTACCCCAACGACCACGCCTACACCCGCATCACCGAATTTAAGCATCTCACCAGCCAAAGCCACCCTGGCACCTCCATCGTCCGCGAATATCCCCAGGCCGAAGGCGATCCCTACTACCCCGTCCCGCGTCCAGAAAACGAAGCTCTGTACCAGCGCTACAAGGCCCTCGCTGCCCGCGAATCCAACGTCTTCTTCGTCGGTCGCCTCGCTCAATATCGCTACTACAACATGGATCAGGTCGTTGCCGCCGCGCTGAAAACCGCCGAGCGGGTCCTCGGCATCGCTCGTGACTGATGCTCTTATCCAACCCACATAGCAAACTTGAGTTGATCGCTATAAAAACCCTTATTACCATAGCTAAAAAACTCCCTATGATTTTGGGCATTTTCCTATGAGAACCGTACAGATGACCCTGGAGGATGATCTGGTTGAAGCGGTAGACTCCGCCGCCAGACAGCGCAACCAGTCCCGTTCGGCCTTCACCCGCGAAGCCTTGCAAACCGCGCTGGAAAAACTCGCCGAACAGGCCCGCGAACAACAGCACCGCGAAGGTTATCTGAAGCACCCGGTCAGGTCCGATGAATTCAGCAACTTTGAAGACGAACAGGCGCGGATCGACTGATGCAGCGCGGTGAAATTCGCTGGTACCCTTTCAAAACTCCCGACAAAAAACGGCCCGTCCTCGTTTTGACGCTGCTCTTCGCTCTGGGCTTTTGAACGGCGCTGCCTCCACCCATGCCCGCCACTGTCGCCGCCATCCTGGTCACCTATAACCGTCAGCACCTGCTCGCCGAGTGTCTCGGCGCCCTGCTGGGCCAGACCCGCCCGCTGGACCGCATCATCCGGGTCGACAACGCTTCGACCGACGGCACCGCCGACTGGCTGCAAACTCAGGGTTACACCGGCCATCCTCGAATCGCCTGTCTGCGGTTGCCGGAAAACCGGCGCGGCGCGGGCCAGTTCCATGATTACTGAAGGGTAGCATCCTAGTGCTGGCTCCCATCCTCACTCACCCACCAGACGGCCAAGTTATCGCCATCATGGTGGTGTGGAATGGCCTGCCCTTTCTAGCCGAGGGAGTGGCCTCGGTTCTGCGCGAACTCCGTTCCCAGGATGACCTGCTGATCGTTGACAACGACTCTACCGACGGTAGCGCGACCTGGTTGCGCCAGCACTATCCTAACGTCAGCTTGCTACAAACTGGCCGCAATCTAGGAGGGGCCGGTGGGTTCAACGCAGGCATGACCGTTGCGTTACGTTGCCCGCGTTGTCGGTACATCTGGCTTCTGGATAACGACATCATCGTCGAAGCCGGTGCTCTGCTGCCGTTGCTCGATCAGTTGGGCGCTGATCCGAATGCTGGCGCCGCTGGCTCGCAGATCTGTTTATACCAACAACCCAACACCGTACAGGAAATCGGTGCCCTGCTTTCACCCTGGCTGGGCGCATTGCGGCAACGCGGTGCTGGCGGTCCCCGGCAAGGTCCCGCACATTCGCCGGTAAAGGTTGACTATCTTGCTGCCTGCTCCCTGCTGATTCGGGCCGATGCCTTACGTACCATCGGCCTCTTCCCCGACTTCTTCATTTACTATGATGATGTCGAATGGGGCCAACGCGCTCGACGGGTTGGTTGGACGCTGTGGGCCGTTCCAGCCTCGGTAATCCGTCATCATTTCAGTGGTCTCAAACCAGTCGTGGTTTGGCGTGAGTATTACCGTAAACGCAACCGCATTGTATTCCTAGCCCTGCATCCGCCCCGCCGGGGACGTGGCTGGGCACTGTTTATCTATCTGATTTATCTGCATCACTTGATCCGGTTTGCTCGCTGGAACGGTCACCAGTTGTTTGCTCGCGCTTACGCCGAAGCGTTAAGCGACGCGCTAAGCGGCCAGCTTGGAGCGCGGCAATTCCCCCCGCCATCCCCCGCACTGTGTGATCTCCCACCCGCGATCCACACCGCTTCGACCATCTGGATCGATATGCCCGGACAGCGCGGTGATGCTGATCTTATCGCTCAACTCTTAAAAAAATGCATTCCTAATACACCTTATCGGATCATCGGCGAACCAGGTGATTTACCATTGTCGAGCAAGCGCCTGGTTGCTATTGTGGGTGAAAGCTGCCGTATACGCACACTCCTGCAAGCGACCTCGGTCTATCAATACCGAGATAACTATCTTATTCCAATAAAAAATCCATTGCGCCGTGCCCTTAAGCTGCGCTTGTTGCGGGGCTTGGCGCTACTGCTCGCCACCTTCCAAGCTATTCCCGACTCTCGGCGTGTCTGGATCCGATATAGGCATGGTCTGGTCCTGCCGCCGGAGTAGAGGGTTATGCGCATCGCCTACCTCTGCAAACGCCAGTACATGAGTCACGACGTGATCGCGGATCGCTGCGGCTTCACGAGCAGCCGTTTCAACTGGCTTTCAATGACTTCAGAGGGAAAACCCCGCTCATGCAGGATCATGCTGGCCATACTGCGGAACCCATGCCCGCACATTTCACCTTTCCCATACCCCAGTCGGCCAAGGGCGGCGTTGATCGTGTTTTCTGACAGGGGGCGGTCGTCCGCAGTCCAGGAAACAAGACATTGAAATAAAAAAACCCGCGTTTAGCGGGTTCCTCAAAGGCTTTGAGCCCTGTAATGGAGGCTAGGGTCGGAATCGAACCGGCGTCCACGGCTTTGCAGGCCGCTGCATGACCACTCTGCCACCTAGCCTGGACAAGCGTTCCGGCATAGCCGGAAGAAAAAAAGCCTCGCAGAACCGAGGCTTGGAAACTTGGAGCGGGAAACGAGACTCGAACTCGCGACCCCAACCTTGGCAAGGTTGTGCTCTACCAACTGAGCTATTCCCGCTGCGTAGCGCCGGCCATTCTAGCCCGAAAAACCCGGTTGTCAAGCCCCGTGCCTGAGCGCCGGCCATGCCGCCATCAGGTAATGCAACATCGACCAGAGGGTCAACGCCGCGGCGACCAGCAGCAATCCTAATCCCGTCTCCAGGGTGGGAAAGAGCCATACCGGTTCCCGATACAGCAACAGTAATACAGCGATCATCTGTACAGTGGTTTTGAACTTGCCAACCATTGACACCGCGACGCGCCGATGACTGCCGATCTGCGCCATCCATTCCCGCAGCGCCGAAATCGCGATTTCACGACCGATGATGATCGCTGCCGCCACCGCCATTAACGGCGTCGGAATCGCTTGCACCAGCAACACCAGCGCCGTCGCCACCATGAGCTTGTCAGCGACCGGGTCCAAAAATGCGCCAAACGCCGATGTCTGGTTCAACCGCCGCGCCAGATAACCGTCCAGCCAGTCGGTGAGCGCCGCCAAACCAAATAGCGCAGTGCACAATAGATTGACGCCCTGGAACGACATAAAAAACAGGCCCACAAACACCGGAATCAGGGCGATCCGCAATAGCGTCAGCAAGGTAGGCAGATTCAATTGCACGGTTCGAGGCACTGTCAACCCTCGCCATGGAAAGCGTCATAAATTCGCCGCGCCAGTTCGATGCTGATACCATCTACCTGAGAGAGATCTTCAACGCCAGCCTGCGCCAACTGCTTCAAGCCACCGAATTGTCGAAGCAGCGCCTGCCGACGCCGGGGACCGATACCGACAATGCTGTCGAGTGCGGATATCGTGCGGGTCCTGGCCCGACGTTGGCGATGACCGGTGATAGCGAAACGATGCGCTTCATCGCGAATTTGTTGAACCAGATGCAGCGCGGCTGAGTCGGTCGGCAAATACACCGGACGATTTCCCTCAAGCAGATAAAGTGTCTCCAAACCGGGCTTGCGCTCTGGTCCCTTGGCAATACCGATCGCCACCACTTCCGTCACCAACAGTTCCTCCAGCATCTCACGGGCTTGCGTCAATTGTCCCTTGCCACCATCCACGAACAGGATATCCGGCAACAGTCCGTTCTCCTCCCGCAACCGGGCATAACGCCGGGTCAAAGCTTGGCGCATCGCTGCATAGTCATCGCCCGGCGCGATACCTTCAATATTGTAGCGCCGATAGTCGGATTTGCGCGCGCCTTCGGTATCAAACACCACGCAGGCCGCGACGGTCGCCTCGCCGCGCGTATGGCTGATGTCGAAACATTCCAGTCGCGCCAGGTCATGATCGATACCGAGCGCCTCGCGCAGCGCCTCCAGACGGCGGCGCATTCCCGTTCGACTGGCGCAATGCGCCGCCAGCGCCTGCTCGGCATTGTGCTGCGCCATCTCCAGCCAGTGCGCCCGTTGGCCGCGTGGATGAAGGGTCAGGGCCACTCGCCGACCGGCCCGCTCCTGCAATGCTTGAGTGAGCAGCGCCATCTCTGCCGGTTCGTGGCTGAGCAGAATCTCGGCAGGCATGGCTTTGTCCAAATAATATTGCGCTAGAAAGGCACTCAGGATCACGCCCACCGCCTCGTTTTCGGGCAAAGCGGGAAAAAAGGCCCGGTTGCCGAGCAGACGACCTTGGCGAAAGATGAAGACCTGGACGCAGGCAGCCCCCTCCTGTGTCGTGCAGGCGACTACATCGAGATCGCCGCTTTCCCCTTCAACATGCTGACGCTGCTGGATCTGGCGCAATTCGACGATCTGGTCGCGACAGAGGGCGGCCTCCTCGAATCTGAGTTCGGCTGACAACGCTTCCATGCGCTGCGCCAAATCGTCGATGACCTGACCGCTCCGGCCCTCCAGAAACAGCTCAGCGTCCTTTAACTGGCGCTGATAATTGGCCTGATCGACCAGCCCGACGCAGGGGGCGGTGCAGCGCTTGATCTGGTATTGCAGACAGGGACGAGTGCGGCTACGAAAAAAAGGGTCTTCGCACGAGCGCAGGCGAAACACCTTTTGCAACAAGTCAAGTGTATCACGCACTGCTCGGGCGTTGGGATAAGGTCCGAAGTAACGCCCCGGAGCGCGTTTGATGCCGCGATGTAATGACAGGCGGGGGAAATCGCCGGATGAAGCGTAGATGTACGGATAGCCTTTGTCGTCACGCAGGAGAATGTTGTAGCGGGGTCGGAGCGCCTTGATCAGCGTACTTTCCAGAATCAGCGCCTCGACCTCGGTATGGGTCACCGTGACTTCGATGGCATGAATCCGGGTCACCAGACTGCGCGTCTTTATGGAGGGGTGGTTTCCCCGGAAATAACTGGACACCCGCTGTTTAAGATTGCGGGCCTTACCGATGTAAAGCACCTGACCGCGTTCGTCGAGCATCCGATAGACGCCCGGCAACGCGGTCAGGGTTTTGAGAAAGGCTTTGGAATCGAACATCCAGAAAAGATGGATTTAGAGAAATCCCCCGATCTCTCTCACATACTATCCCGCCGAATATCGTATTTCTCCATCAGCCGGTAGAGCGTCATGCGCGAGACGCCCAGTTCCTGCGCAGCACGGGCAATGTTGAAACGAGTCCGCAGCAGGGTGGACTGAATCACCTCGCGGTCGGCGGCCATCCGCGCTTCGTCCAGCGTGACGAACCCCCGTCCCAGCGAGCGCCGCTCCAGCTCCAGATCGGTGGGAATAATATAGGGACCTTCGCTCAGCAGCACCGCCCGGCGAATCCGGTTCATCAACTCCCGAACATTGCCTGGCCAGTCGTAGCGGCTGATCACTTCCAGCGCATCGCGGCTGAACCCTTTGGCCGAGGTGCGCGTTTCAGCCGCGAATTTGGCAAAGAAGTGCCGAGCCAGCAATTCAACATCGGCCTTGCGCTCGCGCAAGGCCGGCGCCCGCAGGTGCAACACATTCAGCCGATAGTATAAATCTTCACGGAATCGCCCATCCTGGACAGCCTGTTCAAGATGGGTGTTGGTCGCAGCGATCACCCGGACATCCGCAGGAATAGGCTTGGTGCTGCCTAGCCGACGGATCTTCTTCTCCTCCAAAAACCGCAACAGATTGGCTTGCAACTCGGGGGCCAGGTCGCCGATCTCGTCGAGAAACAGGGTGCCGCCATCGGCGGCTTCCATATGGCCGACGTGACGATCGCTGGCGCCGGCGAACGCGCCCTTCTCATGGCCGAACAGTTCCGATTGAATCAGATTGGGGGGCAAAGCCGCGCAGTTCATGACCACAAACGGCGACGCCGCCCGGTTGGAATATTCATGAATGGAGCGAGCCGCCTGTTCCTTGCCCGTGCCGCTCTCGCCCGTAATCAGAACCGGCACATCCACTTCGGCCGCCTTCTGGATGCCCCGAAACAGTGTCTGCATAACTGGACTGTTGCCAATCAGCCCGTACTGCGATTCGACTTCGCGCTGCTGGCGAAGCGTCGTTTCGCCCAGCGTGGACATGCCATAGGCATGACCGAGAGTCACCACTAACCGCTGCGCATCGACGGGCAACGTGTGATAATCGTAGCAACGCTCAGTAATCACGCTGGACAGTTGCTTGCGATCCAGACATTGGCGGGACATCGCCAGTACCCATTGCATTTTTCGGCGCGCCAGGATCAGATCGACTAACCACTGCACCGATCGTTCAGGTTCGCAATTAAACAGGATTCCCAGCCCTACCTCGAACACATGTTCGGTCAACAAGGTTCGCGCCAAGTTCACGTCTTGGGCCCAATAGATTTCCCAGTCAGCCGCCGCGATCTTTTGGAGTAACGCTTCCTCGACCGTTCCTGTGCTTAGAATCAGAAGCTTGCGCATCGCATTTACCTATCTTTGGATTCACTACCGGAGCGCGACCAACCTCGTCTTCTTGCCAAGGTGGCCTTCGTTATCATCACTGTCTGCAAAATTGCGAAATCCCGCAGAAGCTTTACACCCAACCCAAGGGGTTTGGCGTTGCCTCATGATGCCGACAGATCTTTGCCACAGTTCGCACTCATGGCAGCATCGCTTCATCTACCATGCATGGAACCATTATTAGGCATAATAGTACAAGCTGGCTTTGATATGAATACTATTTACTGAATAAAAAAACCTGAACTGCTACAAATCTGCGACTTTTGCCGGTGATGACCGGATCGTTTTACATGCCAACTCGAGGTTTTTGATGCTTTATTCTCCATTGCGTTCTCTATTGTTTCAACTTGATCCTGAAACTGCTCATGACTGGACTCACCGGTGGTTGTCCGCAGCGCCCACCTGGCCGATGCGGCTGATTTTCAAGACGTGCGTCCCTGATGCGCCATGTCGGGTCATGGGTCTGGATTTTCCGAATCCGGTCGGGCTGGCGGCCGGTCTGGACAAGGATGGCGAATGTATCAAGGCGTGGGAAGCGCTGGGCTTTGGCTTTATCGAGGTCGGAACCGTCACGCCGCGTCCCCAACCCGGCAACCCCAGGCCCCGGATGTTCCGGTTGCCGCAAGCTCAGGCGCTGATCAACCGCATGGGTTTCAACAACCGGGGGGTAGATTATTTAGTGGAGCAGGTCCGCCACGCCCGTTTCAAAGGAGTGCTGGGCATTAATATCGGTAAAAACGCTGATACGCCGGTTGAGCGGGCGACTGACGATTACCTGATTGGCTTGCGCAAGGTCTATCCCTGGGCCAGCTATGTCACGGTGAATATCTCCTCGCCGAACACGCCGGGTTTACGTAATTTGCAGTATGGCGAGACGCTGGACCGATTATTGGCGGCCTTGAAGGAGGAACAGCAGCGGCTGGCCGATGTCCATAGTCGCTATGCGCCGCTGGCGATCAAGATTGCCCCGGATCTGACTGACGCTGATGTGCGCACGGTCGGTCAAGCGCTGCTCCGTCAGGGGATGGATGCGGTGATTGCGACAAACACTACCTTTTCCCGCGCTGGAGTCGAGTCGTTACCTCATGCTCAGGAGACGGGTGGTTTAAGCGGCGCGCCATTGATGGCCCGATCGACCGAGGTGGTGCGGCAACTGGCGGATATTTTGGAGGGTCGATTGCCCATTATCGCGGTGGGCGGGATTCTGAGTGGCGCTGACGCTGCCGCCAAAATCGCCGCCGGCGCCAGTCTGGTGCAGATTTACACCGGTTTTATTTATCGCGGGCCGGAATTGATCCGGGAAGCGGTCCAGACGTTGAAAAAAGCAAAGTAGCGAGAGGAGGAGTTGTATGTCCAGATGGTTATTGCTGGCGCTGATCCTGTGGATACCCCTATTGAGCCGGGCTGCCATTGAAACCAAAACCGTTGAATATCAGCAGGGCGATACCCGGTTGGTTGGGTATTTGGCTTATCCCAAAGACGCCCAAGAACCCCGGCCCGGCGTGCTGGTCGTTCATGAATGGCTGGGGTTGAATGGCTATGCCAAACAGCGCGCTGAACAGTTGGCGGAACTTGGGTATGTGGCGTTCGCCGCCGATATTTATGGCGATGGCCAGGTCGCCGCCGACCGAAAGGAAGCGGGGGCGCTTTCCAGTACCTACAAGAAAGATCGGGCGCTGTTGCGGGCACGGGTCGCAGCGGGACTGGCGGCATTGAAGGCACAACCGGGGATCGCCTCTGGCAAAGTAGCGGCGATTGGTTACTGCTTCGGCGGTACGGCGGTCCTGGAACTGGTGCGAAGCGGCGCGGAGGTGGCGGGCGTCGTCAGTTTCCATGGCGGACTGGATAGCCCGGCGCCGCAGGACGCCAGGAACATCCGTGCCAGGGTGCTGGCGTTGCACGGCGCGGATGATCCTTATGTGCCGGCTGAACAGGTGGCCGGGTTCGAGGAAGAAATGCGCAAGGGCGGCGTGGACTGGCAGTTGATCGCCTACGGCAATGCAGTGCATGGCTTCACCAATCCGGCTCACGGCAACGACAACAGCAAGGGTGCGGCCTACAACGCCGCCGCGGACGCTCGTTCCTGGCTGGCCATGCGGCAGTTCCTGGATGAGGTCGTCGGTCCGGTTAAGAACGCGAACTGAATGTTGCCTCATCCTCTGTTCGTGAGCGTTGCCCCCCTCCCCCTTGCGGGGGAGGGTTGGAGGTTTGAGCTACACTATCAGGCCACATCATGATGCCCTACCCTCTGTTCTGCATTGCCCCCATGCTGGACTGGACCGACCGCCACTGTCGGTTTTTTTTACGCCTGCTGAGTCGTCATGTCCGGCTTTACACGGAGATGGTGACGACCGGGGCGGTGTTGCGCGGCGACCGGGACCGGCTGCTGGCTTACGACCCGGCGGAGCATCCGCTGGCCTTGCAACTGGGCGGCAGTGATCCGGCGGATTTGGCCCGGTGCGCCCACATCGCGGCGGACTGGGGCTATGACGAGGTGAATCTGAACGTGGGTTGTCCCAGCGACCGGGTGCAATCGGGCCGGTTCGGGGCTTGCCTGATGGCTGAACCGGAGTTGGTGGCGGAGTGCGTGGCGGCGATGCGGGCGGCGACGCCGCTTCCGGTCACGGTCAAAACCCGCATCGGCATTGATGAGCGCGATTCTTATGAAGAACTGGCGAGTTTTGTCGGTCGGGTCGCAGCCGGCGGTTGCGAGACGTTTATCATCCACGCGCGCAAGGCGTGGTTGCGCGGTTTGAGTCCCAGGGAGAACCGGGAGATTCCGTCGTTACGCTACGAGGTGGTTCATCAGTTGAAGCGGGATTTTCCTGGCCTGACCGTGGTGTTGAATGGCGGTCTGACGACCCTGGATCAGGCGGCGGAACAGTTGCACCAAGTGGATGGGGTGATGATCGGCCGGGCGGCTTATGAGAACCCGTACCTGCTGGCGGGGGTCGATCAACGGTTTTTCGGTTCGAGTGAATCACCGCTCAGCCGTCATCAGGTGGTTGAAACATTCACTCCTTATATAAAGGAGCAATTGCGGCGGGGTACGCCGTTGCACTGCATGACCCGGCCGATGCTGGGACTGTTTCAGGGCATCCCCGGGGCGCGGGCCTGGCGGCGCACGTTGAGTGAGCAGGCCTGTCGGCGCGGCGCAGGGGTGGACGTCGTCGAGGAAGCGTTGCGGCAAGTACTCGCATAAAAAAAGCCAGTCCGACAAGAGAGCTGGCTTTGGCTTAGGGAAACCGGAGCGCCGGGCAATAGTCGTCATGTTCGTGGCTCCTATCGTGATCACTTCCAAAGACGGTTGACCCCGTACTGATCGAAGATGAGGTCGGCGCTAATGAGCGGGATGCCCTCGACCAGCGCCTGCGCCGCCAACAGACGGTCGAATGGATCGCGGTGATGCCAGGGCAGGTGGGCCTGCCGGTCAGCGTGATCGAGCGTAATCGGCAGCACGACCAAATCGAGATCAGTGATCGCTCTGTCCATCCATTGACGGAATCCCGGTGAGAGCGTGAGCTTGGCCAGCCCGCTCTTGATCGACAGTTCCCAGATCGTCCCGCTGCTCAAGAGCAGTTGATTTGCAGAATCTTGTAGTGTCGTTATTGCCGTCTGGCCGAGTTTGCCCGGATCGTCCTGCGCCCAGATTAAGCAATGAGCATCCATCAGATACCTCATTCCATGTAGTCCTTGAAGTCCTCCAGCGGGGCGTCAAAGTCCGGGGCCATGTAGAGAACCGTCCCTTTCATAGAACCAAGTTGCCGAAGTTTCCTGGCGGGCCGGGGGGTTGACACTAACCGGGCTATGATTTGGTCGTTCTCGGTAATCACCACTTCCTCACCCGGCATCAGGCGATGGATGAGTTCTGCCAAAGTGGTTTGGGTTTGTTCAAGGGCTATAGTCGTCATATTCATGGCTCCGGTGGTGATCACCCATTGTGGGGTAGTTGCTTGTCACCCATTGAGGGATTTCAGCTTAGAGACTGTCTAAAACTCCCCCTCTCCCCTCGGGAAAGGGGTTGGGGGTGAGGGGGCTTTTTCAACAGCTTAGCGGGCTACAAGCGGTATGAAAACCCTGCAAAGCGGTGTTTTTTATGCAACCTCGATAATGGTGGAGAATGCGTTGCGGCAGGCGCCTGAATAAAGTATATACTCACATGTATATCCTTTAAGGAGGTTGCTCATGAACACTGCGCGTATTTTCAAATCGGGTAATAGTCAAGCGATTCGCTTGCCCAAGGAATTCCGTTTTAGCATTTCCGAGGTTGAGATTTTCCGTCGGGGTGATGAGGTGGTGTTGCGTGAGAAGCGGCGCAGCGCCGCCGAGATTCTGGAGATTCTCGAATCTTTTTCCGAGGATTTCATGGCTGATGGTCGGCAAGACCTCCCGCCTCAGGAACGGGAGGCGCTGTGAAGGCTTTACGCTACTTGCTGGATTCCGATACTTGCATCTATCTGATTAAGCAAAGGCCGGTGGTGGTCGCAGAGCGGTTAGCGGGCCTGCCACCCGGTCAAGCCGGCGTTTCGGTCGTCAGTCATGGCGAGTTGTGGCGCGGAGCGCTGCGCAGTCAGCAACCTGAACGCAATCTGGCGGCGCTGGCGCAACTGATCTCGGTATTGCCGGTGCAACCTCTGCCGGTCGATGCGGGAATGGCGTATGGCCGGATTCGTGCCGCGCTGGAACGCGAGGGGACGCCAATTGGCGGCAATGATTATTGGATCGCCGCACACGCTGTCGCCGCCGATTTGATCCTCGTCACCAACAACACGCGAGAGTTCGCCCGAGTTGCGGATTTGCGTTTGGAAAATTGGTGGGCCTGAAGCGATGACGCGCAACAAAAAAAGCCAGTCCTACAAGAAGACTGACTTTGGCCAAGAGAGACCGGAGCGCCGGGGATCGCGTGGCGCTCCGTGGAGCCGATCAAATCAACCTTACTTGGTGACCTGAATCGAGGTCGTGGTCTTGTTGCCGGCGGCGTCTTCGGCGATGGCGCTGATCGTGTGTGCGCCTGCCGCGACTTTCTTGATGTTCCAGTTGCAGCTCAGCGTGGCGCTAGTGCTGGTGCTGGTGCTGGTGCATAACGTCTTGCCATCCACTGCGGCGGTGATCTTGGCCATGGCGACGTTGTCGGAGGCGTTGGCCTTGATGCTCACGTTTACCCCAGTGACCTTCACGCCGTTGCCTGGGCTGGTGATCGCGACGGTCGGGGCGGTGGTGTCGGCGACTTTGAGTTCGGTGGAATTTTTCACGGTCACTGATACGCCTTTGGAAAGACCCTGATTGTTGGCGGCGTCGTAGCTGTAGGCGACCAGCGTGGCGGAGCCATCAGCGACCTGCGTAGTATCCCAACTGAAGCCGAAGGGTGAGGTATTGTCTTCGGCGACTTGTTTGCCATTGGCGAAGAGCGCGACCCGGGTCACGCCGACGTTATCCGTAGCGCTGACGTTGACTGCGGCGACGCCGGCGACGGTGCTGCTGCTGGAGGGTGAAGTGATCGAGACGCTCGGGGCCTGGCTGTCGATATTCTGGGTCAGCTTGGCGCTCTGCACGGCTGCGGCTGCGTCCACTCGACCATAACCGTAGTGGGTATCCCACCCAGCGCTGCCGAGATCTTTGGCGGTGCTTTCGAGAACCTGTTCGAGAGTAGCAGGGGACAGGGAAGGATTCGCTGCCTTCATCAGCGCGACGACGCCGGCAGTGATAGGGCTGGAGAGTGAGGTGCCACTGGCCGTACCGTAGCCGCCGCCCATTTTCGTGGTCCAGATGCTCGCGCCAGGGGCGGCGACATCAATGTAGTAACCGAAATTGGACCAACTGGCTTTATTATCGCCACTATCGGTAGCGGATACCGAGATCATATAAAGACTGTCGCTGTAACCCGGATCCTTACCAGCATTGGCGGCGGCAACAACAGTCAGACCACCTTTATCCTTAAAAAAATATTCACCAGCGGTAGCAACCGAGGAGCAGGCATTAACGTCGTAGCTGATATTCGCCACATGAGCGCCGTTGTCGGCGGCCCAGAGCAAGCCATTAGCGATGTCACTGCAAAAAGCCGAGCTATCACTGTTATTAGTGATACGTACAGGCATAATTCTAGCGGCTCCCGCTACGCCAGCCACTCCGAGACTATTATTGGTGGTTGCTGCGGCGGCGCCCGCGACTATCGTGCCATGACCGTTAATATCAGCAGTATCGGTATTCCTGGAAATCGAATTCCAGCCCGCGACCAATTTGCTAGCCAGATCCGGATGATTGGCATCTACGCCAGTATCCAGAATGGCGACAATGATTTCGTTGCCCTGGCTGCTATCCCAGGCGATTGGAGCCTGAATCTTTGGTAGATGCCAGGCGCTGCCGTAGTAGGTATCGTTGGGGGTAAACTCCGCTTCGACCTGCCTGTCCAGTTCAGTGAAGTTGACATGGGGATTATGGGCCAGCGCGCGCGCGACGGCTTCTTCGGCCTGCGGCGGCACTTGCACGATATGCAGATTGATTTGCGGGAGATGACCAATGGCTTTGCCATTATGGGGTTTAAGCATCTTGTCCAGTTCGGCGTCGCTCAGGCCGGCTCTGGTCTGGACCAGGATGCGGCCCTCAGCCCATTTGGGAGCAGCCAGCGCGTCAGCGGCATAACCGGCGGTCAAGGCCAGCGCAACAGCGGAGGCAAGGGAGAGCTTGTTGAAGGTGCGGCGAGCTTCAACGGAAGCGGTAGCAGCAACGGCGCGGTGGGCGCGGAAGGAAGTGTTATTGGTCATGGTTGCGATCCCCTGATTTGTTTATGGGGGGCACGCATACCACCGATTCGCGCGGGGATAGCAACTTAAACCTGCCAAGCAGCTAATCTGGCGATCCCGCTGTCATGGGGCCAAAGCCCTTTAGACCGGTGATTTTGCGTCGCCACCTTTCGGTGGTTTTGCCCTTTTCAGACTCGGCTGGGCTAAGGCAAAATTCAGGCACAGTTCAAACTGAACTGCTGCCTGACCAGAATTTTTTGCTCAAAAAATCATTAAGATTTTGATTTTTAAGAATACTATTTTGAAAAAAAAAATGGCTGTCGCCTGGGGCAACTGGCTGCCATCGGGAAAGGTGACCTTCTGCGTCATCTTCAGTGACCAAAAACTTCAACCTTTGGTTTTACGCCTGTTCATGACACCTGGTTTTGATGATTTTCAGCGGCTTCTAAAAAAGATGCAGTGGCGTGCCTGAAAAAAGTGACAGGGCATCACCGCTTCGCCCATAGGCTATTGTCCGTCAGTGCATTTTTTTGAGACATGACGATTTTAGGCGGTTGCCTTACAGAAGCGTGTCCCCTACACAACCCCTGGAATAAAGCGATAACGCACCTTGGCGCAGTATTGGTCGTATTCTCCATCGACCTTGCTGAGATGTTCCTCTTCGGTCAGGGCGCGGAGGATATAGATAAAGGTCCATCCCAGGATGGAAGACAGCACCAACACCACATCCCACAAGGATTTATCCAGCGCCATCATCATCGCGGGCACCGCCCCGATCCACCAGGCCATGGTTTTACAGGTATAGGCGGGATGACGAATCAGGCTGTAAGGCCAGCAACTGACAATCCCGCGATGGGTGAGGTTGCTGGCCTTGAAGTTCAAGGCCACGGACGCCGCCGTGTAAATCCCCATCAGAACCAGAAACAACAGGTTCATTGCGATATGGATAGCTGGATTATTAAATTGAGGAAAATCGACCGGCTGCCAAGCCAGTATATAGCCGCTGACATAATTAAAGGGTGGATAACAGACTAGGGCAACCGCCCATCCCAGCAGAGTGGGTTCGACCGAGCGGATTTTATTTTTTAGGAAGGGCAACTCGACCAGATAGCCGATGGTGAAAAACAGGACGTCCAGAAAAAGGATAACTTGCAGTAAGAACCAAAAGCCGTAGGTGTTAAAAATAGTCAAAAATTCAGTGTGCAGTTCAGGAAGGTCACCGATCAGGCGAGTCCCGTTGGCCACCATGTTCGCCGTGTGCATCAGGAGCCACTTGATCATTAGCGGCACAAAAAAAGCCTTGAGAAAGAAGGTCAGCAGACCCAGGCGTTCTTCGGCGGTAAACCCCTCCTTGAGAACGATTGTGGGTGATAACAGCAGCCGGCGCAGTCCTCGCAGACAATAGATCGACTTTGAGATATCCGGTTCTTTCTCCAGCAGGTAAACCAGCAACAATAAAAAAGCGTAAAGGAAATAGAAGCAGTTGAAGGCATCCCAGACCAGGAACTCGACCGTAAAGAACCGGATGGGTTCGGCGAAGTAATGACGATAATAGGGAACTGCAGTGTAGAAAAGGTAGGTGAGCGTCAGCAGGGTCAGGGAGCTGGCGAAATTTTTAACCCTGCAATCCAATTTGTAGAACGGTCCCTGTCTGGAGTCGAGCCGGGGAAGGGTGGACATGCACTGGATGTTATGCCGGTAAACGAAGAAAAAACCCCGGTTGTCCCGGGGTTTCGGTGATGCCGATTGTCAGGATCTTCAAGCACTGTTGCGACGGCGACGGCGCGCGGTCAACACCCCACCCAGCAAACCCGCGCCCAACAACGCCAGCATGTTCGGCTCGGAAATTACTTGTCCACCAGTGGTGGACGTTGAAGTGCTTGAAGTGCTTGAAGTGCTCGACGTACTCGTAGTAGTTCCGAGTCGACTGTAGATGGAAAAATGCGATAAATCCTGGAAACTTCCTTGTTGGTTCGCAATTTTGACAGCGAAAGTACCCGTTCCTGGCGAGTTATCAGCGGTCAAATATTCCTCGTCAAAAGAGTAAGCAGCGAAATTATTACTCGCCTTAAGGACTACCATGAAATCAAAATATCGAGGCAAATCCCCAAGGGGAGCTACATCTAACCAACTCAAGGTCCATGTGCCCGACGCAGCACCTCCCTCAGGTTCTGCGTCAAGAGTGAACTGAATGCCTTCGAAGTTGCTGCTCAGTGTATCAGAGCCTGGGGTATTATCAGTAACAAGAAGTCCCCAAGGACTCGAAGGACTCTCTGGGAAGAGAGCACTAACATCCTGGTTCAGATTATTTCCATCACCAATACCATAGCAATCATCGGCAGCTACTGGGGTCACACCAAGTACACCAAACGTCACATCGCTCGTTGAAAGATTATCTGGGGCTGGGGTGGTCGTGGAACTACCATCTGAGGTGTCAGAGCAGTAAACTGCGGCTGCGCTAACGCTGCCGCTAAACATCAGCCCCAAGGCCAACGCTGATCCCGCTAATGCGGATGTCAAGGTTCTATTCAACATGGTTTTAACCTCCGACGGGGCTGCGATCCCCTGCCGTCTTCTATTACATGGTTTGAGAATTTTGGTTTTTGGCCCGAGGGCTTGTAATAGTTGGAAGTAAAGCAATTTACGCGCCATTTTTTATAATTTATATTAAAATCAAATAAATAGATTGATCCTAATGCCGCTTTCCCGGATTGGAGTCTTGAAATTGTAAAAAATCCTGACAAATTAACGGGCCTGTCGCGGGTGGGCGCGGCGGCTGGCCCGGACTGCATCTCGATGCTAAAGCTATTATTTATCATAGACAAATTCGCCCATGCGCGTTCAACCCAGTCGTTTCTGGCACCAATCCAGGGGTGTAAAAAATTCCGACACCGACATCGGGATTTTTTACAGCCAGCCAAGCGAGGTAATAACCCGCCCTTCATCAATTCCCGACTCTGGCGGGTGACGCGGCGCTCAACGACCCACCCCGAACAACGCCTTGCGCCGCGCTGGCCCTGCCTGACCCACCACCCCGAGTCCTGCTCACCATCACCTTCATCAATAATATAGCGATCCTAAATGAGTCATGGAATCAGCGACTCAAACCACCCCGGCGCTTCGCGCCACCCCTCCTTGGACAAGGAGGGGAATTTTCATAATCTGGGTAGGATTGCTATAGTTTGTTGTTTTTTATATATTTTTATATTTTAAGATCAGATGCGGACCCCGTAACCGATGATCGTCATCAGACCATCGCGGATTAACCGTGAGCCTCGCCCATCCCAAACAG
>CAZDVY010000033.1:3287-21186 GCA_964508935.1 uncultured Candidatus Competibacteraceae bacterium | reverse complement strand
AAAGTGGAAGCGAAAACTTCCAATTCTCAGAACTGTTGGCATATTTATCCTATTTCAATAGAAGTTCGGGGCCGCGCCTTGCTATCCTTCAAATCACCCACAACAGTCAATGGCGCGGTCTCCGGTGCAGCAGCCAGTTAGGCTGATCGAATTGGTCAGGCGATAAATTTATCATATTCGGCATGGCTACCTATCCAAATCCACTGTATTCCGTCCAAGGCATCGATGCCAATTGCTCGATAATGTTTCCCTACACGTACTGACCATAACTCTTCAATTCGTTTAAGCTGCAATGAGGGATGGTGTCGATTTTCTTTTAGTAATTCATAGTTTTTGTCAGCTAGTTCTTGAATCTCAACGGGAAGTTTCCAGTACATTTCCCAAAAATCTGATGAAGTATAATGTCTCACAGTTCACGGGCCTTGCCTTGGGAAAATTCAGCTCTTGCTTTTTCAATAAGTTTGTTAAATTTTCCAGCTTTAAAATCCTCACTAATTTTTTGATCCCATATCTCGTCTTCAAACTGGAGGAACCAGTCTCGAAGCTTTGAGAAATCTTCAATAGGCAAACTACGAATGCGTACTTGAAGTTCTTCAACTTGGGTCATGTATAATAACTCCTTAGGCTTAACTGAATATGGGTTGCCAAAAAGACGGCAACCCAACCTATGCAACTAGGGCTATTAGTTGCCATACATCTGTTGGCATTCAGATCGCGATGGTTTACCTGGCCAATCAGATGTACGAAGACATTCTTCAAGTTTTTTAGCTCTCAGTCTTTCAGCACGAACTGCCTCACGAGCAGCAGTTTCAGCAGGGTCTGCATCTCTACGACCGTCTCTGTACCCATCATCATAATCTCTACCAGCCAGCGCAGGTGTGGCTAAAATGGATAGAAGGACTAACATAGCAAATCTCATCATTATTCCCTCATTTGTTGCTTGCCTAACGCCTTACATCAGCGGCGTAGCGTAGCGAAGTCCGCTGGATGTGATTGTTAGGCATTGTTTCCTTTGTTCCAAAGGTAAATGTCGAAAACTCTTTCATGAAACCATGCCTCACCTGATACCGCCTTAATATATTCTTTTGTCCCTATCTCTTGATTTACTGCGTACTTATTCATGTCGGTTAATTTGAAGCATGCCTCAACGATTTCTCTTTGATTGGCTTTAAATCCTTCGCGCCATTTTTCATAATAAGTATCTAAATCCCCATTTTTTGTACCTACCGCAATCCTCGCCTGTGAATCATATATTAGGATTGGTTGCTTAATTTTTATCCAAAGAAATTTAGTTGTGAGCGATAGAACGCTTCTATCTCCATACTTTTCGGATATTCTTTTCTCAATTCCACGTATTTCTTTAACGGGGTCATTCTCAAATTGGATTGGTTTTAGAGGGTCAATAATATCCAAAACTGGTTCGTATCTAGCAAGCCCTTTCTTTTCATCGTATTCGGAAGGCAAATTTCTCGCAACCTTATAGAAACCACCAGCATTTTTTAATGCGGTTAGCTTTTCGTTCTTATTGCCACTAGCTAATGCCTGACAGTAACCCATGTCACAAGTGAGCCACTGATTTAGATAATGGAGGGAGCAATATTCAAAAGTTTTGGTTGCCATACATGCATCTTCTTAATGCCTAACACTTATCGTTAGGCGGGTTTCGCTTTCGCTCTACCCGCCCTACGCGCTATTTCCCCTACTAAATATGGCCCTCTATTCCCTATTTCTCCTGATGATGAAATCACATTCAACCGGAATACACTCAACTCCTTGATTATCACCAAAAGTTAAATCAAGGTCTCGCATCTCATCGTTTTCTGGCACATTCCAGTAAAAAACAACCATATCTGTAAATGGTGAGTTATCTTCCTGCCATACCTCATGATTTACAGACATAAAGTCAGATGTGACCGCTAGTTCAAATAAAGCTTCAGCTTTGCAAATAGGGATTGGCCCCCGTGAGAAATCTATACCAGCAATATTAATTTTTTTAGCTTCAATCTCTTCAAATTCTGAAGCCGCAAACAAATTTTCCCAATTAGTAATGTTGCTAGGTATAAGACGAGCGCCAATATAGGGTGTTAGTAAATCAAAAATTTTATCTAAATTAGCCTTAGCGTCCGTCTCCCACATATTCTTAGCTGCCGCAAATTCTTGGGGTAATAGTGAAATGTCATCGGGCTGTTCTGCTGGGTCAAACCAATCCATATTTGCATAGAAACACTGCTTAATAAATTCGTTCATAATGGAACCCCTCTTGTTTTTCAATTACGCCTAACAAGTAGTAGACCCCCTAAATGGGGTCTTGCTTCACACCGGACAGGTGTATAATCAGAAAATCTACAGTAAACCCTTAAGGTAGTCAATGACTTCCGCAAACATTCACCCCCTATTTCAAAATGCGCTTACCCCTCCGGCGTTACCGTCATAGCACCCCCCTGTGGTTCCGTGGGTTGGATTGCTAAAAAGACGGTAACCAACTTATGCTGTTCACCAGAAATGAGCGAACTGTCAATCTTTTTTCCGCCGGCTCATAAATAGTAGCCGCTCGAACAAATGCACATCCTGCTCATTCTTTAGCAACGCCCCATACATCGGCGGAATCGCCTTACGCTGATCGCCGCGCAACGCTTCGGGCGGGATGTCTTCGGCGACCAGCAGCTTGATCCAGTCCAGCAACTCCGAAGTGGACGGCCGCTTCTTCAATCCTGGCACCTCACGAATCTCGAAAAACGACTCCAGCGCCTCACTCAACAAGCGCTTCTTCAGATCCGGATAATGCACCAGGACGATCCGTTCCATGGTCTCCTTATCCGGGAAGCGGATGTAATGGAAAAAGCAGCGACGCAGAAACGCATCTGGTAATTCCTTTTCGTTATTGCTGGTGATGATGATGATCGGGCGATGCCGGGCCTTAATCGTCTCCCGCGTCTCGTAGACGTAGAACTCCATGCGGTCGAGTTCCAGCAGCAGGTCATTGGGAAACTCGATATCGGCCTTGTCGATTTCGTCGATCAGCAACACCGGCTGAACATCGGCGGTGAACGCCTCCCACAGCTTGCCCTTGACGATGTAATTGCCAATATCGTGCACCCGCGTTTCGCCCAGTTGCGAATCGCGCAGGCGAGAGACCGCATCATACTCATACAAGCCCTGCTGCGCCTTGATCGTGGACTTGATATGCCACTGAATGAATGGCCGATTCAGCGCCAGGGCCACTTCCTCGGCCAGTTGGGTCTTGCCGGTGCCGGGTTCGCCCTTGACCAGCAACGGTCGGCCCAAGGTCACTGCAGCGTTCACCGCCATCATCAGATCGTCGGTGGCGACGTAGCGTTCAGTACCACGAAAACGGGATTCGGACATACACGATCTCCTTCAAGGCAGGCGGTCATCAAGATCTATATTACTGTAGATTATAAAAAAATTATTTATTATTCTTTATGATTGGCGGTGGGGTCTGCTATTGTTATGGGAAGTCTTCTGTGCTGATTAGTCAGTTTAACAGACCTGCCTATCGCCGCCGCATTTACGATGTGACTCCAATTTCCGACGCGGCGACCGCATCTACTCTGAACGGAGAAAACCACCGATGAAAGCGAACAACATTCTGGAAACGATTGGCAACACCCCGCATGTCCGCATCAACCGGCTGTTCGCCGACCGCAAGGTCGAGGTCTGGATGAAGCTGGAGCGGGCCAATCCCGGCGGCAGCATCAAGGATCGCATCGGTCTGGCGATGATCGAAGACGCCGAGCGACGCGGTCTGCTCAAGCCCAATACGATTATTATCGAACCGACCTCCGGCAACACCGGCATCGGTCTAGCTATGGTCACTGCCGCCAAGGGCTACAAACTCATTCTGACCATGCCGGAATCCATGTCACTGGAGCGGCGGCGCTATCTGGCGGCGCTGGGCGCTGAACTGGTGCTAACTCCGAAGGAGAAGGGTATGCCGGGTGCGATTGAGAAGGCGCAGGAGTTGTTGGAAAGTACGCCCAATGCCTGGATGCCGCAGCAGTTCGAGAACCCCGCCAATGTAGAAATCCATCGGCGGGCGACCGCTCAGGAAATTCTCGCCGATTTTCCCGAGGGGCTGGATTATATGATCACTGGAGTGGGCACCGGCGGCCATATCACCGGCTGCGCCGAAGTGTTGAAGGAAAAATTCCCGCATCTGAAGGCGCTGGCGGTTGAACCCGCCGCCTCGCCGGTGTTGAGCGGCGGTCAGCGCGGCCCGCATCCAATCCAGGGGATTGGGGCCGGTTTCGTGCCGGCGGTGCTGAATACCGGGATTCTGGATGGCGTTATTCAGGTGACCCAGGAAAACGCCTTCAAGTATGCGGTGCGCTGCGTCAGGGAGGAAGGCATTTTTATCGGCATCTCTTCGGGCGCATCGCTGGCGGCGGTCGCGCAGAAGCTGCCGGAAATTCCCGATGGCAGCCGGATACTGACCTTCTGCTACGACACCGGCGAGCGCTATCTGTCAGTGGCCGGGCTGTTCGATTAGCGCGATCATCACCTTTGCCCCACCTTGGCCCTCCTTACAAGTGTCATGCTTTGTCAGTCAGATTTTGAGGGGTTCTCGTTCCCACGCTGGAGCGTGGGAATGCCGATTGATATGTTCGTTACCTGAAAGACGCAATTTCAGCGGATGACCGGCCCTATGCCCGCCGGACTCGCCCCCATTGCTCCTCCAACCGCTTTACTGACACTGGCGCAATGGTTTTCAATTCCTGCGCGAATTGTGACACGCGCAACTCCTCCAGTAGCCAGCGGAAGCGAACCAACTCCGGGTCCTGCTGTTCCCGTTCGGCGTTGCGCACCGCCTGCTGCTGATATTGATTCCACAGCCGAATAATATCGCCGCTGCGTTGCCGATCCTTGTCCGGCGCCTGGCGCAGCTTGTTCAACCGCACCACGATTGCCCGCAAATAGCGCGGCAGGTGCGACAGCCATTCCGCCGGGGTCTTGCGGAGGAAGCCGGGATAAACCAGTTGCGCTAATTGTGCATAAATATCGGCCAGCGCCTCAGCCCATATCGGCGACGGCTCCCGGCTCAAACTCTGGCGCACCTCGTAATACGCTTCCAAAATCTCCGCCGCCATCTTGCCGATCTCGGCCCGCGCCGCTGACAAGCGGGTTTTACCCCGTTCCAATAACGTCTCGAACGCCGCCCGGTTGCGCGGCAACGGCACATCGCTCAAAAACGCCCGGTCGAGCATCGCGTCCAGTATTTCTTCGCGGAGTTGCTCCTGAGTCCCCAGACCGAGGTAATGCAGGGTCATGCGCTGAAAATTCGGCAAATCCCGGCCCAGCGCCTTGAACGCCGGCCCCAGTCGCCAAACGATCAACCGGCGCAATCCGGCCTGCGTCGCCGCATCCGCCCGCGCCGAAGAATCCAGCACGCGCAACGCCAGCGTTCCATCGGCTTCCGCGACCAGCGCCGGATAGCCGCGCAACTGAATGCCGTTGCGAAGGAAACTCACCTCTTCCGGCAGCTCGCCGAAATCCCAGTCACGCACGTTTTCCCGCTCAAATTCCGGGGTCGGCAACGCGGCGAAACTGCGTCGGGCCGCGCCGCGCAGTTGTTGTTGAAGCGCCGCCCAGTCGCGCCCGACCGCCAATTCCTGATCGTCGGCGTCCACCACCCGAAAGCGCATTTGCAAATGCAACGGAACCGCTTGCGGATTCCAGGCGTCTTCGGCAATGGTCACGCCGGTGATGCGCTGCAACGCCCCAGCCATCGCCTCGGTTAATGACTGTTCGCCCGGCTCAATCACCTCCAGCAACGCCTGAACATAATTGGGAACCGGGACGAAATGCCGGCGCAACGCTTTCGGCAGCGATTTCAGCAACGCCGCCATGCGTTCGGCCTGCCAACCGGGCGCCAGCCAGTCGAGACGTTTCGGATCGATCTGATTGACCGCCGCCAGTGGCACGGTCAAGGTCATGCCGTCATCCTCCTCGCCCGGCGCAAAGCGGTAACGCAACGGCAGTCGCAGTCCATTGAGATCAAGATGATCCGGGTAACGCTCGCCATCCGCCGCTGGCCCGGCTTCCGCCAATAACGTCGCCCGGTCAAGAAACAGTAAACGGGGTTGTTCGCGCTCGACCTTTTTCCGCCAGGTCTCGAAACTCGGCCCGCTGTAAATCCCTTCGGGAATCCGCTCATCGTAAAAGCGGTACAGCGCTTCTTCATCGGCGACTAAATCGCGGCGGGCGCGGGTTTCCAGCTCGGCCAGTTCTTCCAGTAATTGCCGGTTGTGCTGGAAAAAAGGCGCTTTACAGTGAAATTCGCCTTGGACTAACGCCTGACGAATAAAAATCTGCCGCGACAACGCCGGGTCCAGCGGCCCGTAATTCACTCGGCGACCGACGATAATCGGCAGGCCGTACAGCGTCACCCGCTCCAGCGCAGTCACCTGGGCGCTGCGCTTCTCCCAGTGCGGTTCCGCATAACTGCGTTTGAGCAGCGGCCCGGCCAAGCTTTCCACCCAGTCCGGTTCAATCCGCGCCACGCTGCGGGCGTATAAACGGCTGGTTTCCACCACTTCGGCGGCCATCACCCAGCGCGGGCGCTTTTTGAACAACCCGGAGCCGGGGAACAAATAGAAATTTCGCCCGCGTGCGCCGAGATAGGCGTGTTCTTCCTGCTTGAGTCCCAAATGACCGAGCAGGCCGGTGAGCAGCGCCCGGTGCAGCGCGTCATAAGTGGCTGGCGCGTCGTTCAGCCGCATGCCCATTTCCGTGACCCGCCCCAGCAATTCCTGATGCAGGTCGTGCCATTCGCGCATCCGCACAAACGACAGAAAATCGCTCTGACAACGCTGGCGCAACTGATTTTTCGACAACTGCCGGGCTTGCTCATGGTAGTAGTCCCACAGTTTCAGCAAGGCCAGAAAATCGGACTGCTCATCGCGGAACCGGCGATGTTTCTCATCCGCCGCCTGCTGTTTTTCCAGCGGTCGCTCGCGGGGGTCCTGAATCGCCAGCGCGGCGACGACAACCAGCGCCTCGCGCAATGCGCCTTCCCGCTGCGCCGCCAGCAGCATCCGCCCCAAACGCGGATCGACCGGCAACTTCGCCAGTTGCCGACCCAGTTCAGTGACGCCGCGCTGTGCATCGACCGCCTGCAACTCGAACAATAGCCGGAAACCATCGCTGATTTGCCGGGAATCGGGCGGTTCGACGAAGGGAAAATCCTCCGGGCGACCCAGATTCAGAGCGCTCATCTGTAAAATGACCGCCGCCAGATGGGTGCGCAGAATTTCCGGATCGGTGAACGCAGGCCGCGATTGAAAATCCTCTTCGCTATACAGACGGACGCACACCCCGGCGCTGACCCGTCCGCAACGTCCGGCCCGCTGTTGGGCGCTGGCCTGGGAAATTTTCTCAATCGGCAGGCGCTGAATCTTGCTGCGCGGGCTGTAACGACTGATCCGCGCCAGACCGGGATCAATGACATAGCGGATGCCCGGCACGGTCAGCGAGGTTTCCGCCACATTGGTCGCCAGCACCATGCGCGGCTGGCCATGCGGCTGAAACACCCGGTTCTGTTCCGTCGCTGACAGCCGGGCGTACAGCGGCAGAATTTTGGTATTCGGCGGATGGTGCTTGCGCAACTGTTCGGCCATTTCCCGGATTTCCCGCTCGCCGGACAGGAAAATCAGAATGTCGCCCGGTCCCTGTCGCCACACTTCATCCACCGCGTCCAGAATCGCCTGCGGCAAATCACGGTCGCGCTCATCCTCCCCGGTCGCCAGCAGCGGTCGATAACGCAGCTCCACCGGGTACGTCCGCCCGGACACTTCAATGATCGGCGCCTGGTCGAAATGCCGGGAAAAACGTTCGGGATCAATGGTCGCTGAGGTAATGATCACCTTCAGGTCGGGCCGGCGCGGCAGCAGGCGCTTGAGATAGCCGAGCAGAAAGTCGATGTTCAGACTGCGCTCGTGGGCCTCGTCGATAATCAGCACTTCGTACTGCTCCAGCCGCCGGTCGCTTTGGGTTTCCGCCAGCAGAATGCCGTCGGTCATCAACTTGATGACAGTTTCCGGCCCGATCCGGTCGGAAAAGCGCACCTTGTAGCCGACCCGCCCGCCGAGCGGGGTTCCCAACTCAGCGGCGATGCGCGTCGCCACCGAACGGGCGGCAATCCGGCGCGGCTGGGTATGCCCGATCAATCCCGCCGCGCCCAAGCCGAGGGACAGGCAGATTTTCGGCAACTGGGTGGTTTTGCCGGAGCCGGTCTCGCCGCAGAGAACGATGACCTGATGATCGCGGATGGCGGCGGTAATGGCTTCACGCTGGGCGTTGATCGGCAACGCCTCATCGAAGGTCGGCACAGGCAAGGCGGCGCGTCGTTTGTTTAAGCGCAGCGCGGCGGCCTCCAGTTCCGCCGTCAGTTGTTCCAGAGCACGCTCGATGGGCTGACCGGCGCGCTGCCGACGATGCAGGCTTTGCAGATGACGGGCCAGCGTAGCGCGGTCGCGGGTCGGACACTCAAGGAGCCGGTTTTGCAGGAAAATAAGCGTTTTTTCCACGAAGAAGAGTAAGATTTTGTTTGGAAAGATTTAGTTTTTCAGATACCGAAAACAGCCGGTATTTTCGCATGAGCGTTGCGCCAACGCCGATAAAATTGGCTTGCGGAAGTTAAGGCTTTCCAGTACTTTCCGCTTGGGGTGAAGGTCGCGAACCTTCAAAGACCCAGCGTCGGCCTCCGGGTTCGTCCATTCTCTCGTTGGAATTGGTTAATCCGAATGGACCGGCAAAAAGGAAAATTTTTTGGCTTTGAGGTTTTATTCCTAATGCGTACCGGTACTGTAAAGTGGTTTGACGAGGCTAAGGGCTTCGGATTCATCGCCCCCGAGGATGGCAGCAGCGACGTGTTTGTTCATTACTCGGTGATCGAAGGCAAGGGATTCCGCACCCTGGCCGAAAACCAGAAGGTCGAGTTCGAATTCAAAGTCGGACCTAAAGGCCCGCAAGCCACCATGGTCAAGAAATTCGCGGCTCCAGCAGCAAAATAACAATTTCCCACCTGCCTATCCAGCCAAAGCCCCGCCTTGTGCGGGGCTTTGTCGTTTTGTTCGCTATAATGCCGCGTCTTATCGCGCCCGATAGCCACCCATCGTGATTAAACAGTGATTGAAAAACTCCGCAACATCGCCATTATCGCCCATGTCGACCACGGCAAGACCACACTGGTAGACAAACTACTGCAACAGGCCGGCACGCTGAGCGACCGGGGCGCTCCAGTTGAACGCATCATGGATTCCAACGACCTGGAGAAGGAACGCGGCATTACCATTCTTGCCAAGAACACCGCCCTGCGCTGGCGCGACTACCGGATCAACATCGTCGACACGCCCGGCCATGCCGATTTCGGCGGCGAAGTCGAGCGGGTTTTGTCGATGGTCGATTCGGTGCTGCTGCTGGTCGATGCCGTAGACGGGCCGATGCCGCAAACCCGCTTCGTTACCCAAAAAGCCTTCGCTATGGGTTTCAAACCGATTGTGGTCATCAACAAGGTGGATCGGCCCGGTTCCCGCGCCCATTGGGTGCTGGACCGCACGTTCGATCTGTTCGACCGACTGGGCGCGACCGATGAACAACTGGATTTCCCGGTGATCTACGCCTCGGCGCTGCACGGCTACGCAGGACTCGACGAAAGCGTGCGCTCCGGCAACATGGACCCGCTGTTCGAAACCATCGTGGAACATGTCTCCCCGCCAGAGGTGGACCCGGAAGGGCCGTTTCAACTGCAAGTCAGCTCGCTGGACTACAACAGCTATGTCGGGGTCATCGGCATTGGCCGCATTCGCCGGGGCACGGTGAAAACCAACACCCCGGTGGTGATCCTGGATCGGCATGGCAATCGCCGCAACGGTCGCGTGCTGCAAATCCTCGGCTTTCAGGGCATCGAGCGCATCGAATTCCCGGAAGCCTCCGCCGGCGACATCATCGCCTTCACCGGCATCGACGGGCTGGGCATTTCCGATGTCATCTGCGATCCCAACGCAGTCGAGCCGCTGCCGCCCCTGAAGGTCGACGAGCCGACCATGAGCATGACCTTCCAGGTCAACACCTCGCCGTTTGCGGGCCGTGAAGGTAAATATGTCACCAGCCGTCAACTGCGCGAGCGGTTGCAACGGGAGTTGATCCACAACGTGGCGCTGCGTATCGAGGACAGCGAGGATCCCGACAAATTCAAGGTCTCCGGGCGTGGCGAACTGCATCTGTCGATCCTGATTGAGAACATGCGCCGCGAGGGCTACGAACTGGCGGTCTCCCGTCCGGAAGTTATCGTCCGCGAAATCGACGGCGAACCGTGCGAACCCTACGAACAACTCACCGTGGACGTGGAAGAGCAACACCAGGGCGCGATCATGGAAAAGCTCGGCGAGCGGCGCGGCGATCTGCTGGATATGCAGCCCGACGGCAAGGGCCGGGTACGACTCGACTATCTCATTCCTGCTCGGGGCCTGATCGGCTTTCAAACCGAATTCTTGACCACGACATCGGGAACCGGCCTGATCTACCACGTCTTCGACCGCTACGGGCCGGTCAAAAAAGGCGCCATCGGCGCGCGGCTGAACGGTGTCCTGATCGCCAACGCCACTGGCAAGGCGCTGGCCTACGCCCTGTTCAATCTTCAAGAACGCGGGCGGATGATGGTCGGTCCTGGCGATGAGGTCTACGAAGGCATGATCGTCGGCATTCATTCCCGCGATAACGATCTGGTGGTCAACCCCCTCAAGGCCAAGCAACTGACCAATATCCGCGCCGCCGGCTCTGATGAAAATATCCTGTTAACCCCGCCGGTGCGGCTGAGTCTGGAACAGGCGCTGGAATTCATCGACGATGATGAACTCGTCGAAGTCACCCCAAAATCCATCCGCCTGCGCAAGAAACTGTTGCTGGAACACGACCGCAAGCGGGCAGCCCGGGGGGCTTGATTCCTATTTGTCCAAAAGAGCGATTTTCTGCTTCAAATCCGACAAATCTCTTCTATATTCGCTATGGGCTGCTTCGAGCGCTGCCTCTTCCCAAGAATGGCCATAGCGCCCCGCAAGCCTAAAAATTTTCATCAATGAGGTTGAGAAACAATGTCAGAACAAAAACTTGGCAATCCGGCAGTCGTAGGTCTGGCCGGTTTTGGCTTAACGACCCTGGTCCTACAATTCCACAACGTCGGCTGGATGCCCAGCATCGGCCCGGTGGTCTGGCTGGGATTGATGTTCGGGGGAACGGCCCAGCTGATTGCCGGCTTGCAGGAAATGAAGACGGGTAATAACTTCGGCTACTGCGCTTTCACCTCCTATGGCGCCTTCTGGATTGCCCTGTGCTTCATGTTGCTGGGCAACAAATTCGACGTATTCAAGGCCGGCACTGAAGATGTCGGCTGGTTCCTGATCGCCTGGACCCTGTTCACCGCAATCCTTTGGGTCGGCTCGCTGCGCATTCACGGCGCGATGGCCTTCACCTTCACTACCCTGTTGATCGGCTTCATCCTGCTCGATCTGGCGCACTTCGGCTATCCCAGCCTGACCGTGGTAGCCGGCTACGAACTCATGGTCTGCGCGCTGGCAGCCTGGTACATGATGGCGCGCATCATCCTCAACGAGATTTACGGGAAGGAAATCCTGCCCGCCGGCAAACCCTGGGTTGCCTGAGCGCGATCTTTCGCTCCCTACCCACCACCGAATTCTGGAAGATCCCAACCATGCACAAAACCGCGCTTTTCACCAGTTTGGCCCTGATTCTGGGCGTTACGCCGGCGCTAGCCGCCGATGACCCCAATGCTGCGACTCCCGATGAAGTCGTCACCAAGGTTAATGAAGCCGTTCAGTATCTGAACGCCAAAGGTCTGGCGGGCTTCTCTGACTTCAACAACAACAAGGATGCCCGTTGGGTCTGGAAGGACAGCTACGTGTTCGTTTACAGTTGCCGCGACAATGTGATGCTGGGCCATCCGTTGCGGCCTGATATGGTCGGCAAACCGATCTTGCAGATGAAGGACGACAAGGATCATCTGCTGTTCCAGGATATGTGCAAGGCCGGTGCGAATAAGGACGGCGGCTGGGTCGAATACTGGTGGCCGAAGCCCGGCGAAGCCAAGGCGTCGCGCAAGATCTCCTACGTTCACAGCGCCGAGGTATCCTTCAAACCGGATATCCAGGTTGGCGCTGGGATTTACGACGACAAGATGTCGGTTGAGGATCTAAACAAGATGGCTGCACAGGCCAAACAACCCAAGAAAGACGCGCCTTAGTAGCAACGCTCCCCCTCGTCCGGCCAGCCGTTCCACACCGTGCGGGAACGGCTGCGCGATCCTACCGCCAAGCCGGGCGAAAGTGGGCACGCATCGAACCGAACTCGACCTGATTCCGTGTGGGTCAACGTGGCTGAGCGGGGGGTTGGAGGCAGTCCATTCCACAAATCTCTAACCGATTGATTGGGGATGGAGATCAGAGATCAGTTGCATTTCCCAGGCGAGGTCGCGGGCGCGCTGCAAGCTGATCCAGAGGGTTTGGGGGCCGGGAGGCTCACCACACTTACGGCCCAAGCGGCCGCCGAGGCGGGCGATCCAACCGAGCATGGCCGGCAGCAGGGGCGGGGTGACCGACGGGGGCTGACGGTGAATCGCGGCGTAGACGGCCCGCCATTCGTCCGGGCCTAGGACAGCTTCGCAGGGCAATTCGGGAGTGATGCGACCCAACACGGTTAGGTACCAGCAATTCCCGGTATCTTGATTTATGAGGCGATCGGCAAGGGGTGGTGCAAATCAAGGAAACCCGGTGGGAAGTCGCCGTCTAATGAATCATATAGAAGTCACACCACTCTGTCCTCTGTCCTGAACAAACCGGAGTCAAAGACAGAGATATGCTTCTCAATCTATTTATACACCAACGCCCTGAATAAGGTGATCTCATGAAGTGGCATGACGATAACACTGAAACGTGGTCGGAGTTCGAGAAATTTCTGCGTGAGCATCTACCGAGAGCCATTAGCCAAGTTGCAATTGGGAAGCCTTTCCGTCAAACCGCACTTGACCAAGTGTCAAGTGGCCCCGTGAAACCAGTTGCTGCCGTAGCAGCCAAGATTGTGATTGGTTTTATGTGGCCAATGGACCCACCTATATGGGTCGATCGTCTCAATAATGCCGCTGCTATCTACAACAAGACGCATAAAGTTATCGTTGTTAACCAGCGAATTGTGAGGAACTTTGAAAGATCGCCGCTGCGTCAGGATTTCCGCAACGCGCTGGAGATGCTGATGCTACACGAACTGTTGCACTGGCTGATTGACAATCTTGGAGGGAAGACGGAGCACTTCCCTCGCGGCGATAAGCGAGATGCAGTCTACAATTTCGAAAACGCAGCTTTTACTGACTGCGAAAATCGAAATAAGACGCTTGAGATCATGAACGTCTAGCAGCAGTTTATAAGCCCAAAAACGACTTATCTAGTCCGTATTGAAAAATCCTTGATTGCTGACCGAATGGGGAGCCAACCATGTCGGCCGCGTTGATTGAGGTGAAGGGGAGCCGGGTCAAGATCGAGCTGACGGTAGAACTGAGTCGCTCGATGCTGGATACGGAAGAGCAGATTCAGGAAGCCTTGAACGAAGCCGAGTGTATCGCCAGTCGCGAGGCGCTCAGGTACTTCGATACCGACGGGAGTCCGATCTGGATCGGTCCGGAAATCTGGCGCACCCAGGGCTAGCAACCGAAGTGCTACCAGACGCCCTACGGCGAAGTGGCGCGCACGTCTATCAACGCTCGGGGGGAGGATTTACCAAGCAGGTGAGCAGCAAATTGGCCCAGGAGGTGGCGCGCGAGTAGAAATCCCACAACTTGCATAGGATCGCTATACCAGCCCTTTTAAGGTGCTTTTTCAACTAACTGATATTTTTAGAGTTATTTTTGGTGCTTTGCGCAATTTTAGGCTAAATTTAGTTGTAACCCATTGATTCTACGTTGCCACCTTAAAAGGGCTGGATCGCTATACTTCAAGACACCAAGGTTTGTTTCCTGTGGGGGGCAGTGTGGGGGCAGAAACATTATTTCCAGTTAGTCATAAAAAAAGAGGCCAGACAGTTTGTCTAACCCCTTGTTTTAATTGGTCGGGGCGAGAGGATTTGAACCTCCGACCACCTGCACCCCATGCAGGTGCGCTACCAGGCTGCGCTACGCCCCGTGATTGACAGCGGGGCAGATTTCCCGCTGACGGAAAGAAGGCGAATTTTAATGCAATCCGCCCGGCTTGCCAAGCGTTCGTAAACTACGCATCGCCTTTGAACCGATCCACTCGGGCCTTGAGCTTCTGCCCAGGCCGGAAAGTCACTACGCGCCGCGCCGTGATCGGGATTTCCTCCCCGGTTTTAGGATTGCGGCCTGGTCGCTGGTTCTTGTCGCGCAGGTCAAAATTACCGAACCCGGACAATTTGACCTGATACCCTCGCTCCAGGGCGCTGCGAATCTCCTCGAAGAAGATTTCCACCAATTCCTTGGCTTCGCGCTTATTGATACCCAGTTCCTCAAACAATCGTTCCGCCATATCGGCTTTTGTCAGTGCCATTGCTCTAAATCCTAAGCGTTGCGCCAAACTGTTCCGCCAGTCCCGCCAGAATGCCGGACACGGCTTCCTCAACTACATGATCGGTAAGATTGCGCGAAAAATCCTGTAAATTCAACCCAAAAGCCAAACTTTTCCGCCCTTCGGCGATTCCCTTGCCCCGATAGACATCAAACAGCCAGACTTCGCGCAGCAAATCGCCACCGTGTTGACGAATCACCTCCTGCACAGCCTGGGCGGTCACATGCTCATCGACCACGATCGCCAAATCACGACGGCTGGCCGGGAATCGGGACAAGGCCCCAAACACTGGTAACTGCGATGGCTGCACGTCCGCCAGCCGCACTTCAAACATGAAGGCATCGCCTTCTACATCCAACTCACGCCCCATCCGGGGATGCAGTGCGCCTAACCACCCAGCCGGTTTGCCAGATCGATCGATGCGAGCGCTCTGTCCCGGGTGCAGTGCTGGATGGGCGGCAGCCACGAAGGCGAACGCCTCCGGTTCACCGGTCAGGGCCAGCAACGCCTCGACATCGGCCTTGAGATCGAAGAAATCCGCTGGGCGCGCCGGAACGCCCCATTGTTCCGGCAACGCTGATCCAGCGATCACGCCGCCGAGATACGCCTCCTGTCGCAAAACATCGTCTTCCAGGATGAAATTCAGACCGTGTTCAAACAACCTCACCCGCATTTGCTGCCGCTTCTGGTTATGGATCAGCGCCTTGAGCAAGCCAGGCCACAGGCTGGTGCGCATCACCGCCAGATCGGCGGAAATCGGATTGGCCAGAGCCAGCGGTTTCCGTTCCGGATCAAGTCGCCGCTGAAAATCCGGGTCCACGAAACTATAGGTGATAGTCTCTTGAAAACCACGCTGCACCAGCGTTTCCCGGAGTCGCTCCAGCCCGACCCAGCCTTCCGGTTGCGGCAACATTTCCAACCGGGCCAGCGGTCGGGCGCTCGGCGCCTGGTCATAACCGTAGACGCGGATGATTTCTTCGATCAAATCGACTTCCAAGGCGATGTCAAAGCGGCTGCTGGGCGGAATTACCAGCCAATGATCTACCTCAATGGACACCGCCATGCCCAACCGCCGCAGGATATCCTCGACTTGGGCGACCGGGATCACCATGCCGAGCAGCTTTTGGAGCCGCTCCGGACGCAGGCGAATGGCCGGTTCCGCCGGCAGATTCTCCAGCGAAACCGCTTCGATGATCGGTCCCGGCTGACCGCCGGCCATGTCGATCAGCAACCGGGTGGCGCGTTCGGCGGCACGGCGTTGCAATTGGGAATCCACGCCGCGCTCGAAGCGATACGAGGAATCGGTCTGCAAGCCATAGCGGCGGGCGCGACCCGCGATGCTGGCAGGGGCAAAAAAGGCGCTTTCCAGAAACACGTCGCGGGTGGTGGCGGTGCAGGAACTGATCTCGCCACCCATGATGCCTGCCAGCGCCAGCGGGCCGTGATGATCGGCGATCAGCAAGGTTTCTGCATCCGGCTCGATGATCGCGCCGTTGAGCAATTCCAGCCGGTCACCGGGTCGGGCGCGGCGCACTTCGATGCCGTCGGTCAATCGACCCAGATCGAAGGCATGCATCGGTTGGCCGAGCTCCAGCATCACATAGTTGGTCACATCCACCAGCGGTCCCAGACTGCGCGCGCCGGCCCGACGCAGCCGCTCTTTCATCCACAGCGGCGTTTCCGCAGCCGGATTGACCCCGCGAATCACCCGCCCGACATAGCGCGGGCAGTCGGCGGGATCAAGCAGCGCCACCGGAAATACGTCGTCGAGGGTCGCCGGAACCGGGTCGGCAGGCCGGGGCCGGAATTCGCAACGATTGAGCGCCGCCACTTCGCGGGCCACGCCTTCCATGCCCAGGCAGTCGCCGCGATTGGGCGTCAGTTCGATCTCGATGAGCATATCGTCCAGTCCCAGCAGGTCGCGCACGTCTTGACCAGGCCGGCTGTTGGCAGGCAATGGTAATAACCCATCCGAACTTTCCGCCAGGCCCAGTTCCTTGGCGGAACACAACATGCCCTGCGATTCGACGCCGCGCAGTTTGGATTTCTTGATGGTCAACCCACCCGGCAACACCGCGCCGATCAGCGCCGTCGGGGCGTACATCCCGACCGCGACATTCGGCGCGCCGCAGACAATTTGCAGCGGCTCCACCTGGCCGATGTCCACCGTCGCTACCCGCAGCCGGTCGGCGTCGGGATGCTGAATTAAAGCCGTAACCCGACCTACGACGACGTTTGCAAAAGGCGGCGCTGCCGGTTCCATGTGATCCACTTCCAGACCGGCCATGGTCAGTTGCGCAGCCAGTGCATTGCCAGAGAGCGGGAGGTCGACCCAGTCCCGCAGCCATTGTTCGCTGACTTTCATGGGAATTCGCCTTACTGAAACTGCCGGAGAAAGCGCAGATCGTTGTCGAAGAACAGGCGCAGGTCATTGACGCCGTAGCGCAGCATGGTCAGGCGCTCGACGCCCATGCCAAAGGCGTAGCCGGTGTAGCGTTCGCTGTCGATGCCGACTTTTTCAAACACCGCCGGATGCACCATCCCGCAGCCCAGCACTTCCAGCCAGCCGCTGTGCTTGCACACCCGGCAGCCGTCACCGCCGCAAATCACGCACTGGATGTCCACTTCCGCCGACGGTTCGGTGAACGGGAAATAGGAGGGACGGAAGCGCACCGCCAGATCGCGCTCAAAGAAGGTGCGCAGAAAGTCATCGAGTACGCCCTTTAAATCAGCGAAGCTGACGTCTTCATCGACCAGCAGGCCCTCGACCTGGTGGAACATCGGGCTGTGGGTCACGTCGGAATCGCAGCGGTAAACCCGACCGGGAGCGATGATGCGGATCGGCGGCGCTTGCTGCTCCATCACCCGAATCTGCACCGGCGAGGTGTGGGTGCGCAGCAGGGTATGCGCATCGAAATAGAAAGTGTCATGCATCGCCCGCGCTGGATGGTGCGGCGGAATGTTGAGCGCCTCGAAGTTGCGGAAATCGTCTTCGACTTCCGGCCCTTCGGCGACGGTGAAGCCGATGCGGGCGAACAGCGCCTCGATGCGCGCCAGGGTGCGACTGACCGGATGGTAGCCGCCGGGCCGTTGACCGCGCCCCGGCAGGGTGACATCGATGGCTTCGCTGGACAGGCGCACATCCAGCGCCGCCGCTTCCAAAGCGATCTTGCGGGCGGCAAGGGCGGTTTCCAGGGCCTGCTTGGCTTCGTTGATCGCCTGACCGGTCTGACGCCGTTCCTCCGGGGGCAGTTGGCCCAGGGCTTTCAGCTGCTCGGTCAACAGACCTTTCTTGC
>CAZDVY010000033.1:0-3187 GCA_964508935.1 uncultured Candidatus Competibacteraceae bacterium | reverse complement strand
AGATGGTCGGCTCCGGCGATGGCGGCCTGGGCGGTTTGCAACAAGTCGGGCAATGCGTCCACGCGGGCGGGTCTCCTGGAGAGTGAATAAAAAAAGGGAAAGGATCGCGCCCTTTCCCTGCTTTACGCTGCCGCAGTCTTCAGGCGCTGCCGAGGGCAGCCTTGGCGCGGTTGGCCAGTTCGGCGAACGCCGGCTTGTCGAACACCGCCAGATCGGCCAGTACCTTGCGGTCCACTTCGATGGCGGCTTTCTTCAGGCCGTTGATGAACCGGCTGTAGGACAGGCCGTTTTCATGGGCGCCGGCGTTGATGCGGACGATCCACAGCGCGCGGAATTCGCGCTTTTTCTGGCGGCGGTCGCGGTAGGCGTATTGACCGGCCTTGATGACGGCCTGCTTGGCGACCCGATAGACCTTGCTGCGAGCGCCGTAATAGCCTTTGGCTTGGTCCAGGACTTTCTTGTGGCGGGCGTGAGCGGTAACGCCGCGTTTGACTCGTGACATGACTCAGGTTCTCCGATCCGGGCGCATCAAACGTAGGGCAGCATCCGGCGCACTGCCGGAGTGTCCACCGCGGCAACGAGCGTCGTACCGCGCAACTGGCGTTTCCGTTTGGAGCTTTTCTTGGTCAGGATGTGGCGCAGATGCGAGTGGGAACACTTGAACTGGCCAGACCCGGTGCGGCTGAAGCGCTTGGCTGCGCCGCGATTGCTTTTCATCTTGGGCATTACATGACTCCGCGATTTTTAAAGGTAAATTCGACAATCGGCCACAACAGGCGCCGGTAGCGAAAAGGATCAGGGATGGCGGGAAGAATTACTTCTTTTTGACCGGCGCGATGGTCATGACCATCTGCCGCCCTTCCATTCTGGGCCGTTGCTCCACCACGCCGTAGGGGGCGAGATCGTCTTCAACGCGCTTGAGAAGGCCGACGCCCAGTTCCTGGTGGGCCATTTCCCGGCCCCGGAACCGTAAGGTGATTTTGGCTTTGTCGCCTTCGCTGAGGAAACGCACCAGGTTGCGTAGTTTGACCTGGTAATCTCCTTCGTCCGTGCCTGGACGAAACTTGATTTCCTTGACCTGGATTTGCTTTTGCTTCTTCCGGGCTTCGCTTTGTTTCTTGGCCTGCTCGAACCGGTATTTGCCGTAGTCCATGATCCGGCAGACCGGCGGTTTGGCGTTCGGGGAGATTTCCACCAAATCCAGCTCGGCTTCCTCGGCCATCCGCCGGGCGTGCGCCAGCAGCACTACTCCGGCCTGCTCGCCGTCCTGATCGATCAGGCGTACTTCGCGCCCAGTGATCTCTTCGTTGAGCCGAAGCTCATTATTCGCAGCGATGTTGCAATCCTCCAGTGATTATTCGGTGCGCCCGCGGCGGGCGATGTCGGCTTGCAGCAACTCTACGAACGCCGGCAGATTCATGCCGCCCAGGTCTTGACCGGCACGGGTGCGCACCGCCAGGGTTTCCGTTTCCATCTCCCGGTCGCCGACGACCAGCAGGTAAGGAATGCGCTGCAAGGTATGCTCGCGGATTTTAAAGCCGATTTTTTCGTTTCTCAAGTCAGACAGGACGCGGAAGCCTTGTTGCATCAGGGCTTTTTCGACCTGCAACCCATAGTCGGCCTGATGATCGGTGATGTTCAGCACCACCGCCTGCACCGGGGCCAGCCAGGCCGGCAGCGCCCCGGCGTATTGTTCGATCAGGATACCGATAAACCGCTCCAGCGAACCGAGAATGGCGCGATGCAGCATGACCGGAACCCGCTTGCTGCCGTCTTCGGCGATGTAATAGGCGTCGAGCCGACCCGGCATGGAGAAATCGACCTGAATGGTGCCGCATTGCCAGAGCCGATCCAGGCAGTCGCGCAGGACGAATTCGATTTTCGGGCCGTAAAACGCGCCTTCGCCGGGCTTCAGCGTCCATGGTTGTCCGGTGCGGTTCAGCGCCAGTTCCAGGGCTTGTTCCGCTTTGTCCCAAACGTCATCGCTGCCCACCCGCTTTTCGGGACGGGTGGCCAGGGCCAGTTGCACTGCGTTGAAGCCAAAATCAGCGTAGACCTGAAATAACAGGTCCATGAACGCGCTGACTTCCGGCTGAATTTGCTCTTCAGTGCAGAAGATGTGCGCGTCATCCTGGACGAAATTGCGCACGCGCATCAGTCCGTGCAGAGTGCCGGACGGTTCATTGCGGTGGCAGGAGCCGAATTCGGCCAGACGCAGCGGTAGGTCGCGGTAGCTCTTCAGTCCCTGGTTGAAAATCTGGATGTGGCCGGGACAGTTCATCGGCTTCACCGCGTAATCGCGGTTTTCCGAAGCGGTGGTGAACATGTCGGCGCGGAATTTTTCCCAGTGCCCGGAGCGCTCCCACAGGCTGCGGTCGATGATCTGCGGCGTGTGCACTTCCTGATAGCCGCGCTCGCGTAGCTTCTGGCGGATGTAGTTCTGCACCTCGATGTAAATCCGCCAGCCCCGGTCGTGCCAGAACGCCATGCCCGGCGCTTCTTCCTGGACATGGAACAGATCAAGGGCCTTGCCGACCTTGCGATGGTCGCGTTTTTCCGCTTCTTCCAGCCGGTGCAAATAGGCTTTCAGCGCTTTCTGATCGGTCCAGGCGGTGCCATAGATGCGTTGCAGCATCTCGTTGCGGGAATCGCCGCGCCAATAGGCGCCGGCCACTTTCATCAGCTTGAAGGCTTTGAGCTGGCCGGTGGACGGAACGTGCGGGCCGCGACATAGATCAATGAAATCGTCCTGCCGATAGAGCGAAATCACTTGATCCGCCGGAATGTCCGCGATGATCTGCGCCTTGTACTCCTCGCCGATCTGACGGAAGAACGCCACAGCGGCGTCACGCGGCATTTCTGAACGACTGATGGGAATGTCCCGCCCCGCCAATTCCTCCATGCGCGTCTGAATCCGTTCCAGGTCATCCGGGGTGAAGGGACGCTCGAAGGCGAAGTCGTAGTAAAAGCCGTTGTCGATGATCGGGCCGATGGTGACTTGCGCGGTCGGATAGAGTTGTTTGACGGCGTGGGCTAACAGGTGGGCGGTGGAATGACGGAGGATGTCCAGCCCTTCCGGGTCACGCCCGGTAATAATCGCCAGATTCACGTCTTGGCTGAGAACGTGCGAGACATCGACCAGCCGGCCATCGACCTTGCCGGCCAGAGCGGCTTTAGCCAAGCCGGG
>CAZDVY010000032.1:0-21647 GCA_964508935.1 uncultured Candidatus Competibacteraceae bacterium | reverse complement strand
AACTGTGAACTGATAGATGAGATCTTTGCCGGCTTGAAAGGCGCTTAGAGACTGTCTAAAAACTCCCCTCTCCCCTCGGGAGAGGGGTTCTTAGACAGCTTCTTAGATACGATGGAGGGGGGCGAGCCATCGCGTCCGGGTCGGCGCTTGTCAAGCTGGCCTGCGATCCGTACCATGCAACGATTGCGGGTTCATCGGGAGTAGAAGAGTATGTTTCGTGGCAGTATGGTGGCGGTGGTGACGCCAATGGAGGCGGATGGGGCGCTGGATTTCGCGGCGCTGGCGCGGTTGGTGGAGTTCCATATCGAGAACGGGACCGACGCCCTCATCGCCGTTGGCACCACGGGCGAATCGGCCACCCTGGATTTTGAAGAACATATCACTGTGGTGGCTAAGGTGGTGGAACTGGTCAGGCGGCGGATTCCCGTCATCGCCGGCACCGGCGCCAACTCCACCCGTGAGGCCCTGCACCTGACCCAAAGAGCCATGGAAGCCGGCGCGGACGCTTGCCTGCTGGTCACCCCTTACTACAACAAGCCGACCCAGGAAGGATTGTACCGCCACTATAAATTGATCGCTGATCGCGTGCCGATCCCGCAGATTCTCTATAACGTGCCGGGCCGCACCGCCTGCGACATGCAGCCGGACACCGTCGAGCGGCTGGCCGATACGCCCAATATCATCGGCATCAAGGAAGCCAGTACCCTGGAACGCATCCAGGAACTGGTGCGCCGCTGTGGCGATCGGCTGGATGTCTACAGCGGCGATGATGGCGTTGCCGCCGAAGCGATACTGAGCGGCGCCAAGGGGAATATTTCCGTGACCGCCAACGTCGCACCGCGTCTGATGCATGAGATGTGCGCCGCTGCCCTGGCCGGCGATCGTACCCGTACTGAGGCGATCAATCGTCAAGTGGCCGGATTGCACAAGGCGCTCTTCCTCGAATCCAATCCCATCCCGGTCAAGTGGGCGGTTGGCCAACTGGGCCTGATTCCCCCCGGAATCCGCCTGCCCCTGACGCCGCTGTCCGAACAATTCCAGCCGGCGGTGCGAGCGGCGATGCAACAGGCTGGAGTCCTCTAATCCCATGACGACGCCAATATCGCATTTTCCATGGCGCATGACCGCGCTGTTCGCTGCAGCGGCGATTGCGCTGTCGGGCTGCTCCAAGAGCTTCGATACCCTGCTACCGGATCGGCGACCAGATTACCGGCAAAGTACGATTTCGCAACCACTGGAAATTCCCCCCGACCTGACCGCGTCGACGATTGACGACACCCTGATGGTGCCGGAGATCAATCCGTCCGGTTCAGCCAGCCTGTCTGCTTACGCCAAGGAACGCGGCGGACCACAACCGCAGGCGAAACAGGCCGAAGCGGTCTTGCCGCCGCAGCCAGGCATCACGGTGCAACAGGATGGCAATCAGCGCTGGCTGGTCATTAATGCGCCCGCCGATCAAGTCTGGCCCAAGGTGCGGGAATTCTGGACCAGTACCGGTTTTGCCCTGAAACGCGACGATCCGACCATCGGCATCATGGAAACCGACTGGGTGGAAAATCGCGCTGACATTCCTGAAGATGGCGTTCGTAGCCTGTTGAAGAAATATCTGGACGTACTGTACTCCGCGCCGACCCGCGACAAGTTCCGCACCCGGCTGGAGCGCAGCGCCGATGGCCGGAATACTGAGGTCTACATGACCCATTATGGCGTCGAGGAAGTGGCGATCGGCGGTTCCGGGGCCAGCACCACCAGCACCTATACGTGGCAGCGACGACCGCCCAGTCCGGAACTCGAAGCGGAAATGCTGAACCGGCTGACCGTCTATCTGGGCGCTTCGGAGAAACGCGCCGAGGTCCAGCAGGCCAAGACTGGCGCAGCGCCTGCCGGGCCGCGTGTCCGGCGGGTTGAGGAAAGCGGCGAGAATCGACTGTTCATCAGCGAAGACTATTCCCGTGCTTGGCGACTGGTAGGATTGGCGCTGGACGGCAGCAACTACGCGGTGGAAGAGCAGAATCGCGGCCAGGGTTTGTATGTGGTCGAGTACCGCGATCCCGAACTGGAAGGTCAGAAGTCCGGTGATGAAGGCTGGCTCGCCAAAATGGCGTTCTGGCGCAGCAAGCCGGAAGCGCCGCCGCAGGGCACCCGCTATCGAGTCCGGCTGTCCGGGCAGGGGACGCAAACTCTGGTGGTGGTCCGTGATATTAACGACCGGCCTGACAATTCGGCAGGCGCCCAGCAGGTCCTGGACGTGCTACAGAAGACCATTAAATAGCCTTTCGTTCACTTGTTGAAGATCCGCCGCCTGCCGCCCCAACTGATCAGCCAAATCGCCGCTGGCGAGGTGGTTGAACGCCCCGCCTCGGCGGTTAAGGAATTGCTGGAAAACAGCCTGGACGCCGGTGCAACCCGCATCACCGTTGAAGTGGAGCAGGGTGGCGTCCGGCTGATTCGGGTGCACGATGACGGTTCCGGCATCCCGCCCGATGAGCTGGTGTTAGCGCTCGCCCGCCACGCCACCAGCAAAATCGCCAGTTTTGACGATCTCCAACAGGTCGCCAGCCTCGGCTTTCGCGGTGAAGCACTGCCCAGCATTGCCTCGGTATCACGGCTGACCCTGACCTCCCGCACGGCAGGGCAGGAGACCGGCTGGCGGATCAGTGGTGCTGGCGGCAAGGCGATGGAGGAGCCGACGCCCGCCCCGCATCCGCTGGGCAGTACGGTTGAAGTACGCGACCTGTTTTATAACGTGCCGGCCCGCCGCAAGTTTTTGCGCAGCGAGCGCACCGAATTCGGCCACATTGAGGACAACCTCCGCCGACTGGCGTTGAGTCGGTTCGAAGTCGGATTCAGCTTATGGCATCGCCAGAAGCCGATCTTGAATCTGGAACCGGCCACGACTCAGGAGGATTGGGCGCGACGGGTCGCGGAGCTGTGCAACCAGGAATTCGTCGCCTCCAGCGTCTTTTTTGATCGAAGTGAGAACGGGTTGCGGCTTTGGGGTTGGCTGGGTTTGCCGGCGGTGTCCCGTGCTCAGGCGGATCTGCAATACTTTTTCGTCAACAGTCGACCGGTGCGCGACCGGATTATCACTCATGCGCTGCGGCAGGCTTATCAGGACATCCTCTATCAGGATCGCCAACCGGCGGCGGTGCTTTATCTGGAACTCGATCCCGCGATGGTGGATGTCAACGCGCATCCCGCTAAACATGAGGTACGGTTCCGTGAAGCGTCGGCGATTCACGACTTCATCCGTCGCATGGTGCAGACTGTCTTGGCAGGCGTGCGCCCGGGAACGGCTCCGCCGCCCCAGGCCAGCGAGCGGTTATGGTCAGCCAGCATGGCGAGGTCGCCAGCGCCCAGCCAGGTAGCCGAACGCATGACGACCTATGGTCAACTTCATACGCCTGCCGAATCGGTGATGGCCAACACGCCTGCCGAAACCGTCGCGGAAGCGCCGCCGTTGGGGTATGCGTTGGGACAACTGCATGGCGTTTATGTTGTTGCGGAAAATGAGGTTGGATTGGTGGTGGTGGATATGCACGCCGCCCACGAACGCATCCTGTATGAACGACTGAAAACTGCGCTCATCGAAGGCGCGATTCAAACCCAGACGCTGTTGACGCCGGTGACCTTTACAGTCAGTTCGCCGGAGCAACGGCAAGTTGAAGAGCATGGCGCATTGTTTGCCAAAGCCGGACTGGAACTGACGATGCTGGGACCGGACACGGTGGCGGTGCGGCAAATTCCGGCTTTGCTGGCCGGGTCGAATATTGTGGGACTGGTGCGCGACATGCTGGCCGACTTGGCGGCGCACGAGACCAGTGACCGGACGGAAACAGTCATTCTAGCCCTGCTGGCCAGTTTGGCCTGTCATGAAGCGGTGCGCGCCCACCGGCCGCTCAATCTGCTGGAAATGAACGCCCTGTTGCGCGATATGGAACACACGGATCGCAGCGGCCAGTGCAATCATGGCCGGCCTACCTGGGTTCAGTTGACTCTGGATGAACTGGATCGCCTGTTTCGGCGCGGGCGCTGACCCCTTGATGACCCACGCCGATCCCCGCCCGCCAGTACTGTTTCTGATGGGGCCGACCGCTTCCGGCAAAACCGCACTGGCAGTGGAATTGGCGCAACGGCTGCCTTTCGAAATCATCAGCGTCGATTCGGCGCTGGTCTATCAGGGGATGGACATCGGTACGGCCAAGCCTGACGCTGAGACCTTGCGCATCGCCCCACATCGATTGATCGACCTTCTTGATCCCGCCGAGGCCTATTCCGCCGGTCAGTTTCGCAGCGATGCCCTGCGAGAAATCGCTGCCATTCAAGCGGCTGGGCGTTTTCCGCTCTTAGTGGGCGGGACGATGCTCTATTTCAGGGCGCTGGAGCGGGGCCTGGCGGAACTGCCTGCTGCTGATCCGACCGTGCGCGCCCATCTGGCGGCGGACATGGCCGAACAGGGCAGCGCGGCGCTACACAGCCGGCTGGCGCAGGTTGATCCCGGAGCGGCGGCGCGCATTCACCCTCATGATGCGCAGCGCATTCAGCGGGCGCTGGAAGTGTATAAGCTGACCGGTCAACCGTTAACGGAACTTTGGGACGGTTCGCATAACGAATTATTACCGTTTCGGATCATCAAGCTGATCATGGCGCCGGTTGAGCGGCGGATATTGCATGAGCGGATTGCTCAGCGGTTTCGGGCAATGCTGGAGCAGGGTTTTGTCGCTGAAGTGGAGCGTCTGCGGGCCAGAAGCGATCTCGACCGGAATAAACCCGCCATGCGGGCCGTGGGCTACCGGCAGGTTTGGGACTATCTGGACGGCGATCCGGATTATCCAACGATGGTTGAACGAGGAATCGCAGCCACTCGACAATTCGCCAAGCGACAACTCACCTGGCTGCGGTCAGAATCCGGCGCCTTCTGGCTGGACAGCACTGCGCCTGATAGGTGGGAGCGACTGACAGCCCCGTTGCGTGAAGCCGGGTTTTTCCCGACATGACGCGGTGGCTGTGCTAATATTCGCCAGCTTTAGGGTGCTATTGGGGGCTGGCGGTATTCCGCCGGAATTTGGGATTCCTACGGATAATACATCATCGAAATGTGATGAATGCCCGCTGGTTGAGGATTTTGAGAATCAGGCACGCCTTGTGCTTAACATCCTGCGACTTTCTGATAACTTTCGCCCGTTGTCACTGGCGGGCGCGGATTGAAACATAACAACAAGGGAGCGTAGCAATGGCAAAAGGTCATTCTCTCCAGGAACCGTTCCTGAACGCGCTGCGTAAGGAGCGGATTCCCGTTTCGGTCTATCTGGTGAACGGCATCAAGCTGCAGGGCCAGATCGAATCTTTCGATCAATTTGTCGTGCTGCTCAAGAATAGCGTCAGTCAGATGATCTACAAGCACGCCATTTCCACGGTCGTGCCGGTGCGCAACGTGCGGTTGAATCTGGCGACGGATGAAACCAATGGCGGTGAGCCGCTCTGACCATCGGGGCCTGCTGGAACGCGGAGGGCAGTTTGTTCGAGCGTCCGCGCGGCGGTGAGCGCGCTGTTTTGGTGCGCCTCACGTTGGATGGAGCCGAAGAAACCCAGGATTCCACTGAGTTTCGGGAGTTGGCGGCCTCGGCGGGCGCTGAGTGCATGGCGTTCATTACCGGACGCCGGTCTGCACCAGACCCGCGCCTGTTCGTCGGCAGCGGCAAGGCCGGGGAGATTCGCGAAGCAGCGCAACAGGGCGAAGCGAAACTGGTCATTTTCGATCATGCGCTGTCGCCCAGCCAGGAGCGCAACCTGGAAGCGTTGCTGCAATGCCGGGTCGTGGATCGCACCGGGTTGATTCTGGATATCTTCGCCCAGCGCGCCCGCAGCTTCGAAGGTAAACTGCAAGTGGAACTGGCGCAACTGCGGCACTTGTCCACCCGGCTGGTGCGCGGCTGGACGCATCTGGAGCGGCAGCGCGGCGGCATCGGTCTGCGCGGCCCCGGCGAAACCCAGTTGGAAACCGACCGGCGACTGCTGGCCGATCGCATCCGGCAAATTCGCCTGCGGCTGAACCGGGTGGACCGGCAGCGCGAACAGGGACGCAAGGCCCGGCGGAAGGCGGATCTGCCCACCGTCTCGCTGGTGGGTTACACGAACGCCGGTAAATCAACCCTGTTCAATGCCCTGACCCAGGCACAGGTTTACGCGGCGGATCAGCTATTCGCCACTTTGGACCCCACCCTGCGGCGTCTGGAATTGCCGGGAGCCGAGCCAGTCATCCTCGCGGATACGGTGGGTTTTATCAGTCGCCTGCCGCATGAATTGGTGGCGGCGTTTCGCTCGACCCTGCGAGAGACCTGCGAATCTAGCCTGTTGCTGCATGTCATCGATGCCCATCATCCTGACCGGGACGGGGTGATTGCCCAGGTCGAGGCGGTTTTGGCGGAAATCGGCGCAGCCGACGTTCCACGATTGCAGGTCTTCAACAAAATCGATCTGGGCAGCGAACCATCGCGCCTGGACCGGGACAGCCAGGGTGAGGTGCGAGCGGTCTGGTTGTCAGCAGCGACCGGTACGGGACTCAATCTCCTATCGACTGCGCTCGCTGAGCGGTTGCGCGGTGGAACGGTGCAGGGCTGGCTGTGTTTACCGCCCTCAGCGACCCGTTTGCGTGCCCGTCTGTTTCATCTGGGCGCTGTGATCACCGAACAAATGGCCCCCTCGGGTGAATGGTTGATTGAAGTGCGCACCTCGCGCGGCAATGTCGAGTTGCTTTGTCGCCGGGATGGTTTACGGGCGGAGTGGGTGCGTTCGGGATTTGAAATCCTGATGGTTTGAATCGTATGACACGAACTTTGAGGTACGACATGGCCTGGAATGAACCGGGAGGCGGTAACCGCGATCCTTGGAGCGGAGGCGGTCGCGATCAGGGCCCGCCTGATCTGGATGAAGTGGTGCGTAAACTGTCAGATCGCTTCAACAACCTGATAGGTGGTCGGCGCGGCGGTGGCAATAGTGGCGGCGGCGCTGGCGCATCAGGTTCTGGCGGTTCTGGATTAGCCGGTATCGGCCTGATCGTTGGGATCATCGCAGTGATCGGCTGGCTGATCGCCAGTATCTACATCGTCAATGAAGGCGAACGCGGGGTGGTGTTGCGGTTCGGTCGTTATCTGGAAACCACCTTGCCCGGCCCACACTTACGGATTTTTCCCATTGATCGGGTGGAAATCGTCAATGTCGAACAGCGGCGCTTCCGGGAAATCGGCTATCGCTCCGGCGCCGGCGGTGGTCGGCAACCGGCGATTCGCTCCGTACCGAAAGAAGCCCTCATGCTGACCCAGGATGAGAACATCGTGGACGTGCGGCTGGCGGTGCAATACCAGATCAAGGATCCCCGCGCTTACCTGTTCAATGTTCTCGACCCGGAAAGCGTCCTGGTACAGGTCGTGGAGAGCGCCACTCGTGAAACCATCGGTAAAAGCACCATGGACTTTGTGTTGACCGAAGGCCGCAGTGACATCGTCGCTGATACCCGCGCCTTGAGCCAGAACATTCTGGACAGTTACGGCGCCGGCTTGCAAATCATCACTGTGGTTTTGCAGGACGCCCAGCCGCCAGAAGAAGTCCAGGACGCCTTCGCCGACGCCATCAAGGCGCGTGAAGACGAACAGCGTTTGAAGAATGAAGCGGAAGCCTACTCCAACGAAGTCATCCCACGGGCGCGCGGTCAGGCCGCACGACGGTTGCAGGAAGCATCGGCTTATAAGGAACAGGTCATCGCTCAGGCCCAGGGTGAGGCCAGCCGCTTTGAGCAGTTGCTGGCGGCGTATGGCCGGGCGCCGGAAGTGACCCGTGAGCGTCTCTATCTGGAAACGCTGGAAACGGTGCTGTCGCAGGTAAGCAAAGTCTTGGTGGATGTAACTGGAACCAATAACTTGTTGTATCTGCCGCTGGATCGGTTGCTGAAATCCGGCGAAACATCGCCTGGCGTGAGTGAAGGACGCGCCGCGAGCAACTCGCTGGAGGCGTTGCCAGCCTCCTCATCGACATCGATGGATGGCAGTGCGGCCGCTACGCGCCTGCGTGATTTGAATCGTAGTCGGGAGGTACGCTGATGGCCCGGTCACAATTGCTGATGTCCCGTAATACCCTGCTGGGAATCTTGGGCGCGTTAGTGGCGGTGCTGGCGATGTCGCTGTTCACCGTGGACGAAACCCAGACGGCCATTCGTTTTCAATTGGGCGAAATTGTTCAGGACAACTATAAGCCGGGCTTGCACTGGAAATGGCCATTGATCAATAACGTCCGCAAGTTCGACCGGCGATTGCAGACCCTGGACACCGAGCCGGAACGGTTTCTGACGGCGGAAAAGAAAAACGTGATCGTCGACGCCTTCGCCATGTGGCGCGTGGAAGATGTACGGAAGTTTTACACCACGGTCGGTGGCGATTCGACCCAGGCCAATGTCCGGCTGGATCAGATCGTCAAGGACAGTCTGCGCAGCGAGTTCAGCAAACGCTCCATTCAGGAAGTGGTGTCCGGCGACCGGGTGCAGATTATGGAAACGCTAAGCCGCCTGCTTCGGGAACAAGCGACCCACTTGGGCATCGCTGCAGTCGATGTGCGAATCAAGCGCATCGACTTACCGCCGGATGTCAGCAACTCGGTGTTTAGCCGGATGAAGGCTGAACGGTTGCGGGTGGCCAAGGATTTCCGTTCACGCGGGGCGGAAGCAGCGGAACGGATTCGCGCCGACGCCGACCGGCAGGGTACGGTGATCCTGGCTGAGGCCTACCGCGACGCCGAGCGCCAGCGCGGCGAAGGCGACGGCCAGGCGGCGGATATCTACGCACAGGCCTATGGCAAGGATCAGGATTTCTATCGCTTCCATCGCAGCCTGAACGCCTATCGGCAGAGCTTCAGCAGTCGGGATGATCTACTGGTTCTACAGCCGGATTCACAATTCTTCCGCTATTTCAACCAGTCGCAATCTAGCGCCGCACCGCCGCAACTCAGTCCAGCGCCATCCAGTGAAACACCGCAACCTAACCCAGCGCTATCCAATGAGCAAACGCCGCAACTCAGTCCAGCGCCATCCAGTGAAATACCGCAGCCTGCACAATGATGACTGTGATCCGTCGCTGTAATGACGGCGTTGTGCTGAGGACCGGACGCCGCCATGTGGAATGAACTGTTGGCGGCGTTTGGTCTGATGCTGGTGCTGGAAGGTATCCTGCCGTTTCTCAGCCCAGGTTCCTTTCGCCAGACCCTCCACCGCATGATCCAACTGGAAGATCGGGTGTTGCGGCTGGCCGGGCTAGCCAGCATGGGACTCGGCCTAGTCGTCCTGTATTTCTTCCGCTGAGTTAACCCATCAGGCTGAAGCCCGATCCACCGCCGCTTCCTGGATAAAACCCAACCTGCCCATTTTCCCTTCTGCTCCATGATCATTCCTGAAGACCGCTGGTTATTACCGGAAGGCATCGAAGAAATCCTGCCGCCCGCTGCAAGTCGGCTGGAAGGGTTGCGTCGCCAACTGCTTGATCTTTATGAAAGTTGGGGTTACGAGTTAATCATTCCGCCGCTCATCGAATTTCTGGAATCGCTGACCGGGGCGGGCGACGACCTGGAGTTGCAAACCTTCAAGCTGACCGATCAGTTAAGCGGGCGAATGATGGGCGTGCGCGCGGATATGACCCCGCAGGCAGCGCGGATTGACGCCCATCGGCTCAAGCGCCATGGGCCGGTGCGGCTGTGCTACATGGGGACCGTGCTGCGCACCCGTGCTGATGGCTTTGGCGGCTCCCGCAGTCCCTATCAGGCGGGCGTCGAGCTGTACGGTCATCGCGGCTACGAAAGCGATCTGGAAGTGCTGATGCTGATGTTGGAAACCCTGCGAACCGCCGGTATTGGCGAGGTGCATCTGGATTTGGGCCATGTCGCGGTATTCCGCGAACTGGTGAGCCAAGCGGGGTTGAACGCGGAACAGGAGAGCACGCTATTTGAAGCGTTGCAGCGCAAGGCCCTGCCGGAAATTCAGCAACATTTGGCTGAATGGCCGCTAATGACGCCATGCCGCGAGTGGCTCCAGACGCTGGCGACCTTGAATGGCGGGCCAGAAACGCTGGATGAGGCGGAGGCGCGACTGGCAATGTGTAGCGCAGGAGTGCGCGAGGCGTTGATGATGCTCCGGCGGCTGGTCGGAGCGTTGCGCCAGCAATGGCCGAACTTGCCGATCCACGTCGATCTGGCGGAATTGCGCGGCTATCACTATCACACGGGTATCCTGTTTTCCGCGTATACGCCGGGCCAAGGTGTCGCCGTGGCGCAAGGCGGGCGGTATGACGAAATTGGCCAAGTATTCGGCCGAGCCAGGCCGGCGACCGGATTTAGCGCGGACCTGGCGACCTTGTTATGGTTGGGCGCATCGGCAGAGGTTGCGGCTGCCGGCATTTATGCTCCACCAGTCGGCGATGCGGGGTTGGAGGAACAGGTAGCCTGGTTGCGCCGCCAGGGCGAACGGGTGATTCGGGCGCTGCCGGGCGCAGACATGGAGCCGCACGCTTTGAGATGCGACCGGGAGCTGGTGCAACAGGCCGGGCAGTGGATGGTGATCCCGTTGCCGAATTCAGCAAATCATACAGGAATCTGATATGGGCAAAAATGTAGTCGTCATTGGCGCGCAGTGGGGTGATGAGGGCAAGGGCAAGGTGGTTGATCTGCTCACCGAAAATGCCTCGGCAGTCGTGCGGTTTCAGGGAGGCCACAACGCCGGTCATACGCTGGTGATCAACGGCCAAAAGACCGTGCTGCATCTGATTCCCTCCGGCATCTTGCGCGAAGACGTTGCCTGTCTGATCGGCAATGGCGTGGTGCTGTCGCCGGCGGCGTTACTGACCGAGATCGACCGGCTGGAGCAGCAGGGCGTGGCGGTGATGACGCGGTTGCGGGTCAGCGAAGCCTGCCCGCTGATCTTGCCTTATCACATTGCCCTGGATCAGGCTCGTGAGAAAGCGCGTGGTGACCGGGCCATTGGCACAACCGGACGCGGCATCGGTCCGGCTTACGAAGACAAGGTCGCGCGGCGGGCGGTGCGGCTGGGCGATCTGAGCCATCCGGAGCGTTTCGCCGCCAAGTTGAGCGAGGCACTGGATTTCCACAACTTCGTGTTGCAACACTATTTTCAGACTGCGCCAGTCGATGTTGAAAAGGTGCTAAACGAGACGTTGATCATGGCCGAGCGGTTGCGTCCCCTGACGGCGGATGTCACGGGGTTGCTGGACGCGCATCAGCGGCACGGCGATAACGTGTTGTTTGAAGGGGCGCAGGGCGCGTTGCTGGATATCGACCACGGCACCTATCCCTATGTGACTTCTTCCAACACCACGGCGGGCGGCGCGGCGACCGGCACCGGGCTGGGGCCGCGCTATCTGAACTATGTGCTGGGTATTACCAAGGCCTATGCTACCCGGGTTGGCGGCGGACCGTTCCCAACCGAGTTGTTTGATGAAACCGGTGAATATCTGGCCGAGCGCGGGCATGAATTCGGTTCGACGACGGGCCGGCGGCGGCGCTGCGGCTGGTTCGATGCGGTCGCGTTACGCCGTTCTATTTTAAATAACAGCGTGTCGGGATTGTGCGTCACCAAACTGGATGTACTGGACGGGTTGGAGTGCGTTCGGATCTGCGTGGGCTATCAGTGCGCATCGAAAAAATTGGACAGCGCGCCGCTGGGCGCTGAGGCATTGGCGGCTTGTGAGCCAATTTATGAAGAGATGCCCGGCTGGACAGATTCCACGGTTGGAGTACAGCACTATGAAAATTTGCCCGCCAATGCCCGGGCGTATCTGCGGCGCATGGAAGAATTAGCCGATGCGCCGATTGATCTGATTTCTACCGGGCCGGATCGGATCGATACCATCGTGTTGCGGGATCCGTTCGCTTAATAAAGCACCTGCACCTGGGTAATTTCTTCACTGCGCAGGGACAGGGTTGCCGTACCGCCGGCCTTGCGGATGGTGATTCTGACGACGCCTTCGGCGATAGTTTCGAGTTTCCCTTGATAATTAGCGCCGGTGCTGGTTTTCAGTTTGGCGATCTTGCCGAGATGTTGGCCTAGATCACTGATGGCGATCGGGTGAAAAGACTGTTTGACAATCGGTTTGGGGGTGATCGGTGCGATGGTTGCCCTGGTTTCTTCCTCTTGCGACGTGCGCTGCACGCCAATGCCCAGTGCTTTTGCCACTTGAGCGGCGTTCCAGTCTACACTGAGATCGCTGATGGGCTGATCATTGACCTTAACGGTCAGTCCGGCCAGCTTGACTACATCTTCGGCTTTATAGAACTGGAGTTCACTCGGATCAATGGGCGTCGGCGGGCGAGCTGTCAGGGTCAGTGAACCGTCCTCGGTCAGATAGCGCTGATAAGCGGCGATCAGCCCGGGTCCAGGGTTGACGCCGTTGGCGCGCAACCGCTCGACCACCAGCCGCACATGATCAGCGATGTACTCGTTAATCGGCTTACCGGCCTTGGCGGCGCAATAGTTATTGCGGCGGGTATTGTAGCCGTCGTCCTGGAGAATGGCATCCAGACTGGCGAGTTTCGGCGTAAGGGATTGAGCCAGTTCCATCACGGTAGTCGGGGCTTTGGTCAGGGCAAAGCCAATGTCCAGGTTCAGCATCGCCCAATCGCGGGTGTTGTTGCTGATGCGTATCTCCATCCGGTGGGCATTGAGACGGTAGCCGACTTCCATATTGCTGATGAAGCGGTCATAGCCCATCTCCTGCCATTCGCTACCGCTGAAATGAATGATCGGCCCGCAACCCAGCGTTTCCAGATCGTCGAACGGCATCCGCTCATGGGGTGAGGGTGGCTTGGCGCCCATGATGCCGCCGTGCAATGGCAGATCAAGCCCGCGAATCGTCAGGGACAGCGCTTCGGGTAGTTGACCCTGGCTGAGTTGCCGGCGGATGTTGAGCAACGCCAGGATGTTCGGCGCATTGAGGTGGATGGCGCCGATGGAAATGACATCGCTGACGAAGTGGGGAATGATCTTGATCTGCCTGACGCCGGCCGAACCGGACGGTGAGATGTCGATACCGCCATGGCTGATTTCCGCAAAAGGCTTGGCGGCGGCGATCAGTTGTTCGACTTGCTGCTGTGTGCTGTACCACAAATAGCCCCAGATACCGCCAGCCATCAGCACCAGGACGACGAGGATGGTTACCAGAAGGGTCATCAGTTTGCGCATGGACGGGCGTCCTCAGGATGCGTTCGGGATAGCCGCTATGATACCCCGCAATAAGGAACCTTGCTCAGGGTCGTTTGTTCACCAGAGTCCATTTGCTAAGCTTGCATAAACTTTGTCGCCGAATATCAGGCTGCAGCCCATCATCAAGGGAGCTACATTGTCCATGAATTTCACACCCATCGGTCTACAGGTTCCGACGCTTTTGCTGCCCCGGTCAGGTATCGACCGGACCAAGTGGGCAGTAGTCGCCTGCGATCAATACACCTCGCAACCGGATTACTGGGCGCAGGTGGAAACGCTGGTCGGCGATGCGCCATCGACCTTGCGGCTGATGCTGCCGGAAGTCTATCTGGGGGCGGCGGATGAGGCGCAACGCATCACCGCCATTCAGGAAACGATGCACCGTTATCTGGCCGAAGGTCTGCTGGAGCCGCAACCACCGGGGCTGATCCTGGTAGAGCGGACCACAGCGCGCGGTCGAATCCGGCGGGGCTTGATCGCAGCTCTGGATTTGGAGCATTACGATTTTAATCCTGGCGCGAAGACGTTGATTCGACCTACCGAAGGCACCATCATGGAACGGCTGCCACCCCGGGTTCGGGTGCGCGAACAAGCGCCGCTGGAACTGCCGCATGTCATGGTGCTGATTGACGATCCGCAGCGCATGGTCATTGACCCACTGTTCGCCGAACCCCTGGAGCCGCTGTATAACGTTCCGCTGATGCCAAACAGCGGCCGGGTGCGCGGCTGGCGGCTGGATCACCCGTTGCTGATCCAGTGGGTAGTGGAACAGTTGAGCCGGCTGGCGGATCCGGCCACGTTCAACGCCCGGTATGGCGTCACCGATGAACCGGTGCTGCTCTACGCCATGGGCGACGGCAACCACTCTTTTGCTACCGCCAAAATCATCTGGGAGAATCTCAAGCGCGCTGCGTCCAATCCCGCTGCGATCATGAACCATCCGGCCCGTCATGCGCTGGTGGAACTGGTGAATCTGCACGACGATGGGCTGGAGTTCGAAGCCATCCACCGGGTGGCATTTGGCGTTGACACCGATCATCTGTTAGCCGGGATGGCGGCCTTCTGCGCAATGCAGGGTTCGGCGCTGACGGTACTGGATTACCCGTCATGGTCAGCGGCGCGGCTGGCCTGGCGGGAACTGCAAGAGCTGCCCAACCGGCATATCATCGCCTTTGTCAGCGGTGGTCGTTATGGTGTACTGAGCATCGAGCACCCGCGCCTGACGTTGCCAGTTGCCAGTTTGCAAGCGTTTCTCGATGACTATTTGCCCCGGCAATCCAGCGCCCGGATCGACTATATCCATGGCGAAGACGCGCTGGAGCAACTCGGCGCACAACCCGGCCATATCGGCTTTTATCTGTCCACGCTGGATAAGAACGACTTTTTCCGCACGGTCATCCACGACGGTGCTTTGCCGCGCAAGACCTTTTCGATGGGCGAAGCGGATGAGAAACGGTTTTATCTGGAATGTCGCCGGATTTTCTAAACGAGAACACCCATGTCCCAAGCTTCGGACCTTGCGCGAGTGCGTAATATCGGCATCGCCGCGCACGTCGATGCCGGCAAGACCACCCTGACCGAGCGGATGCTGTATTACGCTGGCGTTTCCCACAAGATCGGCGAAGTCCACGAGGGCGCGGCCCACATGGACTATATGGCGGAGGAACAGCAACACGGCATCACCATCACCGCCGCCGTGACCCGCTTGCCCTGGCGTGAACATCTGATTCAACTCATCGACACCCCGGGCCATGTCGATTTCACGATTGAAGTCGAACGGTCGATGCGCGTGCTGGACGGCTGTGTGATCGTACTGGACGGCGTGCGCGGCGTGGAGCCGCAGACCGAGACGGTTTGGCGGCAACGCACCAAATTCCGGTTGCCGACCCTGTTTTTTATCAACAAGCTGGATCGGCCCGGCGCCGATTTCGGACGGGCGCTGGCGACAGTGCAGAAGCAGTTGGGCGCAGAGCCGGTCGCGGTGACTGCGCCCTTGCCCGATTATGACGGTACGGTGATTCACCTGATCGACAAAACCCGCTGGCGCTTTGCCGGCGAACGCGGCGAGCAGGTTGCAGTCACGCCCTGCGATGCAGCGACCTGGGAGCGGATGCGGCTCTGGCGGGAGAACTTGCTGCTGGCGGCGGCGGAAACGGACGAGGCGTTGGCGGAAGTAGTGTTGGCTGAGGAGGAACCGGAGCCGGAAGCGGTCTGGGCGGCGCTGCGGCAGGCAACGCTGGCCGGGCGGGTTTATCCCTGTTTCGCCGGCAGCGCGTTGCGGAATCAGGGGGTGCAGCCGGTCCTGGACAGCGTGGTGCGGCTGTTGCCGTCACCGAATGAGCGTCCGCCCAGTCGGGCGCAGCGCCCGGATGGCGGTGAGGAAGCCGTCGCGATGGAAGCGTCCGGTCCTCTGGCGGCGCTGGCCTTCAAGGTGCAGATGTGGGAAGGCCGTCGCCATGTTTTCGCCCGGCTGTATCGCGGGACGCTGAAGCCGGGCGATGAAGTCGCCATTCCTGGCCCGCAGGGAATTTTGCGTCAGGAGCGGGTGGCGCGGTTGTTCGAGGTGGACGCCCATCACCGGACCCGGCTGGAAGCTGCAACGGCCGGGCAGATCGTCCTTATGGCCGGCCTGCGCTGGGCGACGACAGGGGATACCTTGTGTGCCCCTGGTCATCCGCTCTGGCTGGAGCGAATTGAAACCCGCGAACCGGTGCTGGGGCTGGCGATTGAGCCGCAGTTCAGCGGGGATGAAGAGAAGTTGCTGGAAGCCCTGGACAAGTTGCAGCAGGAAGATCCGACCCTGCGCGTCGAGGAAGACCGGGAGACCGGCCAGCGCGTGCTGCGCGGCATGGGCGAACTGCATTTGCAGATTGCCGGGGAACGGTTGCAGCGGGAATTCAACCTGCATATCCGGGTTGGCCAGCCCGATGTGGTGACCCGCGAGACTATCGAGCGTTCTGCCGAGGCCGATCACCTGTTCCATCGGCTGATCGAACAGCCGGATGGCAAGAAGCTGGAGATGAAAGCGCGGGCAAAGGCAGCAGTGGAGCCATTGCCACGCGGGGCGGGAGTAACCATCATCGCGGAGCCGCAGATCCGTCCAGCGGGTATTGAACTGTCTTTATCGCAGCAGGAAGCCGTGGCGGGCGGAGCCGGGGATGTACTGGCCAATGGCCCGGCGACCGGCGCACCTTTGCAGGACTTGACAGTGCGGGTGCTGGAAATCGAATGGTTCGGCGCGCTGTCCAGCCCGCCGGCCCTGCGCATTGCCGTCGCGGAGGCGGTCCGCAAGGCGCTGCTGCGGGCCGGCGGGCTGGTTCTGCGGCCCATCATGACGACCGAAGTGGTGGTTCCCGAAAGTGATGTGGGCGCAGTCATGGGCGATTTGCAAGCCCGTCGGGCAGTGATCCGGGACACGACCACCCTGGGCGAGATGACGATGATTCACTGTGATTGTGCGCTGGATCGGCTGCTGGGCTATATCACCGATCTGCGCGGCATGACGCACGGGCGCGGCCAGTTCACCATGACCTTCGACCGGTTTGATGTCGCCTGAAACCGCTAAATAAACAACTGCGCCGCCGCTGCCGGGTTGCTGGCGAAATACAAATGCAGATAGGAAGCGGTCAGTCGCCCGATCCGATACACGGCTTCACCGGGCTGACCATCTCGCTGGCGGCAACCGTGCGCCAGCGGCGTCAGCGGCGTTTCCAGCTTGGAGTGATGAAAGGTATGCCCGCGCAACTCACCCTCTGGCAACGCCACCGACTGCATCCCCAATCCCGCCAGCCGGGACTGCAGCGCGGCATGGCCCGACAGCAGACCGAGCATCGGCGCCCGATGACCGGTTTTGTCCGCCAGCGATTCCAGGGTGTAAAGCAGACCGCCGCATTCCGCGTAAAGCGGTTTGCCAGCGGCATGATGCCGGCGCAAAGCCACCCGCAGGGTTTCATTGCCGGCCAACGTATCCAAATGCAGTTCCGGGTAGCCGCCGGGCAGATAAACCGCGTCCACGTCCGGTAATTTAGTATCCGTCAGCGGGGAGAAAAAGATCAGTTCCGCGCCCAGTGCCCGCAGAGTGTCCAGATTGGCCGGATAGACAAAGGCGAAGGCGAGGTCGCGGGCGATGCCAATACGAACACCTTTGAGCAGTGGTGGAAGCGGTTCCACGGTCACCGCCGGGAAGGTAACCGGCGGCGGCAATTCGGCGAGGCCAGTTTGCGCGATACGCACCGCGACCGCCTCCAGCCGCTTTTCCAAATCAGCAATTTCCGCGGCCTGCACCAAACCGAGATGCCGGTCAGGCAGGGTGATTTCACCATCACGCGGCAGCCAGCCGTAATTGTGAATCTCCGGCGGGAGGCTTTCGGCGAGTAGTTCCGCATGACCGGGTCCTGCAACCCGGTTGGCCAGCACCCCGGCGAAGGGCAGACCGGGGCGATAATGCGCCAGTCCGTAAGCGACCGCGCCGAAAGTCTGGGCCATGGCGTGGGCGTTGATCAGCGCCAGCACTGGGATGCCAAAGTGGGCGGCGAGATCAGCGCTGGAGGGCGTTCCATCGAACAGGCCCATGACGCCTTCAATGAGGATTAAATCGGCGTCCTGTGCGGCCTGATAGAGCAGGGCCTGGCAATCGCGTTCGCCGACCATCCACAGATCGAGTTGATAGACCGGACGACCGGAGGCGCGCTCCAGAATCATCGGATCGAGAAAATCCGGGCCGGTTTTGAATACCTGCACTGTGCGGCCCTGGTTGCGATGGCAGCGCGCCAGACCGGCGGTGACAGTGGTTTTGCCCTGACCGGAGGCCGGGGCGCTGAGCAGCAGAGCGGGACAGGTTGCAGAGGTCATGAGGGGAAAGGTTAAAGGGAAAAGGCTCGGGTTGAAAGCCTTTGACCTTTTGCCGTTTGCCTTTAACCTTGTGTCATGCGCCCCGAAACTCCTGAAACTCAACAACCTCTGCGCTATGGCTATACGACCGGCGCGTGCGCCACGGCGACCAGTCTCGCAGCGGCCCGCCGGTTGTTAACGGGCATTGCGACAGATTCCATTGACATCACCTTGCCGCGTGGTCAATCGGCGCGCTTTTCTCTGGCGTACTGTCGATTGACGGAAACCGGGGCGGAAGCGGCGACGATTAAGGATGCCGGCGATGATCCCGACGTGACCCACGGCGCGCTGGTTTTCGCCCGGGTTGCGTTGAGCGCAACGCCGGGTATGCGTTTTCATGCCGGGCCGGGCGTTGGAACAGTGACGTTGCCCGGTCTGCCGATTCCGGTCGGCGAACCGGCGATCAATCCCACCCCGCGCCGGATGATCACGGAACATTTAGCGCAACAAGCGGTTGCGGCAGATTATCGCGGTGGTTTTGCGGTGACGATTGGCGTTGAAAACGGCGTGGAGCTGGCGCGGAAAACGCTGAATCCTCGCTTGGGCATCGTCGGCGGTTTATCCATTCTCGGCACGACCGGCATTGTCCGGCCCTTCTCCTGTTCCGCCTATATCGCTTCCATTCAACAGGCCATTGACGTCGCCCGCGTTAACGGCGTAGTCCATATCGCCGCCTGCACCGGTTCCGCCAGCGAGCGGTTAATGCGGGTTCACTATGGTTTGCCGGATATGGCGCTGATCGAAATGGGCGATTTCGCCGGGGCAGTGTTGAAGCATTTGCGCCGGATGCCGATTCCCCGACTGAGTCTGGCAGGTGGTTTCGGCAAGATCAGCAAACTGGCGGCGGGCCATCTGGATTTGCACAGCCACCATTCCCGCATCGACCTGACGTTGTTGGCGGCGGAAGCAGCAGCGCTGGGCGCAGACGCCGCATTGCAATCCACCATGCGTACTGCCAACACCAGCCAGCAGGCGCTGTTGCTGGCGGCAGGTTTGCCGCTGGGCGAGCGGATTTGCCGTATGGCCCGCGATCAGGCGCTGGCCATTGTGCCGGCAGAGGTCGCAGTGGAAGTGTGGGCAATTGACCGTGACGGCCAGCCGGTCGGCCATGCTGGTTTTGCCGGCGGGGAGTGAGCGGTATTTTTCGGCGGATTTGGACAATGAACTCGCGCCGGCGGCCAAGGAATTCCACCGAATGCGCCTGCTGATCCTGGGCGGCGTCGGCGAGGCGTTGAAACTGGCGCGAGCCTTAGCGCCGGTTCACCGGGTGATCTACAGCGTGGCTGGCAAGGGACGTGTCCCGGATTTACCTTGCACCGTGCGCGTAGGCGGCTTTGGCGGCGCAGAAGGCTTAGCAGCGTTTTTGCGTGAGCAGGATATTGATCTGTTGATCGACGCCACCCATCCCTACGCCGCGCAAATCAGCCGTAACGCCGCCTTGGCCGCACGATTAACCGGGATTTCACTCTGGGCTTACCGGCGTCCTGCCTGGCAACCAACACTAGGCGATGATTGGCGTTCCGTCACAGACTGGGCCGGAATCAGGGCGGCGCTGCGGGAATTCCAGCGACCGTTTTTCACCATCGGTCTGGAGCCCTTGCGCTACATTGCGGACATTCCGCCGGGACAACATTGGTGGGTGCGTTGTCTGGCGGCGGAACCACCGGCTTCACCACGGTTGACCCTGCTTTGTGCGACCGGGCCGTTTGCGCTGGAGCAGGAACTGGCGCTGCTCAGGGATTACCAGATTGACGTACTGATCGCCAAAAACAGCGGTGGCGGCGCGGTCGAGGCCAAGCTGGCGGCGGCGCGGCGGCTGCATCTTCCGGTCATCCTGCTGGAGCGCCCGGCGTTGCCCAGGGTGGATCGGGAGTTTGCCGAAGTTGAACGCCTGGCTGCCGAAATCACTGATTTTTTGTCTGATTAGCATTACACTTTTAAAGTGAAGCCTAGAGCTTCCCACGGGCTAGTGAAGTCAATTATTAACGAGGAGGATCAGAATGGACGTTCGCGCACTGTTTGATCAGCTATTGCAATCGGGCCGCGAGTTGGCGAGCAAGGGCCAGAGTCTGGCGGAGCAGAAACTCAACATCCCCAGCGAGGGACCGCAACGTGATGCCGCGTTGTCGGGCATGGGCAAGGGCGCAGCCATTGCCGGCGTCGCAGCGCTGCTGCTGGGCACCAGCGCCGGACGGGGTCTGACCGGCGTGGCGGTTAAACTGGGCAGCCTGGCGGCGGTGGGCGGGCTGGCCTACAAGGCTTTTCAGGATTGGCAGGGCAAGAAAGAAGGAGCGCTCGCTGCCGATCCGGGGCCGGCGGCGAATACCCTGAGCGGGCCGCAACTGGAGCAACGCAGCCTGGCGCTGTTGCGGGCTATGCTGGCTGCCGCCAAGGCGGATGGGCACATCGATGAACAAGAGCAAAGCCGGATTGATGCTTATCTGCAAAAACTCAATCTCGATCCTGAAGCGTTACATTTCGTCAAGAATGAGTTAGCCAAGCCGTTAAACGTTAAGGAAGTGGCTGCGGGCGCAGATTCACCCGCAGCCGCAGCAGAGATCTATCTCACCTCCTTGCTGACGATCAATATCGACAGCGACCAGGAACGCGCCTATCTGGAAGATCTGGCCAGGGAATTGAAACTGCCGCCGGAACTGGTTTCAGAACTGCTCGACCAGGCCAAGGCGTAAAGTTACGGGTGGTCAGTTGCCAATCGCTTGAAACTGACCGCCCGATTAACTTGCGTTTGAATACTGCCGATACCATGCCGCATGGGCGGCGCTGTAGAGATAGGAGGCCGGAAATCCCTCCGGTTGAAGGACTCGACCCACCAGAATCAGCGCGGTGCGGGTGAAACCCCTGGCCTCGACCTGCGCCGCAATATCGGCCAGCGTGCCGACCACCCCATCCTGATCCGGCCAGGACACCCGGTGCAAGACCGCTACGGGACAGTCCGCGCCGTAATGGGGAGTGAGTTCCGCCACAATTTCCCGCAGTTTATCCACACTAAGATAGATCGCCATAGTGGCCCGATGTTGGGCCAGTTCCGGCAGACTTTCGCCTTCCGGCATCGGTGTTTTGCCGGCATGGCGGGTGAGAATGATCGTCTGGCTGATTTCCGGCAGGGTCAGTTCCCGGCGCAGCATCGCGGCTCCGGCAAAAGCGGCGGTGACGCCCGGAATGACCTGGCAGGGAATGCCCAGCTTTTCCAGTTCCCGCATCTGCTCGCCAATCGCCCCGTAGAGCGCCGGATCGCCGGTATGCACCCGCGCTACGTCCCGCCCTTGCTCATGCGCGGCGCGAATGCGGGCAATGATGTCATCCAGACTCAGATCAGCGGTGTTGACGATTTCCGCCGTGGGATTGGCGGCCAGAATGACTTCCTTCGGCACCAGTGAACCAGCGTACAGCACCAGCGGACATTCGCGGATCAACCGCTGGCCCTTGACGGTGATCAATTCAGGATCGCCGGGACCGGCGCCGATGAAGTAGACGGTCATTCAAA
>CAZDVY010000031.1:7319-23608 GCA_964508935.1 uncultured Candidatus Competibacteraceae bacterium | reverse complement strand
GGTGTAGAAGGGGAAGCATTGGGTTTTCTCCAGCGAGTCCAGGCACGGAATCTTATTTGTTGCAAGAGTATGAAAAGGCTTATTACTACCGAGGCCGCTTAAACAAATAGTCTTGTTTTCTTTTTCCGATAGTTCGTTGGGGAAAATTGAAGGGAAAACATAAACTTCTTCATTCATTATTCTATCAAAAAACAAATACTTAATTGAAAATGGACGATATAAAGAAAGTCTAATTTTCTCTTTGCTGAATTGAGCGGACTTGCAGCGCTCTAAATCGAGCTTAAGATCACGACTCCAGCTAATTTTACTATCATCATAAGAAACGAAGTCGTCAATTTTTTGTTTTTCAGCCAAACTGTTCCACTTTAAAACGTGATCATTATAAACTTCTATCATCTTGCAAATATTTGCGGTTAGTTCACTGATGCTGAAATTATAAACCCAAATATCCCGGTTAGTTTTTACGCCATTGCTGAAAGTTTTAAATATTACACTTTCTGCTTCTTGACCGATTGCTTTTTGCTCTTTACTGCCTAACGCAATGAAATCTTCAAATTCATTTTGTAATCCATCAGTTAGCCAGATATGGTTTTTGTTCGGTGTGATTTCCTGCCAATTGACTGTTAAATAATGATCGTGCTGTTCGAGAAATTTGTATTTTTGCTCCTTGCGCCAAAACTCATTGATGCGAGCATAGTAAAAATGAGCAGGTTCCGCAGCAGGTCTTTTCACCAGAAAAGTAATGCAGACACCAACTTGAATCCCGAACACATTATGCGTCGTACCAGAAATTTTTGGATTCTTACGGACGTTGCCGCCTAAATCCAGCAGGTAGATGCTGGAAAAATCTTTAGCGAATTGCCGACGCATTCCATCGAAAGCAATGCCGTCCAGAAATCCATTATTAGTGACGAATGCGATAATGCCTTGCGGTTGATGTCTTAACCGCTCCGTCGCCCAGGCAAAGGCTTTCACATAAGGATCACTCAGGGCGTTTTTATTGGTCGCTTGGGAATCCGCCGCATAGCGTTCCGCTACCCACCGATCCACCACCCGGTATTTGCGATTCTTGTTATTGTCATTCTCATTCGCCTGCCCAGCGTTATAGGGTGGATTACCAATAATGACAAAAATCGGCGCAGCTTTCTGACGATTCACCCGCTCGGTATTTTCCGGGTTCAGAAAGCCAAAGGCATGTTGCCGATCTTCCGCCAATTCAAAGGTATCGACCAGACAAATCCCGCCAAAGGGTTGATAACCACCGGTGATTTCAAAAAAAGCGTGTTCGATGTTCATGCTGGCGATGTAGTACGGCAACAGCATGATCTCGTTGCAATGCAATTCATGGGCATATTTCCTTGGGATCGCCTCCGGCGTTAACTCCCGCAGAATCCGCACCATGAAATTGCCCGTACCCACAAACGGATCGAGAATATGCACGCCCTCCGCCGAGAGCGAACAGCCAAACTCCTGCTGGAGCAACTGATCAACCGAGCGCACCATGAAATCTACCAGCGGCTGCGGCGTGTAAATAATCCCGTGGGTATCCGCCGTTTTAATCGCAAATCCCTGAAAAAACTGCTCATAAACCGTATTCAGAAAACTCTGTTTCTCCGCATAATTGTCAATCGACGCTGCCGTTCTCTCAATCGCGTGATAAAAATAATCCAGTTTCTTTAGAAACTCCTCGCGTGAAAATGAGCGAGAGGTTAATGCGGTAATCACTTGCTCAATCTCATGGGCGATGACGTTCCGGTTAACGAAATCCGCCTGATTGAAGACTTTGCGAAAAATCCGCTCCGTCAATAAATGCTGAATCAACATTTCCTCCACTGCCGCTGTGGATAACTGAGGATTAATCGCATCCTGGCACACCTGGAAAAATGCTGCAAAGGCTGCTGCAAACTGGAGATTATTGCGCCGTTCCTCGGAGATGATTTTCAACAGCGCGGTGGCCAACTCCTGAACGCGCTCTTTGAATCCGGCAATCGCCGTTTGCCATTGATCGTAAGCGGGTGGCTGATAACCAAAAAACAACTGCAACCCATCAATCAACCCTTTTGGCGCGTGTTCCTCAATCGGCGCGGCAAACACTTCCCGTCCGTTTTGCCACAACACCAGCCGATCCGGTGTTTGGAACAGAATATTGTCCTTGGGATAGCCTTCGGCAAACTTCCGCGTGATTTCCCTGCCTAGATCATCCTGCCGATCCTTGGCCTCCCAAATTCCCAACCGCAACTCAAAACCATCCAGAATGACCCCGTCGACGCGAATCGGTCGCCGTCCGTCACGCTGAATGGCGTATTGCTCCACCAATTTCCAACCGGGCATCTGACTGGCGCAAACGCGCAACAACGCCGCAAACACCGGAGCCACCGCGCCCTCATGGTGGACGTGGGCATGTTGCAGGGTCGTCAATTCCTGGAAAAAGGCGCGGACAGCCTGGTGATTCGGCTTGAGGTGAAGGGCGGCGTTCAAAGGAGGGAGGTTCCCCCGCCTAGCGGCAGGGGGATCAGGGCGTTAGAACAGCTTGAGGATCGGGCCGAAGATAGCAGCCAAAGAAGCCAGAATGGCAATGATGCCGACAACCAGCGCTACAGTGGCGCGGGACTCGGCGGGTCCGCCGCCTTGCGCCGAGAGATTGGCCGCCGCCTGCTGAATGGAGCGTTCAGAGGTTTCCCGGGCGATGGTTTCGATGATCGGCTGGATGCCGGAGCGAACCATTTGCATGACCTGTTGCTTGAATTCCGGGGAAGCCGTGGCCATGATCAATGTTTCCTGGCTATGGCGTCGGACCTGATCTTCAGTTTCCTTGAGCAGCTCGTCCCGGTTGACTTCCAGACCACGCGCAACGTTGCGCTGCGAAACCCCTTCGCTGACCTCGCGAGCTGTCTGTTCGGCCACCGTCCGGGCGCTTTCCTGAGCCGCAGCGCGCGCCGTGCGTTCGGCAGTACCCCGGGCGATTTCCGTCGCTACCTGCTTGGCGGCTTCCTGGGCGGCGCGCACTGCGGCATGCGCCGCCCGCCGGCCCAGATCCTCGGAGATGCTGCGCGCAGCCTGGGTGGCCGCCTCCCGCGCCAGATTGGGCACCAGTTCCTGGATGATGTCGCGGGCGACCTTTTCGGCGGACGCCCAGGCAGCGCGCTCAGCGATCTGCTCGATGTCAGCGACAGAGAGTCCGGCTTCAGCCGCTGCTGGTTTCGTCGGAGCTGATGGAGTTTCGGGAGCAGTCGGCGGTTTGGCGGGTTCCATGGACAGAGGCTCTTTTTCGACGACACGCGGCATAGGAATAGCCACGGCCACCGGTTCTTCCATGGAAATGGCCGCCGTCCCCGCGCTGATGGTGCGCAGGACAACATCGAGCTGATCCGGCGTATAGGGTTTCGAGAGGAAACTGACCGCGCCGCTGTCCCGGGCATCCCGCTTGTCCTCATCCGTGGCGTTGGCGGAACACATGATGATGGGTGCAACGCCCTGGTGTTGGTTGGTGATCGTGCGGCTGGTTTCAAAACCGTCCATGCCGGGCATCATCACGTCCATAAAGATGACGTCCGGCTTTTTTCCTTCCAGGTATTTGACGCAGTCCTCGCCCGACCCAACCCAGTCGACCTCGATACCGCGTTCGAGCAGCAGCTTGCGTAAGGTCAGGTGAGCGACTTTGGAATCGTCCACTACCAGCGCCTTTTTGATGTCCATGCGGGCCTCCTACGATATGAGAATCTTCATTATCCAGAGGGATACTTTAGGCCAAATTCACCCAAACTGCGTGCGAAACGTCGATCTCCGTGGGTTTCAGGGCCGTTCGTCCACCGTTTCCTTGGCGCGGGGCAGTAAATCTTCACGGCTGATGCCCAGATAGAGGGCTGTAGCGCTGGCGATGTAGATCGATGAGTAGGTGCCCACCACGATGCCGACGATCATGGCGATGGAGAAGCCACGCATGACCGCGCCACCAAGGAAATACAGCACAATCACCGACAACAGGGTCGCCACACTGGTCATTAATGTGCGGGCCAGCGTCTCATTGATCGACAGGTTCATGATTTCCTGCACCGAACCCTTGCGGCGCTTGCGGAAGTTTTCGCGGATGCGGTCCAGCACCACTACCGTGTCGTTGACCGAATAGCCGATTACCGCCAGCACCGCCGCCAACACCGTCAGGTCGAATTCGATCTGGAACAGTGAGAACCAGCCGACTGTGAACACCACATCGTGGACGGTGGCGGCGATGGTGCCGACCGCCAGCCGCCATTCGAAACGGAACATGACATAGACCAGAATGCCCAGCAGCGCGCCCAGCGCCGCCAGTCCGCCCTGTTCCACCAGTTCCTGGCCGACCTGAGGTCCGACAAATTCCGCCCGGGCCATGGTTGCGCCAGCGCCGCCCTCCGCGCTTTGCAGGGCGTGCAGCACCTCGTTGCTGAGGGTCGCAGCGTTAATCTGTTCGTGCGGCGGAATGCGAATCAGCACGTCGCGGGAGGTGCCAAAGTGCTGGGTCTGGGCATCGCCAAAGCCAGCCTGGGTCAAGGTTTCGCGGACCTTGGGGATTTCAGCCGGTTCCGGGTATTGCACTTCGATCACCGTGCCACCAGTGAAATCCAGGCCCAGATTCATGCCCCGGATCAGCAGTGAGCCGACCGCAATCAGCAGCACGGCGATGGACCAGCCCATCGCCAGCTTGCGCCAGCGCAGAAAGTCGATGTTGGTATGGTAAAGATCAAAAAATCGCATAGCCATGATTCACGCCGCCCTCAAACGGTCAGCTTTTGCAGCTTGCGGCCGCCGTAGATGAGATTGACCAATGCCCGCGAGCCGGTGACCGCGGTGAACATCGAGGTCAGGATGCCGATGCTCAGGGTGACCGCAAAGCCCTTGACCGGGCCGGTGCCAAAGCCGAACAGCATGATCGCGGCGATCAGCGTAGTCAGGTTGGAGTCGAGAATGGTGTCGAAGGCCCGGTCGAAGCCGGCGTGAATCGCCGCCTGCGGGCTGTTGCCGTTACGCAACTCTTCACGAATGCGCTCATAGATCAGCACGTTGGCATCGACCGCCATGCCCATGGTCAGCACGATGCCGGCGATGCCAGGCAAGGTGAGGGTGGCTTGGAGCATGGACAGCGCCGCGACGATCAGCACGACATTGGCGACCAGCGCCGCGCTGGCGATGGCCCCGAACGCTTTGTAGCGCCAGATCATGAACACAGCGATCACTACCAGCGAAAGCAGGGCGGCGTTGAAGCCCTGGGCGATGTTTTCCTTGCCGGCGCTGGGGCCGACCGTGCGTTCTTCGATGATCTCAATCGGGCTGGCCAGTGCGCCGGCGCGCAGCAACAGGGCCAGATCGCGGGCCTCGCGGGTGCTGTCCAGGCCGGTGATCTGAAAGCGTCGGCCCAGCCGGTCGCGGATGGTGGCGACGTTGATCACTTCCTCGACCGTGAAGGCGGTCTTCTTCAATTCACCATCGACCCGCTTGGTTTCGGTCTTATTCTCGATGAACACTACGCCCATGCGTTTGCCGATGTTGTCCTTGGTGGCGTCTTCCATGCGCTTGGCGCCCTTGCCGTCGAGGGTCACATACACCGCTGGACTGCTGGTTTGCGAGTCGAGGCCGGAGGAAGCGTCGACGATGGAATCGCCGGTGAGCATCACCCGCTTTTGCAGCAGCACCGGACGACCTTCGCGATCCTTGTACAGCCGGGAGTTCAGCGGGATGCGGTTGGTGGACGCCGCCTGATACCAGTCGTTTTCTTCATCGGCCAGCCGGAATTCCAGCGTCGCAGTCGCGCCGAGGATTTCCTTGGCTCGAGCGGTGTCCTGGACGCCGGGGAGCTGCACCACGATGCGGTCATTGCCCTGCTGCTGGATGATTGGCTCGGCGACACCCAGTTCATTGACCCGATTGCGCAGGGTCGTAATGTTTTGTTGCAGGGCGAAGTCACGCTTTTCGCGGATTTCCGGTTCGCCCAGAGTCAGCCGGAGACTGAGTGGCCCTGGTTCGTCCTGTTGCAGATTCGACAGGTTTTTGCGCAGCGCCTGAGCGGCTTTATTACGCTCGGCTTCGTCCTTGAACTCCACCTGCATCCCGCCGCTGGCGATGCGGCCTACCGTGCTGTACAGGATTTTCTCAGCGCGCAACTGATTGCGGATTTCCTCAACATAGCTTTCTTCGATCTGCTTGATCGTGGCGTCCATGTCCACCTGCATCAGGAAATGCACCCCGCCGCGCAGGTCCAGGCCGAGATACATGGGATTCAGGCCGATAGCCCGCAGAAACCCAGGCGCAGAGGAAGCGAGATTGAGGGCGACGATGTAATCACGGCCCAGCCGGTCCCGGAGAATATCCGCAGCCTTGAGTTGCCCTTCAGGGTCGGGGAAACGGATCAGCACCCGGCCCTCTTCCAGTTCTACCCGCTTGTGGGGCAATTGCTCCGCATCCAGCAGACCGGTGATCCGGGTCTGGAAGGCCGAGTCAATGGCGATATTGGCGCGGGCGCCGGAAATCTGCACAGCCGGGTCTTCGCCAAACAGATTGGGTAGGGCGAAGATCAAACCCCAGAGCATGACCAGGCCGATCAACAGGTATTTCCACCAAGGGTATTGATTGAGGGTATACGGATTAGCCATGAAGCGGCGGTTCCCGTGTAGCGCGATGAGTGATGAGAACGATTAGAGATTACCTTTGTAAGCGCCCTTGGGCATCAACGTACTGATCGCTTGCTTTTGGATGCGGACCTGGACGCCTTCGGCGATTTCCAATTGGACGAAGTTTTCACCAATCTCGGTGATTCTACCCAGGATCCCGCCGCCACTGACGACTTCATCGCCTTTCTTCAGCGATTCGACCATTTGCTTGTGTTCCTTGGCGCGCTTGGTCTGAGGGCGGATCAGCAGGAAGTAGAAGGCGGCAATCAGAATGATGGGGAACAGCAGGTTCAACAGACCCATCTCGCCGCCGGGAGCGCCGGCAGCCTGGGCGGAGGCGGTGGGGATCAGGATGTTCAGGATGCTTTCCATGGGGATTCCTCATTGAGTTCTGGCCTTGCCCCCGCGGCGCGCTCGTGGCGAATTGAGAAAACCAGGCTGGCGCTGACGGTTAAAACCGGTGCGGGGACGGTCGCTCAGGACCGGTTTAAAGCGCGCCATTATACACGGGCGAAGGGGTTTTCCTGCGTTTTTCACAAAATCGGTGGCGCAACCGCCAGGCCGTGATGGACCGCTTGGCTTGTAGCGCGGTCTCTCTTTACCACGCCTTGGGCTGGAAACGGTCATCGTTGAGAATCTCTACGCTTTCACCGGTCTGCGCCAGTACGAAGAGTCCTTGCCGGTAGGCGTAGCGAGCGACTTCCGATGGAACCACCATCGCGGCGACTGCGCCCAAAGCACGCACGCCAGCATAGCGCGGCAGCATTCGCTTGAATTTCGCCAGCCGTTCCAGATGCTCATCCACATCGGCTTGCGCCAGTTTGCTTTTAACTTCCACCAGCACTGCTTCGGTGTCGTTGACTACCAGCAAATCGATCTGAATACCTTCGTTATGGCGATCGACCGACACATCGGGATGCACCTCATGGACTGCAATGCCCCGTGCCTGAAACAGCCGCACCAGCGCCGGTTTGACTAATCCTTCCACAAATTCACCCAGCCGATTGCCCAGATCGCCGATCTTTTTGCTGATCTGCTTGATCTGGCGGTCGGTGGCCTCAATTTGCCGTGCGGTTTCCTGAAACTTGCGGTCGGTTTCCTGAAACTTGCGGTCGGTTTCTTTCTGTGCATCCGCCACTTCGCGGAATAATGCCCATACGTCATCCAGGGTCGTGCTACTCATGCTTTAGCCCTCCATCCGGTATAAGGGTGGATTTTAACAGGATCATCACCTTTGATCCTGATGGACAAAAAAATCCCCCGCCGCTGATCTATCGAGACCAGCAACAGGGGGGCAGCCGGGGGGAAACGGCTGGAAATTGAACTATCAGAAGGCGTCGGCTCGCAGAGTCATCAGTGAATCGGCGCCAGCCTGAAGCTTCGCCAGATGGGCCAAGGTATCTGGCAGCACTTTTTCCATAAAGAACTCGGCGCAGACCAGCTTGTTTTGATAGAACTGCCGGTCGAAGCTGTCATCATCCGGGTTGGAGAGCTGATTTTCGCAAATCCGCGCCACCTGCGCCCACTGATAGCCCAGCGTCACCAGCGCCATCATATACAGATAATCCATAGACACGGCGCCACCATTGTCCGGGTTGGAAATGGCGTGCTGCATCAGCCACTGCGTCGCTTCAACCAGCCGCTCCAGCGCCTCGGTCAGCGGTTTCACAAACGGCGACAGCGCGGCGTTGTCTTCATACTTCTCGCAGAACCCGCCGACTAGCGCGAAAAAGAACTGAATCGCCCGGCCCTTGTTAGCGGGCAGCTTGCGGCCGATCAGATCCAGCGCCTGGATACCGTTGGCCCCTTCGTAAATCTGAGTGATGCGGGCGTCGCGCACAAACTGTTCCATCCCCCACTGGGCGATGTAACCATGACCGCCGAAGCATTGCAGACACAGATTGGCGGACGTGAAGCCCATGTCGGTGAAATAGGCTTTCATTACCGGGGTGAGCAGACCCAGCAAATCTTCGGCCTTGCGCCGGGTCTCCGGATCAGGATGCTTGCGAATGATGTCCACCTGCAAGCCGGCCCAGTACGCCAGCGCCCGCGCCCCTTCCTGGAACACCCGGACGGTCATCAGCATCCGGCGAATGTCGGGATGGACGATGAGCGGATCCGCCGCCTGGTCGGGGAATTTGGCGCCGCGCAGTGAACGGCCCTGGAGCCGCTCCTTGCAGTAGGCGACGGCGTTTTGATAGGCAACCTCCGCCTGGCTGAGACCCTGCACGGCGACGCCGAGTCGGGCGGCGTTCATCATGATGAACATGGTGCGCAGGCCCTTGTGCGCCTCGCCGACCAGGTAGCCGACTGCCCCGTCATAATTCATGACGCAGGTGGCGTTGCCGTGGATGCCCATTTTCTCTTCGAGCGCCCCGCAGCTCACTGCATTGCGGTCGCTGAGGCTGCCGTCGGGGTTGACCAGAAATTTGGGAACGATGAACAGGCTGATGCCCTTGACGCCGTCCGGGCCGCCGGGAATTTTCGCCAGCACCAGATGGATGATGTTTTCCGCTAGGTCATGCTCCCCGGCGGAAATGAAAATCTTGGTGCCGGTAATCCGGTAGCTGCCATCGGCCTGCGGTTCGGCCTTGGTGCGCAACAGGCCCAGGTCGGTGCCGCAATGCGGCTCGGTCAGGTTCATGGTGCCGGTCCACTGTCCGGCGACCATCTTCGGCAGGTATAGCGCCTTCTGTTCGTCAGTGCCGCCAATTTCAATCGCTTCCATCGCCCCGCTGGTCAGTCCGGGGTACATGGTGAACGCCATGTTCGCCGAAGCCATCATCTCGCTGACCGTCAGCCCCAGCACGTAGGGTAGGCCCTGACCGCCGTATTCCTGGTCGCCGATCAGGCCGGTCCAGCCGCCCTCAATGACGGCCTGATAGGCTTCTTTGAAACCGGTCGGGGTAATGACTTGGCCCTTTTCCAGCCGACAGCCTTCCCGGTCGCCGACAGCATTCAGCGGTTGCAGCACTTCCTGACTGAGTTGGGCGGCGCCTTCCAGAATCGCCGCCACCGTGTCCGGGGTTGCCTCGGCGAAGCCGGGAATCAGGTTGTGATAACGGTCGATCTTGAGCAGCTCATGCAGAATGAACTGCATATCGCGCACGGGTGCGGTATAGGTGGACATGGGCGTAATCCTGGGTTGTGTTGATCGTTCAATGACCTATGGGCAAGTCGCGCCATGCGGAAAACCTAATCGCAAAAATTAGAATAAACATCCTAATTTCAGATAAATAGCCAGATTATTCAAAATGTTGTGCTGCAATATCTCTTGACCTCCTGCTCCTCATTCATGCCAAAGAGCCGCTGGTGATGCACCCGGTGGGGGGTAGTTGATAGCTCATTTTTCAGGCCGCCGGTCGTTACGACAGGGGTCGAAAAAGCTGTCGGCTCTCGTTTTTTGCACCGGCAGTAGTAGTTGCCAAACCGAATTTGTTTCGACGATGATGCTCAATAGTGCTCAATGTACGGAAGATGACCCTGAAATGAATATATTAAAAATCAATAGATTAAATATAGGCGCCTTGACACTGGGTTCGATCCTGATGGCCGTTTCCCCATCCTGGGCGGGCGACATCGTACTCTCCGTCGAGGAACCTGCGGTCAACAGCACCTACAGTGGCGTGGCCAATCTGCGCGGCTGGGTGGTAAGTTCAGCGGGCATCAGCCGGGTGGAACTGTATGTGGATAGCGCGCTTACTACCCATATTCCGGTCGGCGGTCGACGTACTGATGTGGGCAGTGCCTATCCCAACTATCCCGATTCCAGCAATGCCGGATTTTCCATGGCGTTTAACTATTCCAGCTTGACCGCCGGTCCACACACCCTCCAGATTCGAGCTATAGACCGGGAAAACGCCAGCCGGGAGCAGTCGGTCAACTTCACTGTCGCCCGCTTCAACCCATCCTACATCGCTGATCCGGCGAAAATCAGTCTGGCCGGCGCGACGGGTTCATTCGACAGCCGATCTATTTACCTGAAAAACCTGACTGCCGATGGTCAGGCTTACGATGTACGGCTGGACTGGCGCACTGAAGCGCAGGGTTTCGCCATCACCCAAATCAATCCCGCCGGCAGCGCGCCCGAGGATGATTTTGGCGGTACTTACCGTTCGCGAGTCGCGCTGACCAGCAACAGTTGCGCATTTGCAGTGAGTTCCGAAGCGGAAAGTGAATTGAAACTGACCCAGAACGGTTCTCAGATGAGCGGGATGGAAAGCGGTCAGCTATCCGTTGCGGGAACTGTCGATGGACTGGGCAATTTTGCGCTGACCTCCGCGCGTCTGGTGCAAAATCCGACGACTAATTGTCGCGGCGAGTCGTATTTCAGTTACCAGGGCAATTTCCCTAGTCAAACCATCGCCATCACGACCAATTACGAGTACTTCGGCAGTTGCCAATACCGTAATTGCGCCGCCAGCTTCCAGGGCAGCATCACTAAGACCGCAGGTGCTGACGATTCAAGCAGCGTCGCCAGTCGTTTAACCGCAACGATTCTCGCCAGGCCATTGCTGGAGCTGGCTCATCCTTAGAAGCTGTCTAAGCACCCCTCTCCCGGTGGGAGAGGGGAGTTTTTAGGCAGTCTCTTAGCCGTAAACCGGGTTGTCGTCTTCTTGGCAACCCGGCTTTGACTGATTAAGAAGCCCAGGCGGTCTCCTTGGCCCAGGCAATACACCAGCGATTGGCGGCGACCTGCTTGCCCTGGAACAGGGCGCAAGGTCTGCTGGCTTCGCCCGGTTTACCATCGATTGAGATTCAGCAATGACCGTAACGGAAAATTCTTCCTGGCGCCGCCGGATGCGATGGAGCGTTGGAGTGTTGCTGGCCCTGCTGACCAGCGCGGCCATCGGCCTCTATATCCTGCTGCGCGGCAGCCTGCCGCTCCTGGATGGAACTGTGATCCTGTCCGGACTGAGCGCGCCGGTTGCCATCGAGCGCGACGCATTGGGCATCCCCGCCATTCGTGGCCCAAACCGGCTGGATGTCGCCCGCGCTACCGGCTTTGTTCATGCTCAAGAACGGTTCTTTCAGATGGATTTGGCGCGACGCCAGGCAACGGGGGAATTGGCGGAACTGTTCGGCGCGGTGGCGCTGGAGAGAGATCGGGCGCATCGTTTACACCGTTTTCGGCATCGCGCCCAACAAACGCTAATCGCGCTGCCTGCAGCGGAACAGGCGCTGATTACTGCCTACGCCGCCGGCGTCAACGCCGGACTTTCCGCACTATCCACATCGCCGTTTGAGTATTTGCTGCTGCGAGCGACGCCCCAACCCTGGCGACCGGAAGACACTTTGCTGGTCGTCTACGCCATGTATCTCGATCTTCAGGATCGACAATGGCCGCTTGAATCAGCGCGCGGGTTGCTACGCGACCGACTGCCGCCCGCACTCGCCGAGTTCCTCGATCCGGTCGGCACTGAATGGGACGCGCCGCTGCAAGGCGAACCCCGGGTTGCCCCTCCGCCGCCCGGCCCGGAAGTATTCAATACGACGGTTATGCCCGCTCGGCAAATCGTTCGCGCCGATGTTTCCCCCATCGCTCTCCTGCCAGGGGAGAGGAGCAATTTCGTTGACATGGATTCAGTCGATCCGCCACGCGGCAGCAATAACTGGGCGGTCGCTGGCCGCCTGACAAGTCATGGCGGGGCGATGCTGGCCAATGACATGCATCTGATGCTGCGTGTTCCCAACGTCTGGTATCGGGCGACCTTTGTATATCCCGCCGCCGATGGCCGGGAATGGCGAATTTCCGGCGTGACGCTGCCCGGTACACCGGCCATGGTCGCTGGCAGCAACGGTCATCTGGCCTGGGGCTATACCAACAGCGAGGGCGACTGGGCCGATCTGGTGTTGCTGGAGTCCAGCGACAAGGGTGTAACCTACCAGACGCCGGAAGGCCCACGCGCTTTCCAGGCCCATCAGGAAACGATCACAGTCAAGGATGCTCCGGCGGAAACACTGGATATTCTGGAAACTGTCTGGGGACCAGTGCTGGATCGTGATCATCAGGGTCGGCGGCGGGCGCTGCGCTGGGTCGCGCATGACCCACAAGCGGTGAATCTGGGACTGCTGGCGCTGGAAGAGGCGGATGCCCTGGAAACGGCGCTTGACATCGCTCATCGCGTCGGGATGCCAGCGCAGAACCTGTTACTGTCCAGTGCGGAAGGCCGTATCGCCTGGACCCTCACCGGACCTCTTCCACGCCGTTTCGGCCATAACGGTCGCCTGCCATCCTCCTGGGCCGATGGCCAGCGCGGCTGGAAGGGCTGGCTGGAACCCGCCGAGTATCCACAGATCGTCGATCCGCCCGGTGGCCGGCTCTGGACAGCCAATGGCCGGGTTGTGGATGGAGCGTGGCTGGAAATGATCGGCGATGGCGGCTATGCGCTCGGCGCCCGCGCCCGGCAAATCCGTGATGGGCTGCTGACCCGCGAACCGTTCAACGAGGTGGATTTTCTGGCGCTGCAGCTCGATGACCGGGCGCTGTTTCTGGAACGGTGGCGCACGTTGTTGCTGGCGACCTTGACGCCGGAATGGTTGCGCGCTGATCCCCGGCGTGAAGCATTGCGGAACTTCGTGCTGGACTGGGGCGGGCGGGCGGCAGTTGATTCAGTGGGTTACCGGGTAGTGCGCGCCTTCCGCCTGGCGGTCCGGGAGCGGGCGTTTGCGCCGTTGATCGCGTCCTGTCAGCCAGCGGACCCCCGGTTCGACTACAGCTCATTCCGGCAACATGAGGGACCATTATGGCAACTGGTTTCCCAGCAACCCCCACACCTGCTCGACCCACGTTATGCTGATTGGCCGGCGCTGCTCCAGGATGCGGCGGACGCGATACTGGCGGAATTAACCGCCGATGGGCGGTCACTGGCGACTAAAACCTGGGGCGAGACGCAGCTCATTCGCATTCAGCATCCCTTTAGCCGCCTTCTGCCCTGGCTGAGCGGCTGGCTGGACATGCCCACGCAATCCCTGCCGGGCGATCTGTATATGCCCCGGATTCAGACCCCTGCCAACGGCGCGTCGGAACGGCTGGTGGTTGCGTCGGGCCGGGAGGCCACAGCGATTCTACATGCCCCCGGTGGGCAAAGCGGCCATCCCCTGTCACCCTACTATCGCACCGGGCATGACGCCTGGGCGGCAGGTCGCCCAACGCCGCTGGAGCCCGGATCGTTTCGGCATCGGCTGACGCTCCAGCCAGAACCACGTTGAATTCCACGAACGGCAACATGCATCCCGATCCCTTTGTTCAATGGTTCCGCCAGGCCGGACCCTATATCAATACGCATCGCGGCAAAACCTTTGTCGTGTTGTTCAGCGGTGAAGCGGTTGAAGCCGACAGCTTCTCCAGCCTGATTCACGATCTCGCCCTGCTGCACAGTCTGGGCATCCGTCTGGTGCTGGCGCATGGCGCACGCCATCAAATCGAAGCGCGGTTGCGGGAGGCGGGCCGTGCGCCGCGCTACGCGAACAGTTTACGCATCACTGAAGCGGAGGATTTGCCCAACGTCAAACAGGCAGTAGGCCGGCTGCGCATCCGCATCGAATCCCGCCTGTCCATGGGGGTCGCCAACTCACCAATGCACGGCGCCCGGTTGCGCGTCGTGTCCGGCAATCTGATCACCGCCCGGCCACTCGGAGTGCGCGACGGCATCGATTACGGTTTCACCGGCGAAGTGCGGCGCATCGACGACCGGGCTATCCGCCTGTGGCTGGATCAGGACGCGATCGTGTTACTGTCGCCGCTGGGTTATTCGCCGACCGGGGAAATCTTCAACCTGAGCGCCGAAGATGTCGCCACCGCCGCCGCCATGGCGTTGCGCGCTGACAAGTTGCTGGTGTTGAGTGAGAGTCCTGAACTGCAAGACCTGGCGATGGGTCGCCCCATCCGTGAACTCAGTCCCAGCGATGCGCAACGACTATTGACTGAACGCTCCGACCTGCCAGACGAAACGGTTCGTTATCTTCAACAAGCCTTGCGCGCCTGCCAGGCCGGCGTGCGCCGCGTACACCTGTTGAGCCGGGGGGTCAACGGCGCGTTGTTATTGGAACTGTTCACCCGCGACGGGGTAGGCACGCTGGTCACCGCCGATATTTATGAGGGGCTGCGTTCCGCAACCATTGATGATGTCGGCGGTCTGTTGGAGCTGATTCAGCCACTGGAGGAAGACGGGACGCTGGTGCGCCGGTCACGGGAGCGGCTGGAAATGGAAATCAGCCGCTTCATCCTGCTCGAGCGCGACGGCATGATCATTGGCTGTTCGGCCCTCTACCCGTTCCCGGAGGAACAGTTGGGCGAGTTGGCCTGCGTCGCTGTCCATCCCGATTATCGCAATAACGGTCGCGCCGATGCGTTGCTGGGCTTCATTGAACGTCAGGCTCGCGCCCAAGGTTTACACCGGTTGTTCGTACTGACGACCCGCACTGCCCACTGGTTCCGCGAACGTGGCTTTGAACCGGCGGAGGTCGGCGATTTGCCCATGGGTAAACAGGCGTTGTATAACTGGCAACGCCGCTCCAAAGTGTTCATAAAAGTCCTGTAAGCTTTTTCCTCTGTTTAGCTCAAGGAATGCCGATATGTCGACCGCTGCTCCCCTGCGGGTTATCCAAATCAGCGATTTTCACCTCAAAGCCCAACCCGGCAGCCGGTTGTGGGGCGTGGATGTGGACGCCAGTCTGAATGCTGTACTGGAATGCATCCAGATCCGGCATCCCCAGCCCGATCTGGTTCTCGCAACCGGCGACCTGGCCGGCGACGACCCGGAGGCCTATGGCCGGGTGCGCCAGGTTCTCGAATCACTGAACGCTTCGGTGTACTGCTTGCCGGGCAATCACGATTTTCCGGCGGTGATGAGCCGGATGCTGCGCGACGGGCGCGTGCGGTGGGAGCGACATGTCGCCGTCGGCGACTGGCAATTCGTTCTGCTGGACTCCAGTTTTCCCGGCGCTCCCGATGGGCATTTGGCCTATGGCGAGCTGGCGTTGCTGGATACCGTGTTGGCTCTCCATCCTGAACTGCACACGATGGTTTGTCTACACCATAATCCGGTGCCCAGTCAGACCCCCTGGCTGGACACGATGACGGTCAGCAATGGCGATGCGCTATTGGCGGTGCTGGACCGTTATCCCCAGGTGCGGGCGGTGGTCTGGGGACACCTTCACGCGGAATTCGCCGACCTGCGGAATTCGGTTCACCTGCTGGCGGCGCCAGCCACCTGTGTTCAGTTCAAACCACGCACCCCGGAACCCCAGGTGGATGATCAGCCTCCTGGTTATCGCTGGTTTGAACTCCATGCCGACGGCGCACTGCATACTGGCGTAGAGCGCATTGAACCGGTTGTGCGTCCCAACGGCCTGACCCGGCGTATTTCAGCCTGAGATCGCCACCATGAACACCGCGCAACAACCCCTGCGCATTCCCTACGGTGTGGCTGATTTCATCAAGCTCCGCCACGGGAACGAATACTATATCGATAAGACCCACTACCTGCCGCTGCTGGAGTCTGCGGGACGGTTTCTTTTTCTGATCCGCCCCCGCCGTTTCGGTAAGAGCCTGCTGCAGTCGGTCATGGAGTGCTACTACGATGCGCAGTGGGCCAAGCAATTTGAGGAACTGTTCGCCGACACCTGGATCGCCGCCCATCCGAC
>CAZDVY010000031.1:0-7219 GCA_964508935.1 uncultured Candidatus Competibacteraceae bacterium | reverse complement strand
TGATTGACCACAACGTGCGGATTGACTACGGCAAGCTGCGCCATCTGGTGCAAATTGACCGGCGGTTGAACGGCAACTTCAGCCGGCTGCGCGAGATCATCGAAACCGGTGAATACGTCGGCCAGATTCAAACCAGTTTTCCGGTCGAGGGGCTGTTGCGTCAGGAAAATTTCGTTTCGCTCCTCTACTACCTGGGCCTGCTCAGCTTCGCGGGTGAAAGAGAAGGTCGCCCGCTGCTGAAAATCCCCAATTGCACCATCCAGCAGTTGATGTACAGCTATTTGCGCGAGGCCTATCGCGACGCCGAGGTGTTCAAGCCCAGCACCTGGGACTTGGCCGACAAGCTCAACCACATGGCCTACCGGGGCGAATGGGAACCGTTCTTCGATGATCTGTCGGCGCAGATCGGCGAACAGGCCAGCGTCCGCGACTATCTGCAAGGGGAGAAGATGATTCAGGGCTTTCTGCTGGCCTGGCTCAATCTCTCGCCCTACTTCACCGTCTGGAGCGAACAGGAACAGGGCGGCGGCTTTGTGGATCTCTATCTGGCGCCCTTTTACTTCCGCTACCCCGATATGCGCCATGCCTATCTGATTGAACTGAAATACCTCAAGCGCAGCGAGGACAGTCCTGAACGACGCAAAGCGGCCCTGGAGGAAGGACGCGAACAGTTGCGCCGCTATGCTGATGATCCGCGGATTCAGCAAACACTGGGGAAAGCGCAATTGCATCCACTGGTGTTGCTTTACAGCGGTTGGGAACTGGTGTGGCGGGAGGAAATTGAGTCATTGTCGATCTGAATCCGTTCGATAGTACTGCGCGATCACCCATCAACTGGTCGACTGGCGCTTCAGCCCCTCTGAGGCCCGATTTATCAGGATACTTTCCCCGTCACCCTGCTATCATAATTCCCGGTCGGCGATTCTCCCTGCACCTATCCCGTTAACAGCATGAATAGTTTGTTATTTTATAACAAAGACCTGGAAAAATCTCAGCGCCCATGAACATCAAAGACGACCTGGTACGACACTATCACTGGCTGCGCCAGTACGGCCTTAACGACTCCCACAGCGGCAACGCCTCAGTGCGGGAGGACGACGCCTTCTGGATCACCCCGACCGGCTGCTGCGCTGACACCCTGAGCAGCGGCGAGTTGATCGAATGCCGCCTGGACGGCGTGATTGGCAAGGGCGCGTCGATGGACGCCCGTCTGCATCTGGCGGTCTATCAGTCCAATGCCGACACCCGCGCCGTCCTCCACAGTCACGGCCCCTACTCGGTGGCGATGACCATGGACAACGAGGAGTTCTTCCCGGCCGATTTCGAGGGGCAACTCTATTTCAGCCGGGTGCCGGTGCTCACCATTCCCTATGACCAATACGAAGCCCGCTCGCCGCGCCTGGTCGCCGAGATTCTGGCCGACTATCCCATTGCCGTGGTGCGCGGCCATGGCGTTTACGCCTGCGCTAACAGCCTCAACCTGGCCTACAAATGGACCTGCTCGCTGGAACTGTCGGCCAAGACCGCTTTCATTGCCCAACAGGCAGGCAAGATCTAGGTACGTTCCTTAGCTGCACTTCCCGGATTAACCGCCTTGAAATCCGGGAATCCGCTAACCGACCACACCCTTTTGACCGTTTTCCTCACAACCGCAGTCCACGCCAGGCCGCCAGCCAACCCAGCGCCGCCAAGACCGTCGCCAGATCAAACATGACTACCGGCCCCCATCCCTGCCATAGATAGCCAGCCGCCAGACTCCCTGCAGCATTGCCCGCCCCGAAGCTCAGACTGCTGTACAGTGCCTGGCCGCGACCCTGCAATGATCCCGGAAAGAACTGCTGGATTAAATGAATGGACGCCGCATGAAAAACGCCGAAGGTGAAGGCGTGTAGGGTCTGAGCGAATAGCAGCACCGGTAAATCAGCAGCGAAATGGCCGATGAGCAGCCAGCGCAGCGCCGCTATAGCCAATGCCGCGAGGAGTAATCGACGCGGTCCAAAGTGCGGCAGTAAGCGGTGCATGACAGCGAACATCCCGACTTCTACCGCCACGCCTAATCCCCACATCAGGCCAATGAACTCCCGCGAATAACCAAAAGTCTCCAGATATAGCGAGAAAAACCCGTAATACGGTGCATGAGCGGCTTGATTGAGAAAGCAGGCGACAAAAAACGCCATCACGGCGGGTCGACGTAACACTTGAGTCATCGGCAGTGCTGATGACGTATCCAGAACACTCGCGGAACCCGGCACTAACAAACTGTTCCACCAGAGCAGGGCAAACAGTCCTAACAACACCGCCGGCACGGTCGCCACTCCCCAGTTTCCTACCACTGGTCCCATGCCCACCGCTGCGCCAATGAATCCGATGGAACCCCACAACCGCACCCGGCTATAGCGGTGAACGTACTCGCCCAGATGATTCAGCGTCACCACTTCAAACTGCGGCAGCATCGCATTCCAGAAAAAACTGAACAAAACGGTCACCAGCGCCAGCCAGAGATAAGAACCGCCAGCCGCATAAACCCCGACAAAACTCAGCATCGTCGCCAGACAGGCCCAGCGCACAATACGGATGCGCTCGCCGGTCCGGTCACCCAGCCAGCCCCAGACATTCGGTGCGACCAGTTTGGTCAACTGCATGATCGCCAACAGTTCGCCAATCCGTGCTGGCGCAAACCCCAGCGCCAATAAATACAGTCCCCAATAGGGCAACAGGATGCCCAGCGTAGCGAAATAAAATAGATAAAAACCGGAAAGGCGGACATAGAGGGCAGGGGACATGGGGATTACTGGATGAGCTGGACAGCGGCATTGTGAGCTGTTCAGTTAATCGAGCGCTTTACCTTCATCGCCCACTGGCGGGTGAGGGGCTGAAGGCGGAATCGCCGGAGTCGCCGAACGCACATCCATATTCTGCGCCCGGTGGCGCAGGGCATGATCCATCAACACCAGCGCCAGCATCGCCTCGGCGATCGGCGTCGCACGGATGCCGACGCAGGGATCGTGCCGGCCCTTGGTCACTATCTCAACCGGCTCGCCGTGAAGATTGATGGTCCGTCCCGGCAAGCGGATGCTGGAGGTCGGCTTTAGGGCGATGCTGGCGACCAGATCCTGACCGGTGGAAATCCCGCCCAGTACGCCCCCCGCGTGATTGCTCAAAAATCCTTCGGGCGTAAGCTCATCGCGGTGCTCGGTGCCGCGCTGTTCAACGCAGGCGAAACCCGCGCCGATTTCCACCCCCTTCACCGCATTGATGCCCATCAGCGCATGAGCGATGTCAGCGTCCAGCCGGTCAAACACCGGCTCACCCCAACCGACCGGCAGGCCGCTGGCCACTACCGTCACCCGCGCCCCGATCGAATCGCCGGACTTGCGCAGCGCATCCATGAACTTCTCCAGTTCCGCGACCGTGTCCGGGTCCGGACAAAAGAAGGGGTTGTTATCCACTTCCTCCCAGATCATTTTGGCTGGACGGATCGGGCCAAGCTGGGCCAGATAACCCCGGATTTCCACCCCATAGCGCTCGCGGAGGTACTTCCGGGCAATCGCGCCCGCTGCGACCCGCATGGCGGTTTCCCGTGCTGAGGAGCGGCCACCGCCCCGATAATCGCGCCAGCCATATTTATGGTGATAGGTATAGTCCGCATGACCAGGGCGGAAACGGTCCATAATCTCGCCGTAGTCCTTCGAGCGCTGATCGACATTCTCAATCAGCAGGCCAATCGGCGCGCCCGTCGTCCGACCCTCAAAGACCCCGGACAGGATGCGGACGGCGTCCGGCTCGCGGCGCTGGGTCGTATGCCGACTTTTTCCAGGGCGACGGCGGTCCAAGTCGTGTTGTAATTCTGTCTCGGCCAGTTCCAAACCGGGAGGACACCCATCCACAATCGCGCCGAGCGCTGGGCCATGACTTTCGCCAAACGTGGTCACGGTAAACAATTTGCCAAAGGTATTGCCAGACATGATGGACACGATCCTTGCACAAAAAATAGGTACAAAACTTGCCTTTAAACCCGGAGAATACTTTGCTGTTCCCTGGGCGATTTCCTAGAATTCCAAGTTTATCCAGACCGACTCATCGCGCGCTGAACCGGCATCCCGCGCGAAAACGCCGCCGGATGCGGCCACCGACAACAGAAATATGAGATTCAAACATGCAGATTCCAGGTTATCAGATCGAGCGTGAACTTGGGCAAGGCGGTATGGCGATCGTTTATCTCGCCTTGCAGGAGTCCCTGCATCGTCATGTTGCGCTGAAGGTCATCAAGCCGGTATTGACCACCGATGAGGAATTCGCCCAGCGCTTTCTGCGCGAAGGGCGCATTATCGCCCAACTCAGCGATCCGCATATCGTCACGGTTTACGACATTGCCTCCCACGAGGGGACTTATTATCTGTCGATGGAATACCTGCCGGGCGGCACGTTGCAGCAGCGCATTCGCAGCGGCCTGCCCCTGACGGAAGCGCTGTCGATTGCCAGAGCGATTGTCGGCGCCCTGCATTACGCGCACCGGCGCCACATTATCCATCGCGACATCAAACCGCAAAATATTCTGTTCCGGGAAAACGGCCAGGCGGTGCTGACCGATTTCGGCATCGCCAAGACGCTGGGCGCCAGCACGATCATGACCCGCACCGGCCTGTCGCTTGGCACCCCGCGCTATATGAGCCCCGAGCAGATTCGGGGTCAGGGTGTTGACGCTCGCGCTGATTTGTACAGCTTCGGCGTGCTGTTCTACGAAATGCTCACTGGCAACGTTCCCTACACCGCCGACGACAGCTTCGCCCTGGCGATGATGCACGTTACATCCCCCATTCCCAAGCTACCGCCCCATCTGAGCCGCTTCCAGCCGTTGCTGAACAAACTGCTGGATAAGAATCCTGATGAACGCTTCCAGAATGGTGAGGAGATCATCGCCGCCATCGCTGCTAGCGAGGCTGGAACTTTTGACCTGCTCAGTGTGACCGGTCCAGTCCGATCTATCCCCGCTGAAACCCCTCCAAGACGGCCTGGCTGGAAAATCGGCCTGCCCGCTGCCGTCCTGGCCAGCGCCGCGCTGGCCGGCGGCTACTGGTTTCTGTACCGACCGACCCTGCCGGTCAGCGAATCGCCGGTGGTTGTGACGCCTGCCCCAGTGACTGCACCCCCGGTGGTCGTGACGCCACCGCCTGCTCCTGAGCCTCCTCCGCCAGCGCCTGAGCCGCCAGCCGTCGATGTCGAGGCGCAAGTCCAGCAAGCGGCGGCGCAGGAGCAGCAACGGCAGGCGCAGTTGCAAGCCGAGCAGTTTCTGGAGCAGGCCCAGCGCGCCCGGCAGGAAGGCGCGTTGCAGATGAGTCTGGTGCATATCGAGCAGGGCTTGCAGGCTATGCCCAGCCACCCTGGTTTGTTGAACCTTAAACGGGAGTTGTTCAAGCAACAGGCGGATCTCCAGCATCAGGAAGAGACCACTCGCCGACAGGCCGAGGCAGCGGAACGGGCGAAAGCGGAAGCAGAACAACGTCAGCGCAAAGCGGACGAATTATGGACGCGGGCGCTGGATGATCAGCGGAATCGTTCCTATGAAAGCAGTCTCCTGCGCATCGAACAGGGCTTGCAACAAGTCCCCGATCATCGCCGCCTGCTGGCCCTGCGTGAAGACGTTCGCCGGCAATTGCGCGAAGCCAAAGCTGCGCCGCCGCCGCTTCCTGTGGTTAAACCGCCGGTTGACGAGACGGCTAAAACTGTTGCTTTGCTGCGGCAGTGCGAAACGCACCTGCAAGCCAACCGCCTGACGGCGGGCAAGAGCGGCAACGCCGCCGACTGCTATAACGAAGTGCTCAAGCGGGATGGTGGCAATACCGAAGCGCTCGCCGGTCTGGATCGCATCGCCGACCGTTATGCAGAACTGGCTGCAACCGCCCTGCAACGCAGCGATGTCAAATCAGCCCGCACTTCGCTGGCGCGGATGGAGAAACTCAACCCGTCCCATCCCCGGATGTCCCACCTGCGTGAGCAGTTGGCGCTGGCGGAAACCCCCAAACCGGTCGCCCCGCCGCCCAGACTGGAACCGCCGCTTGCTGAACCTAAGCCAGAACCGTTGGCCAAGGAAGTCGCCCCACCGCCTAAACCCGAACCGTTGCTAGCCGAACCCAAACCCCAGACGCCGGCAGTGCCGCCCATCAGTCTGGTGTCGGTGCCGCAACCGGCTGAGGAGTCGCCCGCGATGCCCGAGACCCGGATCATTGCCCAGGATCGTCATACCCAGGTCTCCAAAACCAAAACCAACGACGACGTCAGCCTGCAAATCACCACCTCGCCGCAGGGCATTCTCGACGAAGCCAGTCGCACGGCGGCGAAAAAGCAGGTTCCGGCGGGGACGCCGGCCCAATTGTTCGTCCGCGCCGATGTGGAAGACGCCGAAATCTGGATCAACAACCGCAAGGTGGGCACGACGCCAATGCAAATTGAAATGCGCCCCGGTTCCTATCGGGTGCGCGTCCGCCAAGAGGGCTATACCGACTGGAATGGCAAGGTCGATCTCGCGCCCGGCGATGAAAGCTCGATCACTGCGGTCCTGCCCCGGAAGCTGGCCAGCGCCGCGCCGGCTCCAGAACGCCGGCTTCCAGAAAGTGCCGCGCCGGCTCCAGAACGACAGCCTCCAGAACCTGTTTCGGGTGCTGAATTGACTCAAAAAGAAGAGAAACCAGCGGCATCGCGCGCCCCTGAGAGCCAGACTGCTAAAGCCAGTTTACAGGCCGCTAACTGTCTCAGCGGCAACTGTGAAAATGGCCGGGGAACCTACCGTTACCCCGATGGCAGCGAATACTCGGGCGATTTCCGTAATGCCAAAATGCATGGGCAGGGTACTTACGTTTACGCCGGGCGTGGTGAAAAATATGTAGGCGAATGGCGCAACGGGGTTATCAATGGTCAAGGCGTTTATTATTACCGCAGCGGCAATCGCTATGAGGGCGAATGGCGCAATGGCCGCAAGAGCGGCCAGGGAACCTACCTTTACGCTGGACGCGGCGACAAATACGTCGGCGAGTTCGCTAACGATCAGCCCAACGGCCAAGGCGTCTATTACTACAGCAATGGCGACCGCTACGAGGGCGAGTGGCGCAACGGTCGCAAGCATGGTCAGGGCGTACTTTACGAGAATGGCCGGAAGATTGTTGGCGAATGGCAGAACGATCAGAAGGTTCGGGTTCAGGTCGAGCCCGAGGGAGGGTAGGGT
>CAZDVY010000030.1:10705-23908 GCA_964508935.1 uncultured Candidatus Competibacteraceae bacterium | reverse complement strand
CCGGTGGAGTATCAACTGGAAGGCATCAACCAGATTCAGGTCAAGGCGCAGATCAATCTGACGTTCGCCAACGCCCTGCGTTCGATTGTCCGCCAGGACCCGGACGTGATCATGATCGGCGAAATGCGCGATCTGGAAACGGCGGCAATTGCTGTGCAGTCAGCGCTGACCGGCCACCTGGTGCTGTCCACCCTGCACACCAACGACGCGGCGGGCGGCGTGACCCGGTTGCTGGACATGGGCGTGGACGATTATCTGTTGACCTCGACCATCAACGGCATTCTGGCGCAACGCCTGGTGCGGCTACTGTGTCCCCATTGCCGCCAGCCCTATCCTGCACTGCCGGAACTGGTTGAGGAAATGCGGCTGCGTCGGTTCAGCGATTCGGACGACATCCTTTTATACAAGGCAGTCGGCTGCGAGCAGTGCGGCGGAACCGGTTACCGGGGCCGGGCAGCGATCATGGAGTTTCTGACCATGAGCGATCCGCTGCGGCGGCTGGTGCTGAAACACGCCGATGCCACGACGCTGCAAGCTGAAGCCCAGCAGGAAGGGATGGAAGTCCTGTATGAGGACGGCTTGCGCAAGGCGGTTGCCGGCATGACCACCATCGAGGAAGTGCTGCGGGTGACTACGCAGCAGGAGCAGGAGGGATAAATGCCCCGCTATCGCTATGAAGCGGTGGACAACGCTGGCGAGGTGTTGCACGACGAGATCGAAGCACCGACCCCGGAAGCAGCGGTCGAACGGCTGCGCGATCAGGGTTTATTGCCGCTGTCGGTCAAAGAAGCCCAGGGCGGTTTCCTGCGCAGTGGCTTCGGTCAGCCGTTATTCAGCAAACGTCGAGCACTCTCCCGCAAATCCGTAACCTTGCTGACTCAGCAGTTAGCCAACCTGCTGCACGCCGGGATGCCGCTGGATCGGGCGTTGACCATTCTGATCAGCGTCAGTGAGGACGAGCAGTCCCGGACACTGTTGGAACGAGTGCAAGAGAAGGTGCGCGCGGGGTCGTCGCTGGCCGATGCACTGGAGGCGCAGGGCGCGTTTTCACGGTTCTATTTGAACATGATTCGTGCAGGTGAAACCGGTGGGGCGCTGGAAGTCGTGCTGAAGCGGCTGACCGAGTTTCTGGAGCGCTCGCAGGCCCTGCGGGAAACGGTAACCTCGGCGCTGATCTATCCGATCATTCTGCTGTCCGTATCCGCCTTGTCGGTCATCATTCTGCTGACCTTCGTGGTGCCGCAATTCCAGCAACTGTTTGCCGACGCTGGCAAGGCCCTGCCGCTGGCGACGCAGATCGTCATTGCGGTCGGCGACGGCTTTCGGCATTACTGGTGGGTCGGGGCGCTGGCGTTCGTGCTGATCGTGGCAGCCCTGCGCCAGCAACTCAGCCAGCCGGTCAGTCGCGCCCGGTGGGATCGCTGGTTTCTGCGCTTGCCGCTGTTTGGCGATTTGATTGCCAAAGTGGAAACGGCGCGGCTGTCACGGACCCTGGGAACGTTGCTGGGCAATGGCGTGTCACTGTTGAATGCGCTGACCATTGTTCGGGAGACGCTGACCAACCAGGTGCTGGCGACGGCGCTCGGCGAAGTAGCCGAGCATGTCAAGACCGGCCGGGGACTGACCGAGCCATTGCTGGAAGCCGGGAATTTTCCCAAGCTGGCCGTGCAGATGATCCGGGTCGGTGAAGAGACCGGTCAGTTGCAGGAGATGCTGTTGCAGGTCGCTGATACCTACGATGGCGAAGTGCAAACGGCCGTCAAGCGGATGCTGACCTTGTTGGAGCCAGCGATGATCCTGGGCCTGGGCGTGATTATTGCGGGCATTATCATGTCCATTCTGGTGGCGATTCTCAGTTTGAACGAGCTGGCGTTCTGAACGCCGCTCAACGCAACATGCAGGTATTGACGCGATGAAACAAGACGCTCTTCGCCGCTCACGCGGCTTTACCCTGATTGAACTGCTGGTGGTGCTGGTGATTCTCGGCTTGCTGGCCGGGTTGGTCGGGCCGCAGGTCATGAAATACCTGGGCGGCGCGAACACCAAAACTGCCAAATTGCAGATTGAAGATTTCAGCACGGCGCTGGACGCTTTTCGGCTGGACATGGGGCGCTATCCCAACACCAATGAGGGCTTGCAGGCGCTGGTCGCGCAACCGCCGGGCGCGACTCGCTGGAACGGACCCTATCTGCGCAAGAACATTGTCCCCAAGGATCCCTGGGGTAACGACTATCAATATCGCTCACCCGGCCAGCACAGCGGCGGCGCGTTCGATCTCTATTCGCTGGGCGCGGATAACGCCGAGGGCGGCGACGGCGAGAATCAGGATGTCGTGAACTGGATGTAGTGATTGAATGAGGCGGCGACAACGGGGCTTTACTCTGCTGGAAGTGCTGGTTGCGCTGGTGATCGGCGTCTTGCTGGTGTCCATAACGCCGCCGCTCTTGTCCGGTATGAGCGGCACAACCGAGTTGCGCAGCGCAGCGCGGCAACTGGCCGCCGGTTTGCGCAATGCGCGTAATGAAGCTGTGACCCGCCAGCAGGAAGCAGTATTGCTGCTGGATCTGGCGGGACGCCGGTTTGCCGTCAGTGGCGATTCCCGCGAAGTCGCCTTGCCCAACAGCATCGAACTCCATCTTTATACGGCGCAATCCGAGCGGCTCGACCGTGAGAAAGGCCGCATCCGCTTCTTCCCGGATGGCAGTTCCACCGGTGGCGCAATCACGGTCAGCAGCCCGAAATTGGCCTATCGGGTGAACGTCGATTGGCTTACTGGCGCGATCGCCATTGTTGAGCAGGAGGCGCGACCGTGAGCCATGCTTCATTCCCCGCCTTGGGCAAGGAGGAGTGGCTTAAAACGCCGGGGAGGTTCGAATGCGGCTTTTCCCTGCTGGAGGTGCTGGTGGCTTTCGCCATTCTCAGCATCTCACTGGGCGTCTTGCTGCAGGTGTTTGCTACCGGCCTGCGCAACGCCGGCCTAGCCGATGACTATACACAGGCGACCTTGTACGCTGAATCGATCCTGGCCGCGATAGGCCGCGAGACGCCATTGACTGAGGGCGAGCGCAGCGGGCCGGTCAATGACCGATTTTCCTGGCGCAGCACGGTGAGTGCTTACACCGAGGGCCTGCCCGATCCAGAAAAAATCCGGGCGCGGGCCTATCGGGTCAGCGTTGAGGTGTACTGGCCGGGGTTGGCGCAGAATCGTTCGGTGGTTCTGGAAACCCTGCGGCTGGCGCCGGTTGAAGCCGGGGGGCGTTGATCGTGATCGCCACACGCTGCGCGCCACTTGCCATTCACCAGCCGCATCAGGCTGGATTCACCCTCCTGGAACTGATCGTCGCCATCACCCTGATGGGGTTGGTGCTGGTGGTGCTCTACAGCGGCCTGCGGCTGGGCCTGAATAGTTGGGATGGCGGCGAACAGCGCGCTGAAGCCACCAATCGAGTGCGGCTGGCCCAGGAATTCCTGCGCCGGCAGTTGATGCAGTCGATAACTGCTTACCACGTTAATGAGCGGCAGGAAAGGGGCGTGGTTTTCGCCGGCCGGCCCGATGGGATTGAATTTGTTGCGCCGATGCTGGCGCAGTTGGGGCAGGGAGGAGTATACCGGGTGCGGATCGACGCTGCCGACGGTCGGTTGTGGATCCGCTGGCGCCCCTATCTGCCCACTGATCCAGAAGCAGGTGAGGAGCGCGAGACCGCATTGCTGGAAGGGGTTTCTGACGTGGAATGGGCTTATTTTGGTCCCGAGCAGGAGCAGCCACCGGAATCACCCCCGCGCTGGCGTACCGATTGGGCGAACACTCAACAGCGGCCACAGTTGGTGCGCCTGAATCTCCATCTGCAGGGTGAATCCTGGCCGGATTTGGTTGCCGCCTTGCCGGACGGGAGACTTTGGTGAATGCGACGTTCGCCAACGACCAGCGCGGCATGGTCCTCGTCATTGTGCTGTGGATTGTGACTCTGCTGGCGGTCATGGCCGGCGGATTTGCCTACTCCATGCGGGTGGAGACCCGACTGGCGACCAGCACCGTCGAGCGGGCGCAAGCCCGGGCGTTGGCCGAAGCCGGCGTCGCCTACGCGCTGGCCTGGCAACTCGATCCGGAGGCGCAGAAGCAATGGCCACCCCATGGCGATCCTCATGACTGGGAGTTTGGCGGGGGACGTGTGCGCATCAGCGTCGAGGATGCGGCTGGACGAATCAGCTTGAACAATGCAGATCCCCAGTTGTTCCGACAAACATTAACAGGTATTGGCGTAGCAGAAGCGGAGGCAGCGAATGTGGCCGCCGCTATCGCTGATTGGCGCGATCCGGATGATCAGACGCAGCCGGGCGGCGCCGAGAGCGCTGAATATCGCAGCGCAGGCCGGATAGGTCCTAAAAATACGTCGTTTGACAGCGTTGAGGAGTTGCCGCAGGTTCTGGGCATTGACCAAGACACCGCCCAGCGCCTGGCAGGGTTGACGACGACCGGGACTTTGATTGCGGGGGTTAACCCGCAACTGGCTTCCTTGGCCGTGTTGCGCGCAGTGACCGGTCTCGATGAACAAACCCTCGCCGATTATGTGAGCGCCCGCGCGACCGGTGAAGCAGCACTGCCACCTTTGCCTGCAAGTCATTCGTTATCTTTTTCTTCCGGCAGCCGTTCGGGCGTATATCATATCGTCGTTACCGCACAGGCGGGAACGGGAGCAACAGTGAGCACAGAAACCGTAGTTTCAACGCAAAACCCGTCCCAGGGACAGGTCGTGCGATGGCTGTCCTGGCGTTTGACGCGCTGATAATCTTTGCATGCCAACATCATCTTTCATTGCATCGTCCCTTGGCTCACGAATTTGGCAAAGCGATGCCCGCTGGAGTCTGGCCGACGGTTGGCGCTGGTGGCGAGATGGCTTGCTGGGTTGGCTACCGGTCGGGGTTCGCGGCAAACTCCTTGGGTCATCGCGGCGACTCGTCATCAAGCCCGAGGCCGGCGGCGTGGCATTGTTCCGTCAGGAGAACGGTGAGGCGGAGACGCTGGTTGAGCAGTCCTGGGAGTCGCTGGATCGGGCAACGCTGCACAAATGGATCAAAGCGGAACGGCCTGCCGCCATCGTCTTGCAGATGCCAGCGGATCGGGCGCTGACGCGGGTCGTGATGTTGCCCATGGCTGCAGCGGCGAACCTGCGCCAGGTGCTGGGTTACGAAATGGACCGGCTGACCCCGTTTAACGCCAGCCAACTGTACTACGATGCGCTGATTCTGGAGCGTCAACCGGAACAGCGACGAGTTCGGGTCGAGCTGTCCGCCTTGCCGCGCATTGAAGTGGACGCTGTGCTGGAAGCGCTGGCGGCGCTGGGCATGGCGCCGGATGCTGTAGAGGTGACGGGGGGGCGGCCCGGCATTAATTTGTTACCCGCTGAGAAACGACCTCGACGAGGCGTTTGGTCTCGGCGTTTGCAGAGAACGTTGATCGTGGTCAGTCTGAGTCTGGTGCTGGCCGCGGCGTTGTTGCCATTGTGGCAGTATCGGACGCTGGTTATCGGCCTGCAGAAACAGGTCGATGCCCTGCAACGGGAGTCGGGACAGGTGCTGACCTTGCGTGAGCAGTTGGAAAAGGCAGTGGAGTCCTCCCGGTTTCTGGTGCAGAAAAAACAGGGCCGACCGCCGGTTATCGAGTTACTGCGGGAATTGACGGCGATTTTGCCTGACAACACCTGGCTGGAGCGCTTGCAAATCAGGGGCGAGACCCTGCAACTGATTGGCCAGTCGGCCAGCGCTTCGGCGCTGGTGAGCGTGGTCGAGGAATCGAAATTGCTGGGCGATGCAGCGTTCGCTTCGCCGGTGACCAACGATCGCCGCACCGGCAAGGAGCGGTTCGTGCTGGGCGCCCGCATCGTCGTGGAACCGCAATGAATCCAGCCTCCTCTCCTTCTCGATTCCATCGCCTGGCGGCGTTACTGTTGTTGGCGCTGATGGTGGGCCTGTTTTATGTGATGGTCGATCAGATTTGGATAGGTCAATATCGGCTTTATCAGGCCAACACTGAGCGGTTGCTGGATCGACTGCACAACCTGCAGCGATTGGCGACCGCCCGACCAGAATTAGAGAAAGCGATCCAGAGCATTCGCGACGATCAGCGCACCGCCGCCTACTTTCTGCCGCCAGCCCCCCCGGCATTGGCGGCGGCCGATCTGCAACAGCGCGTCAAGAGTCTGGTCGAAGGAGCGGGCGGCAATCTGTTGAGCGTTCAGGCGTTGCCAGTGGTTGAGGAAGGCGGCGTAGTGCGCGTGGCGGTCGGCGTCACCGTGCAGGGTGATGTAGGCGTGTTGCAAAAGACGCTTCATGGTCTGGAGTCACAGGTGCCGCTGCTCTTTGTGGATAATCTTGAAGTAACCGCTCGTCAGTTTCGTCCGCGCCTGCCCGATGGCAAGATTGCGCCGTACACTCGCGTCCAGTTAAATAGCCAGTTTGAAGTATCAGGCTATTTACGCAAGGAGACCGGCTAGTGTTTTCCCGATTGTGGCAGCCTGTGTTCTGGCTCATGGTAGCGATGGCGGCGGCGGGCGCGCTGGTCCTAGAGTGGCGGCATCCGCCGCACCTGCCGGCACCATCCATGGTTAAAGCGTCGGGCACTGTTACGGTTCCGCCGCTACAACCCTTTCAGCCATTGCCCTTGCTGCGCTATGCGGAAATTATGGAACGCCCTGTTTTTATTGATGCCCGCCGGCCGGAGGAGGATGAAGCCGCCGCGTCGCCTGCGCCGCCTGCTCCGGATCAGCCGCTGAATTTGATCGGCGTGGTGTTGCTGCCGAATAGTGCGGCGGCCCTGTTGCGTCCGGAGGAACCCAATGCCAAGGTGTTGCGTGTTCCACGGGGGGGAATGGTCGGCGGCTGGCGGCTGGAAACCGTGCAAGCCGGCAAGGTAGTGTTGCGCAAGGGTAATGAAGTTCGGGAGTTGGCGTTGATTCGTCCAGTAACGCCGCCCCGTCCTGTCGTCAGGATTGCTCCGCAAAGAGCCGGGGCGCTGCCTGCTCCGCCGCCGTCCGCTCCGCCGCCGTCTGTTTCGCCGACGCCAGAGTCAGCGCCCGGATCTTGATCAGCATTTCAGAGAGTACAGTCCATTGATTACATTGTGGATCCGATCGTTGATGACCGGAGGCTGCCTGGCCTTGGTGTTGGGAGCTTGCACAACCATTCCCGAGAGAGAAACCCCTGCCGGAGAAGATTCAGAGCCGATGACCGCAGTCACCGCCCCTGTGCTGGCGAACGACTCTCTTCGGTTGACCGCCCGGCCTGGAGCCGAGAGTCCGGCAACCGCCCAGCCAGTTCCGCGGTCGACGATCTTTCCGGGCACCGGTGACTTCATCGATCAGCGCGCCGCTGGCAAACCATTGCCTAAAGCGCCCGGCGCTGCGCCTTCCAGCAGTGGTGTTACGCTCAATTTTGAGGGCGCCAGCATTCGCGATGTAGTGAAGGTGGTTTTCGACACCCTCAAGGAGAATTATGTCATCGATCCCCAGGTACAGGGTGAGGTGACCGTGCAGACCAGCCGGCCGTTGACGCAGGAGCAATTGTTGCCGACTCTCGAAACCTTGTTGCGCGCCAGTAATGCCGTGTTGGTGCGGGAAGGCGGGGTTTATCGGATTATCCCGGCGTCTGGAGCGTTGAAGCAGGGCAACCTGGCGCCACGCTTGGGGAGCCGCCGCGTAGGTTATGGCGTGCGGATTGTGCCGCTGAACTATGTCAGCGCCATTGAGATGCAAACCATCATTGCCCCACTGCTGCCGGATGGGGCGATCCTGCGCGCAGACCCTACCCGCAACCTGTTGATGCTGGCTGGCACCCCACAGGAACTGAACAGCGTCCAGGAAACGATTGATACCTTCGATGTTAACTGGCTCAAAGGCATGTCCATCGGCATGTTCCGGTTGCGCAATGTGGACAGTCAGGCGGTCGCTAACGAGTTGAACCAACTGTTGGGCGAGGGGTCTGGGACGCCCGTTGCCGGCCTGGTTCGGCTGGTGCCGTTGAGCAAGCTGAATGCGGTGTTGGTGATCACCCCGCAAAAGGACTATCTCAAGGAAGTCGCTGTCTGGATCGAACGGCTGGATGGCATCGGCGGCGAGCGCTTGTATCTTTATCATGTTCAGAACAGCCGTGCTGAATACGTTGCTGAACTGCTGAACGGGTTATTCAATCTTGGCGGCGGTGGCGGCAGTGGACGCGGGGGTGAACTGGCGCCGGGCCTGAAGCCCGCGCAGTTGTCTAGCGGCGCCGGGACCAGCAGCGGATTGTCAGGCGGCGCGAGTTCGGGTTTAGGTGGAGGAAGCGCCAGCTCGCTGTCGCTATCCAGCAGTTCGGGGGGATTGAGCGGCAGTTCAGGTGGACTGGGCAGTAGTGCAGGGGGGCTGAGCAAATCAAGCAGTGGTGGTTCCGCTGCTTCATCTGCGACGAGTAGCCGTTCAGGGAGCGCTGGCGTAGGCAGTTTGGGTTCCGGCGGACCCAGCGCCGGCATGGAGGAGGTGCGCATTGTCGCCGATATCGAAAACAATGCATTGCTGATCTGGGCGACCAGCCAGAACTATGAACGGATCATCAGCACCCTGGAAAAGATGGATGTCAGTCCCCGGCAGGTGCTGATCGAGGCGACCTTTGTTGAAGTGACTCTGAGCGGTCAGTTGAAGTATGGATTGCAATGGTTTTTTAACAACAACATCGGCGACGGTTACCAGGGCAATGGTTCGCTGGGGCTGTCCAACAATCTGACGTTGACCGATGCGCTGAAGGATGTCGCGGCGAATCAATTCTCCTACGCGATCACCGACAGCGGGGGAATCGTCAAGGCGCTGCTCAAGGCGCTGGCCGCCGATTCCAAGGTCAAGGTGCTCTCTTCTCCCCAGGTCATGGTCGTGGATAACCAGCAGGCGGCGATTCAGGTCGGCACCTCGACGCCGATCCCCCAAGGTACGACCACTGCAGCAAGCGGTGTGACCACCTCGGGCGGAGTGACTTACAGAGATACTGGCGTACTGCTGGAAGTGTTGCCGCGCATCAATGCCGGCGGCATGGTCAACATGGAAATCAGGCAACAAGTCAGCGAGCCGGGGACGATTGTGGAACTGGGCACCTCCGGTTCGGATACGTCCTCGGCGCGGGAGTTTCTGCAACGCAGCGTGACCAGCAAGGTCGTGGTCAAGGACGGCCAGACCCTGGTGTTGGGTGGCCTGATCCGCGAAACGGGCACCGAGGGGCAATCTGGCATTCCCGTGTTGTACAAGATCCCCGTGTTGGGTGCGCTGTTTGGCCAGACCACGCAGGAAGAAGGCCGTACCGAACTGATCGTGCTGATCACTCCGCGCGTGGTGCAGGATAGCCTGGAGGCCGGCCAGGTGACCGAGGAGATCAAGCGCAAGATGCAGGCGATCATGCCAGTGTTACCGGCATCCTGAGTGAGGCGGTCAAAATTGTTGTTTAAATGCAACATTTTTGGTTGCTTTGACCTAGATGAAACAAATAGAATTCTTGCATTTTGGGGTTATTCTATATATAAATACCGTAATTGGTTTTTTGTTGTAAGGATAAAGCTGTTGCGCAAACAACAAAATTATGTTGTTATGTTGACACCGGCTGGAATCTCTTGTAATCTCCCGAGCGGAGTTAAGCTTTAAGTTCCTGCTAAAGCACTCGTGCGAAGCAACCTATAGGAGTTACGACATGTTGGCGAATTTCAAGAAAGTTAGTGTGGCGGCGGCGGTCGCGGCGGCTCTCGGCGCTTCCGGCGCTGCCCAGGCGGTTATTGAGAGTTATCCTGGCGATGCATTGTTGATTCCGTATGTGGCGACGAATGGTGCTGGCAGGCTCAACACCATGATTAGTGTGGTCGTCGCCAGTCCTACCACTGTGAACGTCAGCCAGTTTCCCACCCTGACAGGTCCCAAGACTACTACTGGCTGCGCTGGCCGGATTCACTGGTATTTCTTCGACAAAAGCAGCGTTGAGATCGTGGACGACACGATCGCGGTGACTTGTGATGACTGGGTTGGGATCGACTTTGGCAGTATCGTTGAAGCCAAAAAGCTGCCCAGCGCGCTGAATGTGCCGGGTTACATGGTGATCACTGATGCCAAAGCCAATGAAACGACGGCGAGCGGCATGATCCTTTATGGCGCCGCCTATCAGATCAGAGGTAACTGGGCTACTCAGGCATATATCCCGGTGCTGCCAATGGTTGACGATGTGGATAGCGCGAGCCGCGATGAAGTGAAGCACAAGGGCGCTGCATTCCTGTCGAATGTCAACCCGGTCACGGCGGGGATGTTGCTGGCTGATGAGCCGGGTGAAGGATCGGCCTTCAGCATGCGCTACTTCTTGCAATCAACTGATCCCGCTGGCTCCACCGAATTTGTGTTGTGGTTCCCGGACAATAGCGATCTTCGCGCCAGTCAGACTGTCCTGGTTTATGACGCTGATGAGAAGGCGATTTCGGCCAGAACCAGCATTCCTTACGAGTTGAATGTGTTGAAAGTCGCGGATGATGCCGCGGTCGGCGGGCTTTACACTGGCGTCATCAAGGATGGTCTGGCGGATACCGGCTTTGTGCTGTTCGATGTGGTCGATTTCGATGAAGAGGCCTCTACGGTGAATGGCTACGGTTCGCGTGCGGGCGTGGCCTTCAGCTTGATCGGCGTCGACGGCTCTATCGGCGAGCAGACGCAGACCGAATTGGCGCATGAGCGTGGTGTGCAGTAATTTTCAGCGGTAAATACCGCCGGCGCTCCTGAGTTTCAGGAGCGTCTGCAGGCTTGGAGCGGCGTACGTTCAGTACGCCGTTTTTTTTTGAGGGTCCTACCGATGACGATGCGAAAATTCCTGCTGGCTTTGATAGGATTCAGCGGAATGCTGACGAGTGCAGGGGCAGCGCCGGACGCCCTGGATCAGCCGGCGACTACAGCCTCGCACGCTGAGTCCAAAGCGACCGCGCCCACGACGCCCACCGAGGATCAACCGGTCTGGAGCGACCCACAAGATCGATCGACGCGCTTTCTGGTTAACGAGGGTGCATTCCACGTCCTGGTGGACGATTTGACCGGCGATGGCCGGACTGATCTGGCGTTCACTTCGCATGGCGGCAATAGCATCCGGGTGTTCCGCCAGGTCAAGCCACGTCGCTTTGAGGCGACTGAAGAGCAGGACATCGCCGGTTTTCATCCCAATGATACCATTGCCTTGCCGGGCGCACCCAAACGCTACCTCATCAATGCCGAAGGCAAGAGTCAGTTACGAGTGGTGGCGGCACAGCCCGACGGCTATCTGAAGCGGGTGTCGGATTACAGTCAGGCTCATCCGCTGGGCAGTACGCCATTCGCATGGCCTGACTGGGGACGACTCAGCCTGGCGGTCGTTCCCTATACGGGCACTGAGTTGACGCTGCTGCGCGATTTCGACCCGGAAAAAGGGGAGGCCAAGACGGCTCTTTCTATCCCGACGGACAAGGATCCGCGTCCGGCACGGCTGGCGGATTTAACCGGCGACGGCATTCCTGAACTGGTTTTTCCCACATTTCGGAGCAATAAGGTTTGGGCCATCGAGTATATGGGCGCGGAGCAGACGCCCCGTCTGCGTGAACTGGCGTCTTTCAAGGAAGGCTGGCCGCGCCATGTGATACCGCTGGATCTGAATCAGGATGGAAAGATCGATCTGCTGACGCCAATGTCCGTACAGGAGCGCATAGTCGTGCTGTTGAACGATGGACAGGGTCATTTTACCGAGGGTCAAGCGATTGCTTATCCGGGTCGGGTCGGCGTGCATACGCTGGCGGTCGGTCAAGACAAAGGAGGTCGCTACTTGCTGGCCGGCGGATCCCGCGCGCTGGTTTTGTATCGGGAGCGCAAGGAGCAACCGGGCGAGTTCGAGAACGTGTTGCTACCGGTTCTTGGCTGGCCGAACCGGGTGGAACTGGCCGATGTAGATGGAGACAGTTGGCTTGATGCGGTCGTCGCCAGTCAGGGACCGCTGGAATCCCAAGTGATCTATGGACCGTTATGGGATATTTTCAGCCAGTTGTCGGTCAATTCACCGGACAATACCAAACGGGACTGATGCCAAAAATCGCATTAGGTCAATGCTGTTCCAGCCGGTATACGGACGGCTGATGAACTTTAGAGGAAAGAGAATGATCACCAGAATCGCGATGGTTACTGTACTGGCGGCAGCCATGGTTGTCCCAACCATGGTGGCGATGCGCCAGCCAGCATGGGCTGCCGATGCGCCTACAGAGCAGCAACCAGCGCCCGCTACATCGCCAACTCCTGTGGCCGCTACGCCTGATCCAGCAGCCGGTCAGGCCGCATCTGCGGGTGTGCCAGAAGTCGTGATGGCGCAAGTGGCGGGTAAGAAAATCACGGTCGAACAGTTCATGAAATACATCACCCGGGATACCCGGTTGGTTCTGAAGGCCAGAACAGCGCCAGGGAAAACGGAAATCCTGCGCGAGATGATTCTGGATCGTCTGCTTCAAGAAGCGATGCTCCGGGAGGGCTTGCTGCCGAAAGACCGCGCTCCGAGTGAACGGGATTACTTGCGAGCCTACCAAGAGTTGGCGAAACAGCATTTTCCGATATCCGGCGCAATGCCCTCTGAAGAGGAGTTGTACAAGTATTATCAGCAGCATTCGGAACTTTTCGGTATTCCCGCCATGGTGCGGATCAGCCAGATCCAGTTCCGAACGCCGAACAATGCTGATGATGCGGCCAAGACCGTAGTTAAAGGCAAAGCCGAAGAAACACTCAAGCGCCTGCGTGCCGGCGAATCGTTCGCTACGCTGGCTGAGGCGCTGACCGAAAATCCCCAGGGTAAGGTTGCCCAGGGTGATCTGGGTTTTCTGCAGCCAGACAAAGATCCTTGGTTGAAAAAAGCGATTGATGGCCTGGCAGTCGGTCAATTTTCCGGAGTGCTTGAATCTCCGGTCGGTTACGAAATCATCCTGTTGCAGGATAAACGGGACGCCATGATCGCTCCTTACGCCAATGTCCGCGACAGCGTCATCCAGCGGATCCAGCAGGAAACGCAGGCCAAAGCCCGCGAAGAATATGCCTGGAAATTGGCCAAAGAGGTCGGCGTCAGCGTAGAGATGCCGGAACTGAAAAGCGCCGTTCCCGAGACGACCCCTTGAGGGCGAGAAATCTTATGTTGAATCCAAAACGTATTGGCCTGTTAGCG
>CAZDVY010000030.1:1407-10605 GCA_964508935.1 uncultured Candidatus Competibacteraceae bacterium | reverse complement strand
CCGGTCCGTAAAGTCAAGATCGAGGAAGTGCGGATTGAAGGTGAAAAGGGGATTACCCGGGTTAGCGCCGAGGTGATGATTGGCACCATGGGCTGGATGCGACAAGCCATTGAAGATCCTTGGGTGCTTCTCAACGGCCAGTGGTATCACGAGACCTTCCGTGATTAGCGCCGCGCTGACGGCACGATAAACCTGATGATTGAAGCGTTACTGGAGCAAGCAGATCGGCTGGCCGCAGATGGACAACCCGCAAGGGCCAGGGATCTTTATGCGCAAATTTGCCAATTGGCGCCTCATCGTGCTGGTTGCTGGCTGCGGCTTGCTGAGTTGCAGTACCAGCTTGAGCAGTTTGGCGATGGCTTGCGGGCGCTGGAATATGCCCTGCGACTGGAGCCGCGCAATCCAGCGGCCTTGCTGCTGGCTTCGGCGACACTGCTGGAAACCGGTGGTTATGCCCAGGCCGCGCAACTGGCTGAGCGGGTTCAGCACCTGGAGGGCGGAAATCGCCTGGCTGCCTTGCTGAATCAGGGTATGGCGCGGCTGCGGCTGGGGCAATTCACGGAAGCGCTGGCGGCGGTCGATGCAGCGCTGGCTTTGGATGAGAACCAGCCCATTGCTCATTCGACTCGCGGTTCGGCGCTATTCAGCCTCGGTCGTCGTGCAGAGGCGTTGGCGGCGCTGGACCGGACCCTGGCGTTGCGCCCAAAACATGCTCCGGCGTTAATCAACCGGGCGGCGGTGTTGCGCGCCATGCGACGCCCGGCAGAGGCGCTGGCTGATGCCGATGCCGTGCTGGCGGATCATCCCGAATCGCTGGCCGCCTTGCTGAACCGCGCAGCGGCTCTGCTGGATCTGGAGCGGCCTGAGGAAGCACTGGTGGCGCTCGACCGACTATTGGTTCGGCAGCCCAACCATGCCAAGGCGCTGTTGAACCGTATCCTGGCGCTGCTGCAACTGGGGCGTTACCCAGAGGCGCTGACCACGGTCCAAACCCTGTACAAGGCTGGACAGTCAGTGGTAAGCAGCTTGTTGACCGCCGCTGAGCTTTTGTTGCGACAGAACCGATCGGTCCAGGCGTTGACCTGGATCGATCAGGGCCTGGTTTGGCATCCTGATCACCCGGAGCTGTTACGGGGCCGAATCGCTGTCTTGTTGGCGCAGGAACGCTATCGTTCGGCGCTGGCGGCAGCGGAGCGACTGTTGGCGGTAACCGAACCGCATCAGGTGGCGGAACGACTGGCGGTAGCAGCGGCTTTCAACGCCAATGGCCGGTTTCAGGAGGCGCTGGCGGTGTTGGAGCCACTGCCTCCAGCCGCCCAGGACGATTGGCAGTTCCACGCCAAGTCTGGCGAAGCGCTGGCGGTTTTAGGGCGATCCGCTGAGGCGCGCGCAGCCTTCGCCGCCGCCGACCGACTGAACGCGCGCGCCTTCCGGGCCAGTTACCATGAAGGTCCATTCCAGTTGCGTCCAGCGGATTCCCTGCCGCCCCCCGTGACTCCCGAACTGATCCAGATCAATTTTGAGTTTCGGCGACTCGAACACGGTGACTGGCAGGATTATGACCGCCGGGTGGCTGTCATCCGGCAGTTGACCGAAGCGAGTCTGGCCGATGGCGCTTGCTCGCCCTTGCTGCCCTTCCGAGCGCTGTTCTTACCCTTGTCGCCGGCCTTACGGTTGGCCATCGCCCGCCGTGAAGCGGAATGGATTGCGGGAACGGTCGCTGAATCGATGGCGATGGGCGGAGGGGAACCGACAGTGACCGTTGCTCAGGAGCCGGCGCACTTGAAAATCGGCTATGTATCAGCGGATTTTCGCGAGCATCCGACCGCTCATCTGATGCGCTCGCTGTTCCGCTGTCATGATCGCTGCCGGTTCGAAATTTACGTCTATTCCCTGCGTGGTGATGATGGCAGCGCCTATTACCGGCAAATCCGGGATGACAGCGATCAGTTCGTGGATCTATCCAGTATGGACAATACCGCCGCCGTGCGGCGCATCCAGGCCGATCAGATCGACATTCTCGTGGACCTGATGGCGCACACCCACTTCGCCCGTCCGGAGATTTTCGCCCTGCGTCCTGCGCCGATTCAAGTGAACTGGCTGGGCTTTCCGGGCAGCAGCGGCGCGGATTATATGGATTATCTGCTGGCTGATCCTGTCGTGCTGCCGGCTGACCAGGCGGCGTTCTGCACCGAACAGCCCGCTTGGCTGCCGGAATGCTATCAAGTCAATGATCGCTGGCAAGACATCGCCGAAACCGGCGTTCGTCGCGCTGATCAGGGCCTACCTGAACAGGGTTTCGTCTTTTGCAGCTTCAATCAGATGCAGAAACTTGAGCCGGCCATGTTCGCGGTCTGGATGCGTATTCTGGGACAGACGCCAGGTTCAGTGCTGTGGTTGCACACCCACAGTGAAGAAGCGCCAGAACGCTTGAGAGCGGAGGCGGCCATGCGGGGCATTGCCGGCGAGCGCCTGATTTTCGCCGAACGCTTGCCCAAGGCCCGGCATCTGGAGCGCCATCGACTGGCCGATCTGTTCCTCGATACCCGGATTTATAACGCCCACACCACCGCCAGCGATGCTCTCTGGGCAGGAGTGCCGGTGCTGACCTGTATCGGTGAGGCGTTTCCGGCGCGGGTCGCCGCCAGCTTGCTGCGGGCGATAGACTTGCCGGAACTGATCACGCATTCCCTGGAAGAATATGAATCGCTGGCCGTTCGGCTGGCGACTCGGCCGGTGGAATTGGCAGGGCTGCGAGCGAAGTTGGCCGGGCAGCGCTTGCGGACGCCATTGTTTGACACCGAGCGCTTCGCCCGCCATCTGGAGCGAGCCTATGAGCTGATGTGGGAGCGCCATGCCCAGCGCCTGCCACCCGCGCCCTTGCCTGTTCCTTCGTTGTCGGCCATGCCGAGCCAGACGCCAGGATGAACTGATGTCCTTATCCGATTTGATAACGCCGGCGGGCGCGGGCCGGGATTGGGTGTTGCGTCGGGTTTTTCATCAATGCTGGTTACAGCGCCAACTCTTCCTCAAGCTGCTGCGACGTGATTTCGCCGAACGCTATCGGGGATCTTATCTGGGCTTGCTGTGGTCGCTGTTGTTGCCCTTGTTGTCGCTGCTGGTGTTTACCTTCTTTTTCGGGGTGATTTTTCAGATGCGCTGGGCGGGGCGGGGTGACGCTTCCTTGGGCGATTTAGCGCTGATTCTGTTTGTGGGCATGGCGCTTTACAATTTCCTGGCGGAGTGTCTCAGTCGCGCTCCTGGCTTGATTCTGGCGCATCAAAACTATGTCAAAAACGTAGTCTTTCCGTTGGAAATGTTGCCGGCGGTGATGGTGGCTTCTGCTGTGTTGACTCTGGCGGCAACGTTGCTGGTGATTTTACTGCTGCAAGCCACCCTCGGTTCGGGCCTGAGCTGGACGGCGTTGCTGCTGCCAGTCATGATTCTGCCGTTGATATTGTTCGTGTTGGGACTGAGTGGATTTCTCGCCTCACTGGGCGTCTATATCCGCGATATTCAGCAGTTGATCATTCCTCTGGTGCAGTTGATGATGTTTCTCAGTCCGGTTTTCTATCCCGTCGCTGCGTTGCCGGAAGCGATGCGTCCCTGGCTGCAACTCAATCCGTTAGCGCTGGCCATTGAGCAGACCCGAGGAATCATTTTATTCGGTCAGGCGCCGCACTGGACGCCCTATCTCCTGAGTTTGGTCGCTGGGGGATGTATCGCATTGATCGGTGCTTGGTGGTTTGCGCGCACCCGCAGAGGCTTCGCTGATGTCCTTTGACCGGGCGCTTGAAGAACCGGCCAGCTCTGATCCCGTAATCGAGGTCGCGGGCGTTGGCAAGTGTTATCACATCTACGATCGACCACAGGATCGGTTGAAGCAGATGCTGTGGCGGGGTCGCCGTCGCTATTACCGGGAATTCTGGGCCTTGCACGACCTCTCGTTTACCGTGCAGCGTGGTGAAACCGTCGGGGTCATCGGCCGCAACGGCTCCGGCAAATCTACCCTGCTCAAGCTGTTGTGTGGCACCTTGGCCCCGACCACCGGCGCTGTGGCGGTGCGGGGCCGGGTAGCGGCGCTGCTGGAACTGGGCACCGGCTTCAATCCAGAATTTACTGGCCGCGAAAACGTCTATCTGAACGCCGCCATCCTCGGTCTGGATGATGAGGAAATCGAACGCTATCTGCCGGAAATTCTGGAATTCGCTGACATTGGCGAATTCATCAACCAGCCAGTCAAGACCTACTCCAGCGGTATGGCAGTGCGGCTGGCCTTCGCGATCGCCGCCCACGTCCGCGCCGACATCCTGGTGATTGATGAAGCCCTGGCGGTCGGCGATGTGTTCTTCGTCCAGAAATGCATGCGTTTTCTGCGCAAGTTCCAGGAACATGGCACGCTGTTCTTCGTCAGTCACGACACCGCAGCGGTCATTAACCTGTGTGACCGGGTATTATGGCTGGAGCAGGGGCGATTGCGTGAGGCGGGGCCAGCCAAGACGGTATGCGAGCATTATCTGGCCCAATTATTTCAAGCGCCGGCGCCGGGTATAGAACTGGCGCAACCGTCTTCAGCGATGATCCAGGAACGCCACCCGGACGATGTGGTGGATCAGCGATTGGCGTTTCTGAATCAGACTCAATTTCGTAACGATTTGGAGTTGTTCGACTTTCGTCCGGAAGTTGAGGGTTACGGCACCGGGGCGATCCGGATTATGGATGCCCGTTTTGCAGATCAACGGGGTGGTGTCCTGCAATGGATCGTGGGCGGGGAACTGGTGACCCTGACCGTGCGGGTGCAGGCCTTGACGGATCTCGACAGTCCGATCATCGGATTTCTGGTCAAGGATCGACTGGGTCAACACCTGTTCGGCGATAATACCTACCTGACTTATGCCGCCAATCCCCGGCCTGTCATCACAGGCCAGGCGTTGACCGCCCGGTTTACCTTCCGGATGCCGGTGCTGCCGGTGGGTGATTATGCCGTCGATATCGCCGCTGCGTCGGGTATGCAACAGGATCATATTACCCATTGCTGGTGCAGCGATGTACTGGTCTTTAAATCCCATGCCAGCAGTGTACGTCAGGGGTATGGGCTGGTCGGCATCCCGATGCTTGAGATCGAATTGATTGCAGCGGCTAACCTGGATTGATGCACCTCATTCTCTCAACTTTTAAATAAAATTCAGGCTCTTACCTTGACCATGACAACGACGCTTTACCTCGATTTGATGAAGAGGATACTGACGAACAGCATTTACGAGGATCCGAACGTCAGCCCCCGGCAACCGCCGTGCTATGTTAGGCAGCTTCGTGAGAATGGCGAGGATTGGCCACTGATCGCCCATACGATGATTGGCGTGAAGCGCCTTGATAATCTGCAATCCTGCATCGAGACGGTGCTGACCGAAAAGATTCCAGGCGATTTGATTGAAACCGGCGTGTGGCGCGGCGGCGCGGCGATTTTCATGCGGGCGATTCTGAAAGCCTACGGGGTGACGGATCGGCGGGTACTGGCGGCTGATTCATTCGAGGGCCTGCCTCCGCCGAATCCTGAGCAGTTTCCGGAGGATGCCGGTGACGAGCATCACGAAAACACTTATCTGGCCGTTCCTCTTGAAGAGGTGCAAAGGAACTTCGAGCGCTATGGATTGCTGGACGAACAGGTTGTATTTATCAAGGGCTGGTTTCGAGACACCCTGCCGTACCTTTCAGCTAACTCCTTTGCCGTCATACGTCTCGACGGCGATATGTACGAATCGACTTGGGAGGCGTTGACCCATCTTTTTCCGAAACTGTCCGTCGGCGGTTACGTTATTATTGACGACTATAAAGTAGTGCCTGGTTGCCGCACTGCGGTCGATCACTTTCGCCAAAAATACGGCATCATGGATCCACTCCATGAAATCGACTGGGCTGGCGTTTACTGGCGGCGAACCTGCTAAAAGAGCATCAATATGACTGAGTATATGGAAGAAAATCTGGATATGCCGTTAAGGAAAGCGCTAGCGATCATGCAGGATCGGATCATGAATCAAACTACTTATTTCGGGGTGAAGGCGCTAAAGAATCCATTGGATCACTGGGTCTATCAAGAGCTGATCTATGAAAATCAGCCAGATATCATTATTGAAATCGGTAACGCAAATGGTGGAAGCACCTTATCTCTGGCGCATTTTTGTGATCTTCTGGGTAGAGGGAAAGTCATTGGCCTTGACATCTCCCATCAAGAAATACCTGATTCGGTCAAAAATCATTGCAGAATTACCTTGATTGAAGGCGATGCCTGTCAGTGTTTTACTGAGGTGGAAAAAATGATTTCCTCCAATGATAGAGTGTTGATTATTGAAGATAGCGCTCATACCTATGAAAATACACTGAATATATTAAGAATCTATTCGAAACTTTTGAAAGCAGGCGATTACTTCATCGTTGAAGATAGTATTTGCCATCATGGACTGTCGGTAGGACCCGATCCGGGACCTTATGAAGCGATTGAAGCCTTCTTAAAAGAGAATGGGGATTTTGTGATTGACAGAAACCGGGAATCCTTTTTGATTACCTGGAATCCTAAAGGTTATCTGCGGCGCACCCGCTTGAGTGAGAAATTATCCACTTGATATCGATGAAATTCGGAAACTGACTCAGGAGCAAGCGTTGTAGTGACTGATATTGAAGCATCCGCAATCAGCGCACTGTCTGTAGTCGATGTAATCATTCCAGTCTATCGCGGGCTAACCGAAACCCGGCGTTGTCTGGAGAGTGTGCTGGCGTTTCCGCAGCGCACGATCTGCGAAATCATGGTTGTCAACGATTGCAGCCCGGAGCCGGCATTATCCGCCTGGCTGCGAGAATTGGCTGAAGCGCAGGCTGTAATTCTGCTGGAAAATCCGGTTAACGCCGGTTTCGTCAATGCCGTGAATCGGGGCATGATGCAGCATCCGGATCGGGATGTGGTGTTGCTCAACAGCGATGCCGAAGTCCATGGGGACTGGCTGGATCGTCTGCGCCACCATGCAGAGAGTGATCCGACGATTGGCACAGTGACGCCTTTTTCCAACAATGCCACGATCTGCAGCTATCCCCGCTTTAATCAAGACAATCCATTGCCCGAAGGCTGGACACTGGCGGCGTTGGATCGCGCCTTCGCCGAGGTTAATGCCGGATTGGCGATTGAAATACCGACTGCGGTGGGATTCTGCATGTACATCCGGCGGGATTGCTTGCAAAAGGTCGGTTATTTTGACGCCCTGGTTTTCAAAAGGGGTTACGGTGAAGAAAATGAATTTTGCCTGCGGGCTACCGAGGTGGGGTTCAAACATCTGTTGTGCGCCGATGTGTTTGTCTATCACCAGGGTGGCGTGTCTTTTGGCGCAGAGACCAGTGCATTATGCGCCGAAGCAGAGCGGAACATCCTGGAACGGTATCCGCATTATCTGGGCATGATTGGCGATCACTGCACCCGGGACCCGGCGCGGGTCTTGCGACGCCGTGTTGACGGATTCCGTCTGATTCATTCACCCCGGCCACGACTCTTGTTTATTACCCATATTTGGGGTGGAGGTACGGAGAAACACGTTCAGGAGCTGGCGAGAATTCTGGAGCCGGATTTCGAGGTGATGATCCTGAGACCGACCGGACTCCATGGCGTCAGCGTCGAATGGGGGCGCAGCGGAGAAGAATTCATCGCCTATTTTAATTTGCCTCATGCGTATCTGAAGCTTCTGGATTTTATCCAGTCTCTGAGCGTGGTGCGGCTGCATTTTCACCATATCATCGGGATGAATCGGCAGGTCCTGCAACTGCCTCGTGATTTAAGCCTGCCCTATGATTTTACCCTGCATGATTATTATCCGATTTGTCCTCAATATACCTTGACGCTTAAAGACAGCCGCTATTGCAACGAACCTGATGAGGCGGGATGCGCTGCCTGTCTGGCCGAGCGCCCGGCCTTGTGGGGACTCGATATTGTCACTTGGCGTGAGTCGCTGGGGAAATTGTTGAGTGACGCTGACCGGGTGATTGTGGCGTCGCAAGACATGGAGATGCGTATGCGCCGCTATGTTCCCGATGCCCGCTATATCAGGTTGCCACACCCGGAGCCTGTGCTGACGATTGCCATGCCGCACGCCCCGCCCTGCGGCGAACTCAAGATTCTGATTCTGGGCCGGCTGACGCCGGTCAAGGGTTTGCATCAGTTGGAAGCCTGTGCGATTGACGCCCGGCGGCGTCATCTGCCTTTGTTCTTTCGGGTCATCGGTCATCCTGACCGGGATATTCGCCAGGAACCGGCAATCCCTTTGTCCTTTTCTGGGCCTTATGACGATGCGGAGTTGCCGCGCCTGATCGGGCGGGAGCGTCCGGATGTGATTTTTTTCCCGGCGCTGTGGCCAGAAACGTATTCCTATACGCTCAGCTATGCTATGGCAACGCGCTTGCCCATCGTGGCGCCGCGCCTGGGTGCATTCAGTGAACGGCTGGCGGATTATCCCCACGCCTGTTTGCTGGATTGGGATACGCCGGCGGCGGAATGCAACGATTTGTTCATGAACCTGCTGGAGCGTGCGAGCCATTTCCTGGCAGAGGTCGATGATGACGCCTGAAGACTATCTGCAACAGTACGCTGAACCGCTCCAGGCATCGGTTGGGACAGTCTCTTCAAGCGATTGGCCAGTGCTGACGCTGGAACCGGACTACTACTATCCGCCCGATTCGGCATGGGGACCCGGTCTGGATACACTCAACCGTACTGATCTGCTGGGCCTGTTGCAGCAAATTCTGTCCATCGAATATCCGCAACAGCGTCTTTCCAGGAGTACGGCCAGAGAGTTTCCAAATGTCTTGCAGCGATTGAAGGATGAATGGGCATGGCAGCAAACCGAGATAGAGCGGCTAGAGAAAATTTTGGCGCAGCATCAGTCCGATTATGAACGAATGGCCGCCGAACTCATTGAGCATCAGACCGCATTGCAACGGCAGGCGGTGGAACTGGAACATTGCCAAAGCGGGTTAGCCGTGCTGGTTAACCAGGCATCCACCTTGCACGCTAATCTGGCGGAACTGCACGGGTCCACCTCCTGGAAGTTGACCAAGCCATTGCGCTGGTTCGGTCGCATGGTCAAGGCGGCGCGGACGCCAGACGTCTGATCTAGTGTCGGATCAATCCCATAGTGGGAGAGTCGATGATGTTGTTCAGTC
>CAZDVY010000030.1:0-1307 GCA_964508935.1 uncultured Candidatus Competibacteraceae bacterium | reverse complement strand
CTGATCTAGTGTCGGATCAATCCCATAGTGGGAGAGTCGATGATGTTGTTCAGTCCAGACAAAGTACTAGCTAAAGTCGCCAAAGTGATGCGTCACATAGCGGGAGAATCAATCATGTTGTTCAGTCATGATGGGTATTGCCCGATCTGTGAAGCGCCTGCCCGGTTTGTCGCTGAACAGGCCTGGCTGCGCGATCATTATCGGTGCGCAGCGTGCGGCAGTATTCCCCGTCAGCGGGCGCTCGTCCATTTGCTGAACGTGTTGCGGCCCGGATGGAAAATGGCCGATATCCATGAAAGCTCACCCAGCTTGTGGTTTTTTCGGGACCACTGCCTGCACTATTCATTTTCATATTTCTTCGAGGATGTCGCCCCAGGCACCAACCGGAACGGTATACGCTGTGAGAATCTTGAACAACTGACCTTCCCGGATGAAAGCTTCGATGTATTTATCACCCAGGATGTGCTCGAACATGTGTTTGCGCCAGACCGGGCCTTGACGGAGATTTCCCGGGTGCTGCGTCCGGGAGGAATGCACATCTTCACGACGCCCAAGCACAAGGATTTGTTGGAGAGCCGCCAGCGCGCCCGACTGGAGAACGGCCAGGTGATTCACCTGATGGAAGCGGTCTATCATGGTAATCCGATTTCAGCCGAGGGCGTTCTGGTGACCTGGGATTATGGCGCGGATTTCATTGAACTGGCGGAACGCTGGAGCGGTTATCAGATCAGCGCTTATCTACTTCATGATCGTCGCTTGGGGATCGATGGCGAATTTATGGATGTGTTCGTGATGGTCAAGGATGAGGTGAACAGGAAAGATTTCCCGAATTCATTGATCCTTTCGGGGTCGCGCCACTAATTCCGGCAAGGCCCGCTGTAAATCCTGGACGGGTTGATAACCCAGTTCATTGACGATCCGCCGGGAATCATAACAGGCCCACCCCAGCAATTTATCGAGCATGATCTGGATCTTGCGGTCACGGTGGCCGATCAGTCCGCGAACGCCATCCGCCAGCCGCGCCGCACCCCACAGCGCCGATGCGGGAACAGCCCAGCGCGGCGCGGGACGGCCCAGCGCCTGACGAATCAATCGATACAGCTCCCGGCCGGAATACGCTCGGCCGTCGGTCACCCAATAGGTTTGACCCGTCGCAACCGGATGCGCGGCGGCCAGCAACAGCGCCTGAACCACATCATCGACATGCACCAGCGAGCGTCGATTGCCGGTCTCCGGGAGCGGCGGCAGCCAGCCCCGGCGCACCGCTTCGATCAGTCGCGGTAAATTGGCCTGCATCCCCGGCCCGT
>CAZDVY010000029.1:0-24261 GCA_964508935.1 uncultured Candidatus Competibacteraceae bacterium | reverse complement strand
AGAGTCCGGCGGATATTCGCCACACCGCCGATCAGTCAGGAGGAGTAATGAAAGATATCGTAACCGGTTGTCGACTGCATCTACAGCGCGCCTGGCGCGGATCATCGGGATGCTGCCAATGAAATACCTGGCAATTGCCGTACTGCTGGCCATCATCGTCGGCGCCGTCCTGCACTACGCCCAGCACCGTGATGACCCGCCCGCCGCTGCCTCCGACGCCGGCTGGATGCAGCGCTCGGTGCATGATGGGCGATGACCCGGCCATGAACCTGCTCCACCCGCTGCCCGACGACCTGAGCGAAGAGGTCTTTACCGAACTGCTCCGGGGTGACGCCCTGCGCATCGAGCGGATTGTGTCCGATGGTCATGCTTCGCCGGAGGGTTTCTGGTATGACCAGGAGCAGGATGAATGGGTGCTGTTGCTGGAAGGGCAGGCGAGCATTGCCTTCGCCGATGGCCGACAGGTTGATCTGATCCGGGGCGATGCGCTGAATCTGCCCGCCCATACCCGGCACCGGGTCACCTTTACCTCACGCCCGGCGATCTGGCTGGCGGTGTTTTACTCCAGTCGTTCCAGCAAACGCTGCCGGTATTGATCTTCCAGCAGCAGGTTCATCGGTTGGCGGCGGCTGGCGGCCAGGCGCAGTTGCAGCAATTCCAGGCGGGCGCGGGCGCGACTGCGTTCGCTTTCCGGCAGTTGTTGCAACAGATGCTCCGCTTCCTGCAATTCCCGACGCCACTGGAGTTCCGGCGGTAAAAAGCCGGCATTCTTCAGGATGCGGTAAGCGACGCGCAATTCTTCGGGAATCGCCGAATCATCGTCCAACTGCAAAGGTCGGCCTTCGCCGGGCAAATCACGCAACTCGCCCCGGTTCATGGCCTCCTGAATGCGCTGTTCAGCAATCTGCTCAAGAAGATTCATCGCGGTTTGCAAAACAGAGCCTCGTTGCGCTGACAAAGAGGCTCTGGCGGTTCTGGAGTTAGTAGCGGTAGTTCTCCGCCTTGTACGGCCCATCGACAGCGACGCCGATATACGCCGCCTGTTCCGGGGTGAGCGCCGTCAATTTCGCGCCAATCCGGTTCAGATGCAGCCGCGCCACTTTCTCATCCAAATGCTTGGGCAGGACATAGACCTTGTTTTCATAGCGGTCGCGGTGATTGAACAACTCGATCTGCGCCAGGGTCTGGTTGGTGAAGCTGTTGCTCATCACGAACGAAGGATGCCCGGTCGCGCAACCCAGGTTAACCAGCCGTCCTTCCGCCAGCAGGATGATCCGCTTGCCGTCGGGGAAAATGATGTGATCGACCTGCGGCTTGATGTTCTCCCAGCGGTAGTCGCGCAGGCTGGCGACGGCGATTTCCGAATCGAAATGACCGATGTTGCAGACAATCGCCTGATTCTTCATCCGCGCCATGTGGTCATGGGTAATGACGTGAACGTTGCCGGTGGCGGTGACGAAGATGTCGCCCTGACTGGCGGCATCGTCCATTGTCACCACCCGATAGCCTTCCATAGCCGCCTGGAGTGCGCAGATCGGGTCAATTTCCGTGACCCACACGGTCGCACCGAGGCCGCGTAACGATTGGGCGCAACCCTTGCCGACATCGCCGTAACCCAGCACCACCGCAATCTTGCCGGCGATCATCACATCCGTCGCTCGCTTGATGCCATCGACCAGCGATTCGCGGCAACCGTACAGATTGTCGAACTTGGACTTGGTGACGGAATCGTTGACGTTGAACGCCGGGAACGGCAGCCGGCCTTCTTTTTCCATCTGATAAAGCCGATGCACGCCGGTGGTGGTTTCCTCGGTCACGCCCTTGATGTTCGCCAGGATTTTCGAGTACCAGCCCGGCTGTTTTTCCAGGCGGCGGCGAATCGCGGCGAACAGCACCTGTTCTTCTTCGCAGGTGGGATTAGCGATCAACGCACGATCCTGCTCGGCGCGGCTGCCCAGCGTCACCAGCAGCGTAGCGTCGCCGCCGTCGTCGAGGATCATGTTCGGTGCGCCGCCATCGTTCCATTCCAGAATGCGGTGGGTGAACTCCCAGTATTCTTCCAGCGACTCGCCCTTGTAGGCGAACACCGGAATGCCAGCGGCGGCAATGGCCGCGGCGGCGTGATCCTGGGTGGAAAAGATGTTGCACGAGGCCCAGCGGATGTCCGCGCCGAGATCGGCCAGGGTCTCGATCAATACGGCGGTTTGAATGGTCATGTGCAGGGAGCCGGCGATCCGGGCGCCCTTGAGCGGTTGTTGCGCCCGGTATTCCTCGCGGATCGCCATGAATCCCGGCATTTCGGTTTCGGCAATGGCGATTTCCTTGCGGCCCCAGTCAGCCAGTTTTAAATCAGCAACGTGAAAGTCAGTAAAAGGTGGTTCGCGCAGCACGGCGTTCATAGCATTCTCCAGAGAAATGAACGGGCGCCGTTGGCGATTGAAGCCATTCCATGCCGAGCCTGACGGGGAGACCGTTGCAGCGCCCCTCAGCATGGAGGCGGGAAAATTACAGTCCGGCGGCGTCGCGCAGCGCGTCGGCCTTGTCAGTGCGCTCCCAGGTGAATTCCGGCTCTTCACGGCCAAAATGCCCGTAAGCGGCGGTCTTGCGATAGATGGGCCGAATCAGGTCGAGCATTTTCACCAGACCATAGGGGCGCAAGTCGAAATGACCGCGCACAATGTCCACCAACCGGTCTTCTTCGATCTTGCCAGTGCCAAAAGTGTTAATGCTGATCGAAGTGGGTTCGGCGACGCCAATCGCATAGGACACCTGAATTTCGCATTTGTCCGCGAGTCCGGCAGCGACGATATTCTTGGCGACGTAGCGGGCGGCATAGGCGGCGGAGCGGTCGACCTTGGACGGGTCCTTGCCGGAAAAAGCCCCGCCGCCGTGATGCGCCGAACCGCCGTAGGTGTCCACGATGATTTTGCGCCCGGTCAGGCCGCAGTCGCCGACCGGCCCGCCGATGACGAAGCTGCCGGTCGGATTGATATGGTACTGGGTGTGTTTGTCCAGCCATTCCGCTGGCAGCACCGGCAGGATGATGTTTTCCATCACCGCCTCCTGGATCAGCTTGTAGCTGATGTCGGCGTCATGCTGGGTGGACAACACCACCGCTTCGATACCGACCGCCTTGTTGCCTTCGTAGCGGAAAGTGATCTGGCTCTTGGCGTCGGGCCGCAGCCAGGGTAACACGCCGCTTTTGCGCATTTCCGCCTGGCGCTGCACCAGCCGATGCGCATAGGTGATCGGCGCGGGCATTAGCACGTCGGTTTCGTTGGTGGCGTAACCGAACATCAAACCCTGATCACCGGCGCCCTGTTCCTCGGGCCTGTCGCGGTCCACGCCCTGGGCGATGTTCGCCGACTGCTTGCCGATGCAGGACAGCACCGCGCAGGTCGCGCCGTCGAAGCCGACCTGGGAATTGTCGTAGCCGATGCCGACCACGGTGTCGCGCACGATCTGATCGAAGTCCACCCAGGCTGAGGTGGTGATTTCGCCGGCCAGCACGACCACGCCGGTTTTAATCAGGGTTTCACAGGCGACCCGCGCTCTGGGGTCTTCGGCGAGAATGGCGTCGAGCACGGCGTCGGAAATCTGATCGGCGATTTTATCCGGATGCCCTTCGGAGACGGATTCGGAAGTGAACAAATAGGTGCGGCTCATAGGCTGGCGTATCCTTGAACAACGGTTGTGGCAAACAGAAAATTCGTGCGCCAAAGCGGCGACAGTCAGGAAAAGATCGCCAGTTTAACCGGAAAATCCTGCATTTGCATCGGTATTTTTATTCTATTTAGTTATATCTATGACCAATCATGGGACAAAAACCGTTGATGAAAACCCCGTATTGACCTGCGCGGAACTGGGTCGTGAAGGATTGACGGCGTTGTTGCGGCGCTATGGATTGCGCGTCGAATGGACGCCTGCCGGCAGCGCGATTCCCGGCAGTTACTGGGGCGACTGCGAGGCCGGGCTAATCGGCGAGAGCCTGTTTGTCCGGGACGATACGCCGGTGCATTCCGCGCTGCATGAAGCCTGTCATGCGATCTGCATGGACGCTGAACGCCGCGCCCGGCTGCATACCGACGCCGGCGGCGCGTGTATTGAGGAAAATGGCGTTTGCTATTTGCAAATTCTCTTGGCGGATGTCTTGCCTGGCGTCGGGCGAGCGCGGATGTGGGCGGACATGGACGCCTGGGGGTATAGTTTCCGCCTGGGTTCCGCCCGCGCCTGGTTTGAGCAGGACGCGCAGGATGCCCGAAACTGGCTGATTGAGCAGGGCTTGATCGACGACCGGGAGCAGCCGCTGTGGCGGCTGCGCCAGGACTGACCGACAAGCCATCAACGCAAAGGACAGGAGCCTTGAAATACCGATTTTTGCGACTGCTGGTCTGGGTGGCGCTGCCGCTGTTATGCGCCTTTCGCTGGCCGTGGCAGCCGGCGCCGGCGTCCAATCAAATCGAGCTGTCCGGCACGGTCGAGGCGCGGGAAGTCGATTTGGCGTTCCAGATCGGCGGGCGCATCGTCCGGCTGGCGGTGGATGAGGGTGATGCGGTGCAGGTTGGGCAGCCGGCGGCGGCGCTGGATGAGAGCGACGCCCAACTGGCGTTGCGCAACGCCACTGCCCAGCGCGATGCGGCGCAAGCGGCGCTGGCGGCGTTGCAATCCGGGACGCGGGTTCAGGAACTGCGCGCTGCGGAGGCGCAGTTGGTCAAGGCGCAGGCCGATCTCGATTTTGCCCATCTCGAATATCAGCGGGTCGCCGAACTGGTTCCGAAACGACTGGCCGCTCAGGAGCGGCTGGATCAGGCGCGGTTGCAGCAGGCGGCGGCGCAGGCCGGGATCGAGCAGGCCCAACAGAATCTGGCGCTGTTGCGCGAAGGGCCGCGTCGGGAAGAACTGGATAAAGCTGCTGCGGAACTGCGCGCCCGACAGAGCGCGGTCGAGGTTGCACAACGCCAGTTGGAATATGCGCAATTGTCGAGTCCGGTCGCCGGGGTGGTATCGGTGCGGCTGGCGGAAGTCGGCGAAGTGGTGACGGCGGGAAAAGCGGTATTGCGGGTGGCCGAATTGGGTCGGCCTTGGGTGCGCGCCTATCTGAATGAGACGGATTTGCCCCGGGTGCGCTTGGGACAAGCGGCGCAGGTGCGCGTCGATGGACTGCCCGGCCAGACCTTGCCCGGTCGGCTGGCGTTCATTGCGCCGGAAGCCGAATTTACCCCGAAAACCGTGGAAACCCGGGCCTTGCGCGTCGATCTGGTTTATCGGGTCAAGGTCGAGGTAGATGATCCCCAGGCGGCGCTGAAACTGGGGATGCCGGCGGATGTGATCTTGACGGCGACCCCGCCATGACCGCCATTGTGATTGACGATCTGGGATTCGCTTATGGGGCCGCCCCGGTGCTGACCCAGGTGACATTGAGCGTGCAACCCGGAGAGATTTACGGTCTGGTCGGTGCGGATGGCGCAGGCAAGACCACCTTGCTGCAACTGGCGGTCGGACAACTGCCGCCGCAGAGCGGACGCATCACCGTACTGGGCCGGGATGCCGCTGATCCGACCCTGCGCAGTGAAATCGCCTATATGCCGCAAGGATTTGGCTTATATCGGGATTTATCGGTGCGGGAAAATCTGGATTTTTTCGCCGACCTGCACGGTTTGACGCCTGCCGTAGCGGGTCAGCGCATCGTCGAGTTGCTGGAGCGCACCGACTTGTCGGAATTCCAGACGCGCCGCGCCGCCCACCTGTCCGGGGGGATGATGCAAAAGCTGGCGCTGGCCTGTGCGCTGGTCAGTCAACCTCGCGCCCTGTTTCTCGATGAGCCGACCACCGGGGTGGACCCGGTTTCGCGGCGGGCATTCTGGCGCTTGCTGAACGGGGTGCAGGCGGAAGGCGTGGCCATGCTCTACGCCACCGCCAATATGGATGAGGCGGAGCGTTGCGACCGGGTCGGCTTGCTGGAAGCGGGACGGCTGGAGCGGCAGGGCACGCCGCTGGCCTTGACCCGCAACATCGACGCGCAACTGGTCGGGGTGTCTGGAGCGACGGCGCGGCGCTGGCGCGATGCATTGCTGACTTGGCCGATGGTGCAACTGGCGTTCCCGGTCGGGCGGCAATTGCGGGTTTGGCTGACCGGCGAGTGGGCGGAGTTTGAACGCCGGGTCCAGGCGCTCGATCCGGGATTATCTGTAGCGCCATTGTCGCCGACCCTTCAGGATGCGGCATTGCGGGCGCTGGCGCTGGCCGAGACCAAAGTTCATGCCGGTGCAGCAGGGTAGCGATCCGCTGGTTTGGGCCGAAGGGTTGACCCGCCGTTTTGGTGACTTCCTCGCCGTCGATCAGCTTCAAGTGCGGGTCGATCCCGGCGAAGTCTTCGGTCTGTTGGGTGCGAACGGCGCGGGCAAAACCACCGCGATTCGCATGTTATGCGGGATGTTGCCGCCGAGCGCCGGGCGCATTCAGGTGGCGGGCGTGGATATGGTGCGCCAGGCCCGCCGCGCCCGTGGACAAATCGGTTATGTCGCCCAGCGTTTCTCGCTGTATGGCGACCTGACCGTGCTGGAAAATCTGCAACTGCAAGCCGGGCTGTACGGTCTGGCCGGGGTTCGTCAGCGCCAGCGGCTGGAAGCGGTGTTGCGCCTGCTCAATCTCAGCGACTGCGGCAAGATCATGGCCGGCGCCCTGCCGCTGGGCTATCAACAGCGCCTCGGTCTGGCGGCGGCGCTGTTGCATGAACCGCATGTGTTGTTCCTGGACGAGCCGACATCCGGCGTCGATCCAATGGCCCGGCAGCGTTTCTGGGAGCTAATCTACCGCCTGGCCGATGGCGGCATCGGCATTCTGGTGACAACCCACTATATGGATGAGGCGCTGTTTTGCGACCGGCTGGCCTTGATGCAGGCCGGGCGCATCGTCGCCGAGGGAACGCCGGAAGCGTTGTTGCGCCGACCGCTGTCCACGCCGCTGCTGGCGCTGGACAGTCCCGATGCGGTGCTGTTCGGCCAGTTGACGCAGGACTGGCCGGAAGTGCGGGAAATCATTCCGCACGCCGGTCAGTTGCGCTTGCGCCTGCAAAGCGGCGTCGATCCAGCCGCCGTGCAGTGGAAAATTCAGGCGCTCGCCGCCGAACGCGGTTTGAGCGTGACCGCGCTGCGTCCTGCCGCGCCGGAACTGGAAGACGTGTTCGTGGCGGTGCTGGAGGAGAATGCGCGGTGAATGTTCAGCATGTCCGGGCGATTGCCCGCAAGGAAGTTTGGCATCTGCTGCGCGATCCGAGCAGCCTGGCGCTGATGTTGCTCATGCCGGTCATGTTGTTGTTCCTGTTTGGCTACGCGCTGCGTCTGGATTTATACCAAGCGCCCATCGCCATTATTCAGGAATCCCGCGATGCGGCGACTGAGGAACTGATCGCCCATTTCGCCGCCAGTCGCGCCTTCCGCATTGCACTGCGCTCCAACGACCGCCGGGACGCGGCGGCGGCTTTGCAAAAAGGTCAAGTGTGGGCGGCGCTGGTGTTTCCCGCAGACTACGCCCGACGCCTGGAACGCGGCGACGCCCAGGTGCAACTGCTGCTCGACGGCGTGGACGCCAACACCGCCCGGCTGTTGCGCAACTATACGCTGGCGCTGGTCAATGACTATTTGTTGCGGCGGGGCGGGGAGCCGCCGCTGCGCATCGAAGATCGGGTCTGGTTCAATGAAACCCGGGAAAGCCGGCTGGCGATCATTCCCGGAGTGATCGCCATGGTCATGGCGGTGGTCGGGGCGATGATGACCTCGCTGACCATCGCCCGCGAGATCGAACAGGGCAATCTGGTGATGCTGCGCACCACGCCGCTGAATCGCCGGGAGTTTTTGCTGGGCAAACTGTTGCCGTATCTGGGGGTGGGTTTGCTGGATATGGCAATTGCCGTGGGTGTGGCGGTCTGGGTGTTCGCCGTGCCGTTACGCGGTTCTTTACCGGTGTTGCTCGGCGTATCGATGCTGTTCCTGAGCGTGGTCATGGTGCAGGGCGCGTTAATTTCCATCAACGCCGGCAATCAGCTCCTCGCCAGTCAAATGGCCATGGTCAGCACCTTCCTGCCCGCCTTTCTCCTTTCCGGATTTATCTTCGCCATCGAAAACATGCCGACGGTCCTACAGTATCTGACCCTGATCGTGCCGGCTCGCTACTATGTGGCGTTGTCGCGGGCGATTTTCCTCAAGGGCGTTTCGCCGCTGCTGCTGTGGACCCAGGCGGCGGCGCTGCTGGCGATGCTGTTGATTCTGGGGCGGGCGACGCTGGCTAAATCCAAAAAACTGGGGTTGTTGCCGTGAGCATCGGCGTCATGCGCTGCGCAACCGTTCCAGCGCCGCACTGACTGCTCGACCTTTGGCTTCGATGAAATCCAGCAACTCAGCGGGAGTGCGGGCGTCCTGGTCGATTTTCGCGTTCGGGTTGATCGCTTTCAGGTCATACACCGCGTCTTCAATCGCTTGCGCTTGGGTTGATAACTCGCGGGCTTCCTTGGTCAAGGTCTGGCAGCGGTCTTGCGCGGCGGTTTCGGCCTCAAAATTACGGGGTTTAGCGCACTTCAGATCGCTCAGCCGGACTTTCCATTGGGCCGCTTCGTCGGTTTTCTGTTGAGCTTGGGTCTTGAGCGGTGCGGCGGCTTCGGCGGCCTGGCGCTGGCGGGCGGTGAAATCAACCGTCCAACTGCGTTCGCTGTCGCTGCGTTCCGGCAGGCGTTGCATAAAATCCTGGAAGTGTTCCTCAAAAGTCAGCGGTTGGCGCTTGGTGACTTTGATCCCGGACAGGTCGTAATACCAAATTCGCGTCGTCGGCGAGCCTTTGGTGAAAAACAGCAGGTTGGTTTTGACTCCGGCCCCGGCAGCGGTGAACACCCCGCCCGGCAGGCTGACGATGCACCATAAATCACAATCATCCAGCAGCTTGCGTTTGGTCTGGACGAAGGCGGTTTCATTGGTGCGGAACAGCACGCCTTCATCGAGGACAATGCCGCAGCGTCCGCCGTTTTTGAGACTCTTGATGATGTGTTGCAGAAACAGCACTTGGGTCGCACCGGTTTTGAAGTCGAACCGGGTTTGGGCGTCCGTGCCCTCCTTACCGCCAAACGGTGGATTGGTCAGGATCACGTCGAATTGGGCCGGGGCGGTGTCGAACAGCCGGTCATAAGTCACGTCGCCGGTCAGGGTGTTGCCGTGCCAGAGATTGGGCCGGTCGATGCCATGCACGACCAGATTGGCCAAGGCAATAGGGTAGATCAGGTTTTCTTTCTCGCGGCCATAGAAGGTGTCGTGTTTGAGCTGGTCGAGCCGGTCGGGGGTGATGGCGGGGTTGTCCGCAACTTCGCGCTCATGCAGGTATTGGTAGGCTTGAGCGAGAAAGCCGCCGGTGCCGCAACTAGGATCGTAGAGGGTTTCGCCCAAGCGCGGGTGAATGACCTCGACCATGGCTTTAATGACTTGGCGCGGAGTGAAGAACTGGCCGCCGTCGTTGCCCTTCTCGCCCATACGCAGCAACAGACCTTCGTAGACTTGCGAGAGGATGAAGACGTGTTGCGGGTCGGTGGTTTCCAGGCGGATCGGGTCGAGCTTGTCCAGTACGTCGGCGAAATTGCGCTCGGTGTCGATGCGGGTGCGTTCGACGCCGGAGAGGATTTGACCGATGACCTTTTGCCGAGGGGTGGCGTTAGGTTGCTGGGCCAGGCCGCGCAGGTGGGGGAGTAGTTGGCCGTTGACGAAAGCGAAGAAGCTGCCGGGCGGGCTGTTTTGCTTGTCGCAGCGCAACCAGCCGCGCCGACTGCCCATAGCGGTTACGGGCGGATAGTCGCCTTTTTCGTCGTAAGGCGCGGCCCAGTCGCACCAGCGGTAGGGTTCATTGAGCGAGGGCGTGAAGTCACTGCCGACGATCTCGGCGTTTTCGGCTTCGCGCTGTTCCTGTTCGTCGAGGACGCGCAGGAACAGCAGCCAAGTGAGTTCCGGGACGTATTGCAGGGCGCCGGCGCAGTTGGAGCGGCGCAGGATGTCGCAGACCGACCAGATAGCGGCGTTGACGGCTTGCGGGGTGGTCAGGGCGTGCGATGAGCCGTTGCCATTGCCGTTGGTTTTTTTGGGTGGGCGGGCCATTGCGGACGGTTCTCTAGGTTACAGCGCGCCGCTGAAGGCTTGGCGCAAAAGGGCGGCGGGGAGTTGGTTGATGGCTTTCAACTGAGCTTCCGCTGCTTGACGGGCTTCATCGACAGCCTGCATCTGTTCGCGCAAACGCGCAGCGATGCGTTGTTGTTCTTGGAGTGGGGGGAGAGGGATTAAAAATTTAAGAAGTTCATCCATATCGGCTCGTGGCATTCTTGAACCAGTTTTGCCCTGCATAGCCGCATTAACTATTTCTTCACAACGCAATAGCCATGCAAAAAAATCCCTATCTATTAAATCAGTTGGTAATAGGGGTATTAACTCTGTAGTACAGCGCCCTTCAAAGTTTGGTAATGCTACTTTATTAAGATAAGGGCGTAGTTTGCCATATAAAACATGGTGTGAATTAAACGCAAAAGTAGTGCTTTTACCCTGTTTTTCATCTAGTTCATGGGTTTCAAGTAGTATTTTTCCTGTATTACTTTCGATATGCTCTAAACCCAAGTAAGGGCATAAAGCTTTCTCTGATCCTGGATCAATAATTTGCCGATCTTGAATACAAACCTCCCCCAACTTCACCCATCGCCATCCTTCCGGTAACGGTTTTTCCGTCCTCTGACTCGATTGCATTGTTGATTCTCACACTGCCAAAGAATGAGGACTGCACACCTGAACGGATGCCAAGCGTAGCCCAAGATGTTTTTCAGCCGCTTTTAAGTCATATTCCGCTTGTAAATTAAGCCAATAATGCGCCGACTGACCAAAGGCTTTGCCAAACAGCAAGGCCAATTCCGCCGTCACCGGGCGCAGCCCTTTAACGACAGAGGTAATACGCCCCGGCGATACCCCAATCAGACGGGCAAACTGCGCTTGCGATAAACAAAGCTCTTCCAGCAACTCCGCCAAATACGCACCTGGATGAATCGCTGGCAACCCATTGTGTGTCATGAAGAACAACCCTCAGTGATAATCAACGATTTCAACATCAAAAGCATGACCATCGGCAAACGTGAAGCAAATTCGCCATTGGCTATTGATACGAATACTCCACTGACCTTCACGATCACCCAACAACTTTTCCAACTGGTTAGATGGCGGCATTCGCAAATCATCAATCTGCGTAGCGGCATTCAACTGATTCAAACGCATAGCCGCCCGCTTGAGAATTTCGGTCGGTAGCCGGCGTGATTTGCCCGTTGCATAGAAATGTTCGGTTTCGGTGTTGGCAAAAGTTTGTATCATTGATCCGTCACACCGCAAACAAGCGCCGCTTGGTTTCCTGCATCAACTCCGCCGGTTTACCGGCCATCCGCAAGGCTTGCACCCCGCCCGCCAATTGGATCGCTGGCGTCTCCAGCAGCCGTTTATTTTCCAAGCCCTCGGTGCCGCCCGGCCCGAATTGCTCCGCCAACGCCCGCACCGTCGCCGCCGTCGGTTCCGGCAACCCCGCCAGCCACTCTGCTTCACCGTCCAAAAACGCCGCTACCCGCTCGGCCCGGGTTCGGGGCGCGTAATCATAGCCGAGCGCCGCCAACACATCGAACAGATCACACGCTTCCCACTGTTCCAGCATCTGCACCACGGTCGGCGGATAGCCCGCAGTCACCAACTCCTGGATCAGCGGTTGCCGTTGCGGCGGCGTAATCCACACCTGCCGGAACTGTTCCAGCGTCGCCGCCTTTTCGCGCAACCGCACCGCGATCCGCGCCTTGTACGCGGCCAATGGCACCGGCTCGCCGTCCACCAGAATCGACCGCCCCACCCCGGATACCTGCACGGTCAACCCGCTCACTGTCACAATCACCGGCGGCGGTTGATCCGGGTTTTCTCGCGCATTCTGCGCCCCGGCAGTGCGCTCCGGGCGCGGCGGGGTGATGAACGACCGTCCAAACAACTCGGTGACATTGGTGTAATCGTACAGGTAAAACATCAGCTTGCCGGTGTCATCGTCCAGCCGCGTCCCCCGGCCCACCATCTGATAGAACGCAATCGGCGATTTCAGATAGCGGAAAAACACCACATGACGGACGCACGGCACATCGACGCCGGTCGATAGCAAATCCACTGTGGTTGCGATGAAATAGCGCCGCCGGCTCCCGCGAAACTCTGGAATGAACTGCCCCCCGGAACTCTTTGACGTGCATTTAAAGGCAAAATGCTCAACCGGCGTCCGGCCCTGGGCCTGACACCAGGTGCTATACCGGTTATTCAACTGCGCCGCGACCGCGTCGGCATGGGCGTCACTGGCGCAGAAGATAATGGTTTTCTGCTCCGGCCCCCCGGTCTCCAGCAACTGGGCGAACAAATCCTCACCCATCGCGGCTACCCGATCCGGCAACATCAGCCGGTCTTCAAACTGGGTTTTTTCATACTGTTCCCGCGTCTCATCGACGGTTAAAACCCGCCCGGTGCGGAAATCACGCGGTTGCAACGGCGCAATCTGCTCCCGCGTCAGCCCGGTTTCATCGACATCAACCCGGCGCACGCGAATCTCACACGCCGCCAAATAACCATCGGCCATCGCTTGCGCCATGGTGTACTCATAAACCGGCTCGCCAAAATAGCGCAGGTTATCGGCGGTGATTTGCGCATCCTGTTCAACCTCCGGCGACGACTGCGCATCCGCCGGCAATTGGCGCGGCGTCGCCGTCAACCCGATCTGCGCCGCTGCCGCGTTGCGCGTCAGCACCTGCGACCACTGCCCCCAAGCGGATCGGTGGCACTCGTCAATCACGATGTGGCTGAAATAATTTTCTGGATAATGGTGCGTCAGATAGCTGGCGTCATCGCCTTCCCGCGCCACACCCAAGGTCTGATAGGTCGCCACCACCACCCGCGCATTTTTCTCCGGATGGGTCATTGTCGCCTGGGCGGCGTCGCTGCCAAACACCGCGTACAACGCGCCCAGCGCCTGAGTGCGTAATTCATCGCGGTCACAGACGAACAGGGCGCGGGTCATCTGCCCGGCGTCGGCCAGTCGCTTAAGCAGATTGACTGCGATAAAAGTCTTGCCTGAGCCGGTCGCCAAGGCCAACAGGGCGCGAGCCGCCTCCCCGCGCAGACGGCATTGAGCGATGCGCTCCAGCACGGCCCGAATCGCCGCATCCTGATAATAGCGGCGGCGAAACTCCCCGCCGGGATAGGGCGTCACCAACGGTCGTGCTTCCGGGGCGTCCAGGCGGAAGCCGATCCCTGCTTCATAGCGGTCCTGCAACTCCAGCGGCGAGGGAAATTCCGCCATCGGCAATGGGCCGCGAGTCTGGCCATCAAAGCGATTGAACTCCACGAACTGATGCCCATTGCTGGCAAATACAAACGGCACATTCAGCCGCTTGCTGTCAGCGTACAGCTTGGCCTGTTCCAGACCATCCGCCGGAGCGGCGCTTTCGCGTTTGGCCTCAATCAAGGCAATCGCCAGCGGTTGTTCTTCGGCCCGCTGGCGAATCCGCAAGGTGTAATCCACCCGGCCGGTCATGCGGCGCGGCTGATCATCCACCAGGTGAATCGGCCCGGCGCTTTCTTCGCGGCGAATCAACTCCTCGGTCCAGCCCCGCCGGTATAAGGCAGGATCAATCAGTTTGGCGCGGGTGTCGGCTTCGCTGAACGACATGGCGGTTTCACCGTTTTGGTTTGCGCTAATACGCGGTCAAGCCGATTTTGCCGGATTGCGCTGATTCCCGCGCCTCAGCGAGGGTATGGATCGAAAAGGGTCATTCAAGCGATCACCAGCAACCGCTTGATATCGGGACGGCGACAGGCGGGTTTCAGGTCATCAATCAAAAGCATTCGGGTGGCGAGTATAATTTGAACCATTCCCCGCCGCTGTGGGATTGGACCGACTGGCTACTGATGCTCTGACCGGAGACCAACTGATGAATCTTGGCGCTATTCCGCTGTACGCAAATGATTCTGTGGCCGAAAACTCCGTAATCGGGCGTGCAGCGCCACTGGAACATGGCGCACGGTGAATCTATGCCAACCCTTCGATCACGCCTTGCCCTGAACAGTAGGGATGTCGTCGCGGCAGAGGCCATCGGCAGCCTGATCCGGTTGCGCGCCCTGTTGGTCAAGGAATTTTTGCAATTGCTGCGCGACCCGCGTATGCGCTTTTTTATGGTCGTGCCGCCGCTGTTTCAATTGATGGCGTTCGGCTACGCCGCCAGTTTTGATGTCCGTCATGCCGAAATCGCCGTCGTCGATCAGGCGCGCACCGCCGCGACCCGCGAACTGCTGGCGGCGGTAGCGGCGTCCGGCAGTTTCACCCTGCATCATCATCCGGCGATGCGCGAGGCCAGCGCGGCGCTGGATCGCGGGGAAATCCGCGCCATTTTGCGCTTCGCGCCAGACTTTGCCCGACAACCGGTCGCGCAGCTCATCACTGATGGTTCGGATTCCAACAGCGCCCAGATGATCGCCGGGCAACTCAGCCGGGCGTTGCAGCAGAGCGCCCAGCGCCGCGCCGGCTTCAATCCGCCGTTGCAGATCGAAGAACGGGCCTGGTTCAATGAAAATCTTGATGACCGCTCCTACTTCGTGCCCGGCATCATTGCCACCATCGTGTTGATTACCACGGTGATTCTGACCGCAATGAGCGTGGTGCGGGAACGGGAGTTCGGTACGCTGGAACGCTTGCTGGTGACGCCGGTGGCGCGGCTGGAATTTCTCGCGGCGAAGATGATCGCAGTGGCCGCGGTCGGCCTGTTCGATGTGGCGCTGATCAGCATGATCGCGGTGTTCTGGTTCGACGTACCGTTTCGGGCCAATGTCATCGGGTTGCTGGCGGGCAGTCTGCTGTTTCTGATGAGTTCGCTGGGCATCGGCCTGCTGATTTCCAGTTATGCGCAAACCCAGCAGCAGGCAATGCTGCTGGCGTTCTTCATCATCATGCCGATGGTGATTTTGTCCGGATTTGCCTTCCCGATTCAGAACATGCCGGAGGCGGTGCAATGGCTGACCTGGCTGGACCCGCTGCGCTATTACTTGGTGGTGATCCGCGATGTGTTTCTCAAGGGCAGCGGGATGGGTGCGCATGGTTTTGAGTATGGGATGATGGCGCTGCTCGGTGTAGCGGCGCTGTTGTTAAGCTTGTCGCGGGTTCGCTAACCGGAGGAGAAGCTGATGGCTATTCATGTCAAATATTTCGCCAGCCTGCACGACCGTTTGGGCCGCGCCGGCGATGAACTGGAGGCATCCGCCGGGTTGACCGTGGCCGGGGTCTGGGCGGCGCTGCATCCCGACGCGCCGTTACCGCCGAATACCTTGACGGCGGTTAATCTGGACTATGCGGAACTCACTCAAGTGGTGCGGGAAGGCGATGAAGTGGCGTTCTTTCCGCCAGTGACCGGGGGATGACCGATGCGCATTGAACTGCGGGATCAACCGTTTTCGCCGCTGGCGGAACTGGCGGAGTATCAGGTCGGGCTGGAGCAGCGCCTGCCGGGTCAATACGGCGCAACCGCAATCTTTATCGGCACGATGCGCGACATTAACGAAGGCGCAGCGGTGCGCGGCATGACTTTGGAGCATTATCCGGGCATGACCGAGCGCCAGTTGCAGCGCATGGTCGAGACCGCGTTTCAGGACTGGCCGTTGCTGGATGCGCTGGTGATGCATCGGGTCGGCGCATTGCAGCCGAATGATCCCATCGTCTTGATTGCCGTGTGGTCGGCGCACCGGGCCGAAGCGTTCGCCGCCTGTCGCTTCCTCATCGAGGCACTGAAAAGCAAAGCGCCGTTGTGGAAGCGCGAGACCCTGGCGAGTGGTTCGCGCTGGGTGGAACACAATACGGCGGCTCCGGATTGACCTAAACTGCGTCATCGACACTGCCGCCGCCGCTTTGCCCACGCCTGGAGAATCTGACCGCATGTCCACCGGCAATGAATTCACCCTGCTCAAGGAGCGGCGGTTTCTGCCGTTCTTCATTACCCAGTTTCTCGGCGCGTTCAACGACAATGTGTTCAAGAACGCCCTGATTATTCTCATCGCCTTTCAGGCCGCCGATCCGGCCCAATCCAATCTGCTGATCAACGCCAGCGCCGGGCTGTTCATTTTGCCGTTTTTCCTGTTCTCGGCGACTGCCGGACAGTTGGCGGACAAATATGAGAAGTCGCACTTAATGCGCTGGATCAAGGCCCTGGAGATCGTCATCATGTTCGGCGCGGCGGCGGCCTTTGTTCTAAACAACGTGCCGCTGCTGATCGGCCTGCTGTTCCTGATGGGCGCGCAATCGACCTTGTTTGGCCCGGTCAAGTACAGCATCCTGCCGCAGCATTTGCAGCCGGAAGAGCTGGTCGGCGGCAATGGCTGGGTGGAAATGGGGACTTTCCTCGCCATTTTAATCGGCACGCTGCTGGGCGGGGTGTTGATTGCGATTCAAGGTCAGGGGCCGTGGCTGGTGGGCGGCGTGGTGGTGATTCTGGCGGTGCTGGGCTTTCTTTCCAGTCTGTTCATCCCCCGCGCTGCGCCGGATGCACCTGATCTGCGCATCAACTGGAATCCCTTCACTGAAACCTGGCGCACCATCGCCATTACCCGGCGCAATCGCACGGTGTTTCTGTCGGTGCTGGGGATTTCCTGGTTCTGGTTCCTCGGCGCGACCTATCTGGCGCAACTGCCGAATTACACCAAGCTGAACCTGGGCGGCGATGAGCATGTAGTGACGCTGTTGTTGACCCTGTTCGCCCTGGGCATCGGCGTCGGTTCGCTGTTATGCGAGCGGTTGTCCGGGCGGCGAGTGGAGCTGGGTCTGGTGCCATTCGGGGCGATTGGCCTGACCGTGTTTGGCGTCGATCTATTTTTTGCGGCGGCGCCGGTTGCGCCAGAAGCGGCATTGATGGGCGCTGCGGAGTTTCTGCGCAACGCTTCGCACTGGCGGGTATTGCTGGATATTTTGCTGATGGGCATGTTTGGCGGGTTCTACATCGTGCCGCTGTTCGCCCTGGTGCAGCAGCGCAGCGAGCCGAGCTATCGGTCACGGGTGATCGCCGGCAACAATATCCTCAACGCCCTGTTCATGGTGGCGTCGGCGCTGCTGGCGATTGCCTTTCTGGACGGCGTTGGCTTGACCATCCCGCAATTCCTCTTGCTGACGGCAATTTTCAACGCGCTGGTGGCCATCTACATCTTCACGCTGGTTCCCGAATTCCTGATGCGCTTCATCGTCTGGATTCTGGTGAATACCGTCTATCGGCTGCGCACCGAAGGGCTGGAAAACATCCCCGATGAAGGGCCGGTAGTCGTAGTGTGCAACCATGTCAGCTTCATGGACGCGCTGGTGGTGATCGGCTGTTGCCGGCGACCGATCCGCTTCGTCATGGATCATCAGATTTTCAAAATCCCGCTGCTCAGTTTCGTATTTCGCACTGCTGGCGCGATTCCCATTGCTTCAGCGAGGGAAGATCGGGAAATTCTGGAGCAAGCCTATAACCGGGTCGCTGCTTATCTGGAGGAGGGCGAAGTGGTGGGTATCTTCCCGGAAGGGCAACTTACCAAGGATGGCGAAATCGGTTCATTCAAGAGCGGCATCGAACGCATTATTCGACGAAACCCAGTGCCGGTCGTACCGATGGCATTGCGTGGATTGTGGGGCAGTTTCTTCAGCCGCCGCTATGGCAAGGCCATGCGGCATTTTCCACGGCGGTTCTGGTCGCGGGTTGAACTGGCGGTAGGTGAACCAGTTGCGCCGGAACAGGCAACGTCCGCGCTGCTGCGTGAACGGGTGGCGGCGTTGCGCGGGGATCGGCCATGAACCGGAAGGCGCAGATCGGCGCTGTACCAATGTGGCTGTTGATTGTACTGGGCTTATTGGGCGGGATTATTTTGTATTGGTACACTACGCCCCAGGAGACGCCAGCCTGGATTCGGAACTGGTTGCCGGGAATGCCAGAATACACCGGACCGGTTTATCGCTGGCATGACGACCGGGGGCGGTTGCAGGTGACTGATAAACCGCCCAAAGATCGGCCTTATGAAACGGTGCAATACCGCAGCGACGCGAATGTCATGCCGCCGAAAGGCCAGTAGGCGGAAATTTCCCCAGCCCTTCCCGGCAAAGGAATTCTCTTCCGTTCCCCTTTTCCCTTGGGGGAAAGGTTTCGGGGGAGAGGGGTTGGTTTCTGTTCTACCCCAGCCGACCGCGAATAAACTCATACTCCGCCTGAATGGCCTTTTCCGCGTCGCCGCCGACGAAATCAGCCAGCTTGCCGCCAACCAGCGGAATGCCGCATTTGACCTCAAGCTGTACATCGTTGACGCAACCGCCGTCCTGCGTCCGCAATTCCATCTCGCCGCCAAGGCGGACCGGCACCCCGGCAATCTCAATGGCGATCTTGCAGCGATAAGGACCACCCGCCGAACCTTCCCATTGTTCGCTCTGCGTCAGCGTGTTCCAGGGATTAAGGAATTTCTTGAGCAGACCCGGCACATCCGCCGGCACTTCCCGCCTGACCTTGACGCTGTAGCGGCCATCGCTGCCGGAACACTCCAGCACCTCGACGTTGCGGGCACCAATGCTGACATATTTCTCTTTCATGAAATCGGGATCGTGAAACAGGCCAAAAACCGTGTCCACGTCTTGGCTGTACTGGTGCAAGGCTTTAATTTTCATAATTTTCCTCAAAGGTTAAAAGCTACATGAATTCCTGTAGCAGATTGTTCAGAAACCGCAGCCCGGCAGCGGTCGGCTGCAAGCGTTTGGGATCAGTTGCCATTAGCCCGTGTTCCCGGACCTGGCTTAATACCGGCTCCAGCGCCGCCAGCGGCTGGCCGGTGCGTTCCTCGAATAGCGCCGCCGACACACCCTCCACCAATCGCAAGGCGTTCATCAGAAACTCTACGGGTAGATCAGCTTCCTGAATCGGCGCATCGCCGCCCAGGCCCTGCGGAGTTCCCGCCCGAGCCAGATAATCCTGGGGATGCTTCAGCTTCCACAGCCGGTGAATCCGCCCATTGGCAGGGTCGGTCAATTTACCATGAGCGCCCGCGCCAATGCCCAGGTAGTCGCCGAATTCCCAATAGTTGAGATTATGCCGACAGCGCCGGCCCTCGCGGGCGTAAGCGGACACCTCATAGCGCGCATAACCTTGCCGGACCAGTTCCGCCTGCACCCGTTCCTGAATAGCGTCGAGCGTCTCTTCATCCGGCAAAGTTGGCGGCGACTGATGAAATAACGTATTCGGCTCGATGGTGAGCTGGTAATACGAGATATGCGCCGGTTGCAGAGCGACGGCGTTGGCAGCATCGGCCAGCGCCTGGGCGACTGTTTGTCCGGGCAGGCCGAACATCAGGTCCAGGTTGAAATTGTCCAGGCCGGCGGCATGCGCGGCCTCGGCGGCGACAAAGGCGGCGCGGCGGTCGTGAATCCGCCCGAGTTTTTGCAAATGGTCATCATTAAAGCTTTGCACGCCGATGGACAGGCGATTGACGCCTGCTGACCGGAATTCCGCGAACCGGCCCTGCTCCACCGCGCCGGGATTCGCTTCCAGGGTGATTTCCATATCGGGGCGCAACGGCAACCGCGCGCGCAGACCGGACAGCAAGCGATCCAGCGCTTCAGCGGACAACAGGCTCGGCGTACCGCCGCCGATAAACACGCTTTCCATACGCCGTCCCCAGATTCTGGGTAAATCTTGCTCCAGATCAGCCAGCAGTGCATCGATATAGGCCCGTTCCGGCAACGGCTCCCGCGCCTCGTGGGAGTTGAAATCGCAGTACGGACACTTGCGCACGCACCAGGGAATATGGACATAGAGCGTTAACGGTACCGAGAAGTAGAGATCCGGCATTTTTCCTCTCACTGTCTAGAATTATCGTGTATCCACCGAAACAGTTCCGGTGTGCGAGCGCCGCCGCCTGATCTAAAGTGGGCCATCATCAACCCTCGATTGTTAAGCATTTTCAGGGGTGCCATGGAACTCCAGCAGGTGTACATAAAGACTGCCAAGGGGCAGGAAGAAATCCAGAAGCGGCTCTATAAGCTGCCAGCCAGCCTGCGTAGACTGCTCATCATGGTTGATGGCCGTTCGACGGCGGCTGAGATGATCGAGCGACTGGTTTCCATGGGCGATATCACACCAGCGCTGATCGAACTGGAAGCTGGCGGATTCATTGCGCCGCTGTCTCCTGCCAACAGGCCACAGCCCACGCCGGTTTCGGCTCCAGCGACCAAACCGCCTCCCGCTGCCGACGCCCCTCAATCTGAGAGAATGCTGCTCCAGAATATCTGGGAAACCGACGACTGGGTCAGTTCATTGCAACCCGGTTCTTCAGCGACTGCTGGAAGGACTTCGCAACCCCGATTCAACCTTGACAAGGCTAAAAGCTTTATTCGCACCCTACTGTTGTCCACCATGGGACCTGGCGCCGGACACTGGATCGACCGTGTCGAAGCCACAACATCCGTTGAAGGATTGCGCGTCGAGTTGGACTCGATCCGCGAAATGCTACCCAAGGTCTTGTCCAGGCGGCAGGCTGAACAAACCTGGAAACAGTTGGAGCCGATCCTGGCGCCGTTTGCGCCGCTGCAGTTCCAGGAACCTCCGGTCTCTGGATCCGTGTCGCAGAAGATTCCAGCCGCCGCGCCGGTTGCCCAACCCACCTTCAATATGGATAAAGCGAAGGGGCTGATCCGCTTTACCCTGCTCGGCGCCATGGGGCCGACTGCGGGACGCCGGATCGAGCGCATTGAGGCCGTCACCACGGTTGAGGCGTTGCGGGTCGAACTGGAAGCAATCCATGAGATGTTGCCCAAGGTGCTGTCCAAACGGGAGGCCGAGCAGGCGTGGAAGCAACTGGAGCCGATCATCCTGTCGATTGCATTACCGCCGCTGTAGCCCGGTTCCGGGAGTCTGAAGGCGCTAGGGTGCTCCCAGTGCTTTGACCAGTTGCGCCAGCGCCTGGCCGCGATGACTGAGCCGGTTTTTGACCGCCAGATCCAGTTCTGCAGCCGTTTGCCCCTCGTCGAGGACGAGAAACACCGGATCGTAGCCGAAGCCGCCACTGCCATACGGTTCGAAGGTGATCATGCCCTCCCAGCTAGCCTGAAAAATCAGTGGCGTAGGATCAGCATCGTGTTGCAGCAGCGCCAGCACACAATGAAAACGGGCGGTGCGTTGTTCAGCAGGAACGTTGCGCAGCTCGTTCAGCAAGCGGGCGATATTGAGGCGATCATCGGCGCAAATACCGGCGTAGCGGGCCGAATACACGCCTGGCGCGCCATTCAGCGCATCCACCGTCAGCCCGGAATCGTCAGCCAGCGCCGGCAGGCCGGTATATCGGGCCGCGTTACGGGCCTTGAGAAGGGCGTTCTCGATGAAAGTCAGGCCGGTTTCTTCAATCTCCGGCACATCGAAAGCCGATTGCGGCACGATCTCCAGGTTATAACCGGTCAGCGCGGTGTTGAATTCCCGAACCTTGCCGGGGTTGTTAGTGGCTAAAACAATTTGACGCATGGATCGACTCCTTGTGCGGGCGAATGCTGTTCAGGCGGGTAATCCCAGAACTTCCCGCTGCTTTTGCAATAATTGGCCAATGCCCCCTCGGGCCAATTCCAGCATGGCCTGCAATTCTTCCATATGAAAAGCGTGGCCCTCGGCGGTCCCCTGAATTTCAATGAACGCCCCCGCGTCGTTCATCACCACGTTCATGTCGGTTTCTGCCTCGGAATCCTCTGCATAGTCCAAATCCAGCACTGGCAGGCCCTGATGGATGCCGACCGAAACCGAAGCCACTTGGCCGTGCAATGGATTTTTCTTGACCAGCCGCCGGCTGATCGTGTGGCGCACTGCATCGGCCAGCGCGACAAAGCCGCCGGTGATCGCCGCGGTGCGGGTGCCGCCGTCGGCCTGGATGACATCGCAGTCGAGGGTGATGGTGCGTTCGCCGAGCGCTTCCAGATCCATCACTGCCCGCAGGGATCGGCCAATCAACCGCTGGATTTCCAGAGTGCGGCCATCTTGCCGGCCCCGGCTGGCTTCGCGTTGCATCCGGGTATGGGTGGCGCGCGGCAACATGCCATATTCCGCAGTGACCCAGCCCCGACCCTTGCCCTTGAGAAAGGGTGGCACACGCTCCTCGACGCTGGCGGTGCAAACCACTCGGGTGGCGCCGAACTCCACCAGCACTGAACCTTCAGCATGTTGGGTGAATTGGCGGGTAAGCTGAATGAGGCGCAGTTCATCGGCGGCGCGGTGGCTGGGGCGCATGAGGCAGTTTCCTGGGGTAGATAGAGGAATCGGTTTCGGGAGCGGACTATAGCAGAACTGGCTGGAGATGCCGGATTGGGCGATTTTTTGGCCTGGCGTAGCCGGATGATTGACTCTAAACGCGCCAGGCCAGCGATTTCCACCTAAGATAAGCACACCATAAAGACGAAACCACCAAAGATTGAGGATGATTCCATGTTACGCAGCATGACGGCTTTCGCCCGCTATGAGCAGTTCAGCGCCTGGGGTGCGATTATCTGGGAATTACGTTCAGTCAATCATCGCTATCTGGAAACCGCGATCCGCCTGCCCGAGGCATTGCGCAGTCTGGAGACGCTGGCCCGCGAACGCATCGCCGCCAAGCTGAGTCGTGGTAAAGTAGAGGGGACGCTTAAATTGCAGACGACCGGCGCGGCTTTGACCGCGATTACTCTGAACACGCCGGTGGTGGAGCGCCTGCTGGAGGTGGCGGGGGAACTGGAACACATGATAGGGCCAGGCACCGGGTTGCGGTTGATTGATGTGTTGCGCTGGCCAGGGGTGATCAGTGAAGCCGAACCGGATTTGGATGAAATCAGGCTGACGCTGCTCAATAGTCTGGATGCAGCGCTGGCCGAACTGGTGGCGACTCGTGAGCGGGAAGGGCGGCGCACCGCCGAGTTGATCGAGCAGCGGTGCGTGGCGATGCGCGAGCAGGTCAAACGGGTACGTGCGCGGCGTCCGGAGGTGCTGGCTCGCTGGCGTGATAAGTTGTTGAGTCGGCTAGCGGATATTCCGGCAGAGGCTGATCCGGGACGGCTGGAACAGGAATTGGTTTTGATCGCCCAGCGGCTGGATGTGGATGAGGAACTGGATCGGTTGGATACCCATCTCGATGAGATCGAGGCGGTGCTGGGGCGCACGGAGCCGGTGGGGCGTCGTCTGGATTTTCTGATGCAGGAACTCAATCGTGAAGCGAATACGCTATCGGCGAAATCGGCGGATACGGATACGACCCGGGCAGCGATTGAGTTGAAAGTGTTGATTGAGCAAATGCGGGAGCAGATTCAGAATATCGAGTAGCTTTTCATCGCACTTCATCCCATCTCATACTTCCCTCAAAGCCGCGATTTTAGCGGCTTTTTTGGTGTCTTACAGTTGGACCTCATATCTTAAAGTCGCATAATGCCTGTGTACCCAACTGTGTATCCATAGCTATTTTTGCCGGAATTTTTGGGTACACACTGAAGTGGACCCCTTGTCTAGACAATTTTTGGTCGAATTTAAGGTAGTGCCTCTGCGCCTGATGATGACAGGGTCACCGCCCTGTCGGCATACATCTCGGCCGGTGTTCGGTAGTCCAGGGCCTGATGGGGCCGCTGGTGGTTGTAGAACTCGAAGTACCGGTGTAATCCGTGATGCGCCTCATCCACCGTTTGATAGCCATTGGGGTAAACCTCCTCGTACTTGACCGATCGCCACAGGCGTTCCACAAAGATATTGTCATGGGCTCGTCCCCGACCGTCCATGCTGATCCGGATACCCCCCGCCGCCAGGCGGCTGGTCAATGCCGTGCTGGTGAACTGGACGCCCTGATCCGAGTTGAAGATCGACGGCCGACCGACCCGCAACGCGTCCTCCAGGCAATCCAGGCAGAACCGGATTTCCAGGGTGTTGGACCGTCGCCAGGCCAACACCTTGCGGCTATACCAGTCCAGGATCGCCACCAGGTACACGAAGCCGGCGAGCAGCCGCAGGTACGTAATGTCGGTGCTCCACACATGATCCGGGCCGGTGATCGTGACCCCCCGCCGCAGGTACGGGTACAGCCGATGATCGGGGTCGGGGCACGACAGCGTCGGTTTGGGGTAGATCGCCGCCAAGCCCATCTGGCCCATCAGCCGCATGACCCGCTTCCGATTCACCGCATACCCGGCCCGGCGCAACAC
>CAZDVY010000028.1:22480-24722 GCA_964508935.1 uncultured Candidatus Competibacteraceae bacterium | reverse complement strand
TGATTTCGCCTTCCTGCTTTTCCTTGACCTTTTCAATGGTCAGGCGCAGTTGCTCCCGAATCTGGTCATAGGGGCTGCGATACAGGTCAGAAACGCGAGTCTGCACATCAAGGACTGTGGTCATCGCGTTCAGGGTGTATTCCTGCGGCTGTTCTTCGTAATTGACGAACGCTTCAGGCAGATCGCTCTCCTCGCGCGGGCTGCATTCGACATCGGCGGGAGCGCCGGCGCGGGCTTCGACCACCCGATTCACCCGGTATGTGCCCGCCTCAACGGGAACCCACGGCAGGCAGGCGATCAGCCAGCGCGGCGTGATCGCCTGCATCTGCGGGACGGTTTTGGTAGTGTTCGCCAACTGGCGCGCGGCCCGTTCGCCTAGCGTATGACGGGTTGCAATAGTCTCGGACATGGGTTGAATCGCTCTCGAAATGGATAACAATGAATCGGGAGCGCATATTCTAGTGCGGCCAAATGATAAGGCAAATATTTATTTTTAAAAGAAAATTTCCAATTTAACAGATAAAAATCCAATAAATTGGAGGGTGCGGCGACCGACAGGATTAAACGGCGCTGGCCGTCCTTCGCCGGTTGAGCGATGCTCCCCACCGTTTACCTCGTCGGCACGTCGCCTATTCAGCCAGGCAGGTTTCCAGCGCCGTTGCCGGCGGCGCCGTGGACGCGGTCTGAAGGGCGCCCGCGCGCAGCTCTCTCAATAACGCCTCGCCCTCGGGCCACGGGCCAAACCCCGATTCGACGTTGATGTGACCGGCCCGACCCAGATTGATCAGACGGCTGCCCCAGTGTCGGGCGAACCACTTGGCGCGTTCCAGTTCCAGATGGGGATCATTTTCACTGGCGACCAGGATGCTCGGGAACGGCAAGGGCCACAGCGGCACGGTGTTGAAGAAGGGGCGCTGATCGACATCCGCTGGCGCGACCAGCAACGCGCCCCCGATGTCAGTCCAGCAGCGTTGCGCCCACTCGGCGATGGTAATGCAACCCAGACTGTGACCGACCAGGATCGGCGTGCTGGGCGTGCGCCGGATTTCCCGATCCAGCGCCTCAACCCACTCCTCGACCTGGGGTTGATGCCAGTCCCGCTGGCGAACCCGCCGGTAGCCCGGATGAGCCTGACCCCACCGGGTTTGCCAGTGATCCGGACCGGAGTCGCCCAATCCCGGCACGATAATCACTGTAGTTTCTTCCGGAGGATGCGGGATACTGTCCTGATAGCCGTCAGCGCCGACCCAGCCGGCGATTTGCGCCTGGTGCGGGGTCGTGACGCCCTCCAGAAAGGCCAGCACGCCATGGCGCTGAATTCGCTGAATCCGTTGCGCCAGCTCGCGTCCGTGGTCGGCGCGGGCTTCCGCCGCCAGCACATGTGGGCGACCCAGTTGAATGAAGTCCGGTTTGAGCGCCAACAGACGGTCCAGCTCCTCGTCTTGGACGCCGCGCTGGTGCAGGGCGATGCGAAACCCCCGGGCGTGAAAACTGTGGATCGCCTGGGTCAGGTGATCCGGGTCTTGAATGGCAGCATCGGCGATCTCCAGAACGATCTGGCGCGGCGACCAGTCGCAGCATTGCAAAATACTCTCGAACACGGCGCCATGATCCCGTGGCACTCGGGCGATATGCCAGGGATGAACGTCCAGAAACAGGGTTCCCATCCATCCCTGACCGGTTGCGTTGAGAACATGCAGGGTGCGGATGAGCCGATCCAGATCAACAATCGAGTCCTCATCCAGGGCGACGGCGTAAGGCGCGCGGGCCGAAATAGTCTGACCGCGCGGATTGAACGCTTTGAGTTGCGCCCGATAACCGAGCGTCTGCCCGTTCGGATCGCGCAGCGTTTCAAAGGCGCTTTCCAGGCGAATGCCGTGAAATGTCGCCACCACAGCATTTTCTTCCAAAATGAGTGACGCCAACCCGCGCTCCACCTGATGGAAGGGTCGGTTGAAGTGGGCGACCAACTGTTCCAGCGACATGGCGAACCTCCTCCCCGGTAAAACCCGTTTCGTAAAAAGGCCGGAACCGTAGTTCCGGCAAACAGCCCCCGATTGGCAATCGAGTGTCATGATAAAAGGTCTTTTTTATTATAAAAAAGAATATTTAATGATTTTTATATGAAAGAAATGACTTTAATGGTGAATAACCGAGGTCTGTTCCTCCGGTGGTTTGAGCGCCCGGAAGCGTCGATAGAGCAGCAGGTCATAGACGATTTTCAGGCCGCCAGCCAGGAAAA
>CAZDVY010000028.1:0-22380 GCA_964508935.1 uncultured Candidatus Competibacteraceae bacterium | reverse complement strand
AAGCGTCGATAGAGCAGCAGGTCATAGACGATTTTCAGGCCGCCAGCCAGGAAAATCGGCGTGTTCAGCAACAGCGGATGGGCCAGGAGCAGCCCGCTCAACAACGGTGACAGCGCCGCCCCCAGCGAGCGGGCGATATTGGTGATGCCGGCGGCGGCGGAGCGTTCATCAGGAGCGACCACCGCCAGGGTGTAGGACTGGCGGGTGGGAACATCCATCTGCGAAATGCTGTAGCGCAGCAGAAGTACGGCCATCGCCAGCGGCAGGGTCGGCATCAGCGGCACGAGGCAAAGCAGCAGGTTGGACGGGATATGCGTAAACACCATGGTGTTGATCAGCCCGAACCGGGCGGCGAGCCGGACCGCCAGTAGCGCGGAAACTCCTGCCAGTACGTTCGCCCCGAAGAAGAGGCTGCCGAGCAAACCGGCGTCCGCCCCGAAGCGCAAGTAGAACCAGTAAGCCAGCAGACTTTGCACGATGAAGCCGCCGGCGAAAGCGTCCAGGGCGAACAGGCCGCTCAGGGCCATGACCACTTGCCGGGATTCGGGATGGCGCAGCCCGAAGCGTTGGCGGGCGGCGACGGGCGGCGTGACCGGCGCGACTTCCACCTGCCGCGACAGGCCCAGGAACAGCAGCGCCAATCCGCCGCCGCTCAACGCATAGCCGGCCAGGATGATCTGATAGGCGTCCAGCGCCGGCATCCCGTTCATTCGCAATGCTTGCGCCAGCCAGCCGCCACCCAGCGCGCCCAATGCAGTGGTAAAGGAACCGGCTAGGTTGTACCAGGCCAGCACGCGCGTGCGCTGGTCATTTGGCAATAGCTGCGCCAGCGCAGCTTGCTCAATGGACAGAAACGGGCCAATTTCATTGCCGCTGGGGCTGATGACCCCAATGATCGCGGCAATCAGCAGCAATAGCGGCTGGCCGGTCAGCAGGAACGCGATCCCTGCACTCGCCATGAGCAACGCGCCCAGCAATAACATGCGCCGACGGCCCAGCCGGTCGGCGGTGGTGGTCATCGCCAGCGAAAGACCGGCGTCGCCCATCAAAGTGGCGGTGAGCAACACGCCGATCATCGCCTCGCTCAGACCCCGTTCCACCAGATATAACACCAGCACTACCGACAGCGCCCCGTAAGCAAACAGCCGGATCATGCGGGCAGCGAACAACAAGACCGCATCTCGTCGGGAATGACGCACGACAATCTCCTTTGAAGTTAGCTCGACGCCTGCACATCGCCAGCGTTCAGCCGGGGTGATACGCGCCCTCGGCAAACATCGCCACATTGCCGACCGGCAAGGACGTCCAGGTTTCATTGTCGGTCAACGGCAGAGTAGCCAGAATGGCGACGCGGTCTTCCGGCGTCGTCACTTCCCTGAAGTCCACAGTGACGTCCTGATCTTTGAGGTGGGCGACGGCAAAGGGCGCTTGGCGGATAACGAAGTAGAGATCGGTCGAACGATGGGCGAATAAGCAGTCGCCATTGGACAGGAGAAAATTGAACGGCCCGTGCTGGCGGACGCTGGTTGCAAAATCGTTCAGCGCGTTGCGCAAAGCAAAACGATCCGGCGCACCGTCCGGAAAACGCTGCCGCAAGGTCTGTAGCAAATGGCAGAACGCCCGCTCGCTGTCGGTTAGCCCGACCGGCAAAAAACTCCCGTCGAGTTCCGGCGCGTAGTCGCGCAGATCGCCGTTATGCGCAAAAATCCAGTAGCGCCCCCAAAGCTCGCGCATGAAAGGATGCGTGTTTTCCAGGCCGATTGCTCCTTGCGTCGCCTTGCGAATATGCGCGATGACGTTGAGCGAATGAATCGGATAATGGCGCACCAGTTCAGCGACCGGCGATTCACAGGAAGGTCGTGGATCGAGAAAAATGCGAACGCCCTGGCCTTCAAAAAAGGCAATGCCCCAGCCGTCGCGGTGGACATCCGTCGCGCCGCCGCGCGCCTGGAACCCGGTGAAGGAAAAGCAGATGTCGGTAGGAACGTTGCAGTTCATACCCAGGAGTTGGCACATGGTTTCCCGCTCGCACAAGTGTTGGATATTTAAATCATAATCTGGTTTGTTTTTAAATTATCCTATATCCCTTCTCGAAGCAGCAACCGGGATGATCCCTTCACAGGGCCTGACCTCGGCAATCCATTCCGCCCTTCGACAGGCTGTCCTTTCCCACTTTCCTTGACCTGCACGTTCACAGGAGAAACCCATGACTTTTTCTATCGTGGCATTCGATCCCGCCAACGGTGATCTTGGCGTTGCGGTCCAGTCGAAATTTCCCAATGTCGGCGTGTCCATCCCCTTCGCCAAGGCTGGTGTGGGCGCCGTAGCGACCCAATGCTATTGCAACACCAGCTACGGTCCGCGTGGGCTGGCGTTGCTGGAAAATGGCGCTTCACCCGAACAGGCGGTGGCGATTCTGATTGGCAGCGACGCCCAGCGGGATGATCGGCAGCTCGGCATCATTGATGCTCAGGGCCGGGCCGCCAGCTTCACCGGCGCTCACGGTTTTGACTGGGCCGGCGACTTGCAGGGCCGCTTTTGCGCGGCGCAAGGTAATACTCTGGCGGGGCCGCAAGTCCTGGAAAGCATGGTGCGCGCGTTCGAGGCAATGCCAGGCGCATTAGCGGTGCGGCTGATGGCCGCCTTGCAAGCCGGGCAAGCGCAGGGCGGCGACCGGCGCGGCCAGCAGTCGGCGGCGCTCAAGGTGGTGCGGGCGGGCGGCGGCTACGGCGGGTTCGACGACCGCTACGTGGACATCTCGGTTTACGATCATCCCCGACCGATCAATGAATTAGAGCGACTCTACGCGATTCACCGCTTGACCTATTTTCGCAGTGATCCCGATCAACTGGTGCAGATTGACGCCGCTATCGCCAGCGAACTGCAATGCATCCTGCATACGCGCGGGTTTTACCAAGGCCCGGCGACTGGTCGTTGCGATGCGGAACTGTTGCGGGCGCTGCGGGACTTTATGGGCTGGGAAAATTACGACGAGCGCATTCGTGACGATGATCTGATTGATCTGGAAGTGCTGGCGGATATCCGCAATAAATACGCCCGCCCTTCCAGTTCGACGTGAATAACCGACGCCGCGCCCCTTGTTTTGCGCTGCCTGGCGTCAGGAATTGCAGAAAAATGCATAAGCATTCCACAAAAAATTATTTTCGATTTATTACTATTAATTTTTAAGATTCACTTATCTTATAGCTTTTCGGAGTCCTGGCATGCGCCTCACGCTCGGTATGGTTCTTAATTTACGCACTGCGGTTGGCGGGCGCGGCGCAGCGGTCTTGCGTTCATGAGCACTGGCAAGACCCATCGCGTTCTGCCCGGGTTGCCGCTGACGCTGGGCTACACCCTGGTCTATCTGAGTCTGGTGGTGCTGATTCCCCTGAGCGCCGTGTTCCTCAAATCCATGACCCTGAGCGGGGAACAGTTCTGGACGATCATTAGCGCGCCGCGTGTAGTCTCGTCTTATCGCATCAGTTTCGGTATTTCCCTGCTGGCCGCCGCCATCAACGCCGTATTCGGGTTAATCTTCGCCTGGGTGCTGGTGCGCTACCACTTTCCCGGCAAGCGGATCATCGACGCGCTGGTGGATTTGCCCTTCGCCTTACCGACGGCGGTCGCGGGCATCGCCCTGACCGCCCTCTACGCCGGCAACGGCTGGATCGGGCAATGGCTGGAGCCGCTGGGCCTCAAGGTCGCCTTCACGCCGCTGGGCATTCTGGTCGCGCTGACCTTCATCGGCCTGCCCTTTGTGGTGCGCACCGTGCAGCCGGTGCTGGAAGATCTGGATACGGAACTGGAAGAAGCCGCCGCCAGTCTCGGCGCGGATCGCGGGCAAACCTTCTGGCGGGTCATTTTGCCGGTGCTGACCCCGGCGCTGCTTACCGGGTTCGCCCTGGCCTTCGCCCGCGCGGTTGGGGAATACGGTTCGGTAATCTTTATCGCCGGCAACGTGCCGATGGTGTCGGAAATCACCCCGCTGCTGATTATCACCAAACTGGAACAGTACGACTACGTTGGCGCGACCGCCATTGCCGTGGTCATGCTGACCTTCTCCTTTATCCTGCTGTTTCTGATCAACGGCCTGCAACTGTGGGCCAACCGCAGTCGCGTAAGGACCTGAACCATGGGCGCAGTCGTTGCTTCACACTGGACCAGCCACGCACGACGCTTTGAAGCCAACGCCGCGACCCGCGAACCGGCCTGGTTGAAGGGTGTGCTGATCACCGTCGCCCTGCTCTTTTTCGGCCTGTTTCTCTTGTTGCCTCTGGCTACGGTGTTCGCTGAGGCGCTGCGCAAGGGCTGGGCCGTGTATTTCGCTGCCTTGATCGAGCCGGACGCCCGCTCGGCGATGTTGCTGACCTTGCTGGTCGCCGCCATCGCCGTGCCGCTGAATCTGGTCTTCGGGGTGATGGCCGCCTGGGCCATCGCCAAATTCGACTTTCGCGGCAAGCAGTTGCTGACCACGCTGATCGACCTGCCGTTTTCGGTTTCGCCGGTCATTGCCGGCCTGATCTATGTGCTGGTCTTCGGCGCGCAAGGCTGGTTCGGGGCCTGGCTGATTGAGCACGACTTGCAAATCATTTTCGCCGTTCCCGGCCTGGTGCTGGCGACCGTCTTCGTCACCTTCCCGTTCGTCGCCCGTGAGTTGATCCCGTTAATGGAAGCGCAGGGCCGCGAGGAAGAGGAAGCTGCTATCGTGTTGGGAGCCTCCGGCTGGAAGACCTTTTGGCGCGTCACTCTGCCCAATGTCAAATGGGGCTTGATCTATGGCGTGGTGTTGTGCAACGCCCGGGCGATGGGCGAATTTGGCGCAGTTTCCGTGGTCTCCGGCCACATCCGGGGGCGGACCAACACCCTGCCGCTGCATGTCGAGATTCTCTACAACGAATACCAGTTCGCCGCCGCCTTCGCCGTCGCTTCGCTGCTGGCGCTGCTGGCCTTGTTGACGCTGATCATCAAGGCGGGCGTGGAATGGCAGGGTCGGCGCTCCATGCGCCATTCTCAGCAAGCCTCCGAGGTCGTTTCATGAGCATTCAGGTCAACAACATCGTCAAGCGCTTCGGCGGCTTCGTCGCCCTCGACAACGTGACCCTGGATTTTCCCCGAGGCCAACTGGTCGGTCTGCTCGGCCCTTCCGGCTGCGGCAAAACCACCTTGCTGCGCATCATCGCCGGTCTGGAGTTGGCGGACGCTGGCCAAGTCCTGCTCGACGGCGAAGACGCCTCTCGCGCCCATGTCCGCGAGCGGCAGGTCGGCTTCGTGTTCCAGCACTACGCCCTGTTCCGACACATGACCGTATTCGACAATGTGGCGTTCGGTTTGCGCGTCAAACCCCGGAAACAGCGTCCAAACGCCGAGTCCATTCGGCGCCGGGTGCAGGAGCTGCTCGAACTGGTGCAACTGGACTGGCTGGCGACCCGCTACCCGACCCAGTTGTCCGGCGGCCAACGGCAGCGCGTCGCCCTGGCTCGCGCCCTGGCGGTTGAACCCCGGGTGTTGCTGCTCGATGAGCCGTTCGGCGCACTGGACGCCAAGGTGCGCAAGGAACTGCGGCGCTGGCTGCGCGAACTGCACAACACCCTGCACATCACCAGCATTTTCGTCACCCACGATCAGGAAGAGGCGCTGGAAGTGTCGGATCAGGTGGTGTTGATGAATCATGGCCGGGTCGAGCAGATCGGCGCTCCCGGCGATGTCTATGAGCAACCGGCCACGCCGTTTGTCTACGGCTTCCTCGGCGCGGTCAACCTGTTTCATGGTCGGGTGCAGAATCAACAGCTTCAGATCGGCCCCGACGCGCTGCCGGTCAGCGACGACAGTTTTCAGCCAGGCGCCGAGGCGCTGGGCTTCGTCCGTCCCCACGAACTGGACATCGACACCAACCTGACGGATCACACCGGCATTGAAGCGCGAGTGGCGCGGGCCTTGGCGCTGGGCGCGACCGCCAGGATCGAACTGACCGGCGTCAATGGCCAGGCCCATCGTCATTACGAAGTGGAACTGCCGAGGGAGCGCGCCGCCGCGCTTAACCTGAGCGCCGGGCAAATTGTGCGCCTGAAACCGGCGCGGATGCGGCTGTTCGCCCCGGACGCCGCATCGAAGGAACGGACTCTGCCGGGAGAAAGCATGGCCGGCCTTTACGGAGAAGGGATTTGAATTTCCAGCAACTGCGCATCCTCCAGGAAGCGGTGCGCTGCAACTTTAATCTGACCGAAGTCGCCAACGCCCTGTTCACTTCGCAATCGGGAGTGAGCAAACACATCAAGGATCTTGAAGATGAGCTGGGCGTAGAACTGTTCGTCCGCCGGGGCAAACGGTTCCTGGGCCTGACCGAACCGGGCCAGGAAGTCATCAAGATCGTCCAGCGCCTGTTGCTGGACGCGAATAACATCCGCCAGCTCGCCGCACAGTTTTCCCACAGCGACCAGGGACAACTGTGCGTCGCCACCACGCACACGCAGGCCCGCTATGCGCTGCCGCAGGTTGTCCGCCGCTTCAAGGCGACGTTCCCTAAAGTTCATTTGATTCTGCATCAGGCCAGCCCCACGGAAATCGTCGCGATGCTGCGGTCCGGGGAAGCCGACCTCGGCATCGCTACTGAAGCGCTGGCTAACGTGGTCGAACTGGCGACGTTTCCTTTTTACGACTGGCGTCATGCGGTCATTGCGCCGGAGTCTCATCCGCTGGCGACAACCCTTCCACTCACCCTCGAAGCGATTGCCGAGCATCCCATCATCACCTATCACGAGGGTTTCACTGGCCGCAACCGGATCGACGCAACTTTTTCCCAGGCCGGGTTGACGCCTGACATCGTGATCTCGGCTTTGGACGCCGACGTGATCAAGACCTATGTAGAGCTGGAGCTGGGGATCGGCATCATCGCCGCCATGGCCTACAACCCGGCCAAAGACACTGGATTGCGCCTGCTCGACAGCGCGCATCTGTTCGAGAACAACACGACCTGGATCGCCGTCCGCAAGGGCCACTACCTGCGAAATTTCGCCTGCCGGTTCATTACGCTGTGCAACCCGGAACTCAACGAACTGGCCGTTCGCAACGCCAGCTCCCTGGCTGCATCCACCGAATTTCAGCCTGAAAATGACGCTCTCATTACTTTCGAGCCTACAGTAATGCAAATCGGCATGCGCAACTCCGGCGCTGAATCGCTCTAGTGGGCTGCCGCACTGATTTTGACAGGTCCTGGACTTAAGGCGGATGCGTTACGCTTATCCGCCCTACGCTTCTGACATAGCGCGATTGCCCTGTTCCCTCATGGCCGGCGCTCGACGAAAAACTTGAACCTGAGCGATGATAGCGAGTCTCTTGCCGGTAAGCATTTTTTACGGACAACAGAGGGCGCAAGTCATGACGCTTCCCAAGACGACCAAATACCTGAACGCTACTGCGTTCGGCATGTTGCTGTTGACCGACGCAGCCCTGCCTGGTTGGGCCATGACAGGCAACTTGCATGAGGAGGTGTTCCAGGGAATCGCCCGCAATGCACGCGGTGAGATCGCCTATATCGAAGAGCACCGGATGATTTATCAGGATGGCCGTCCAGACCGCAATGAAACCCGTTATCGGGACGCCAGCGGTCAGGAAATCGCCGTGCTGACCTCCAGCTTCACTCATCATCCCTACGTACCAAATTATTCTTTTGAAGATCGCCGCTTTGGCCGGCAGGATGGCGCTTTTGTCGATGGCGCCTGGGTCAAGCTCTACGGGCGCGCCGACCAGGAAGCGCCGGTTCGCCAGGATTTGGTGCGGCTGGAAGACGGGATGGTGACCGGTCAGGGTTTGCACGTTTATCTGCGCGACCATCTGCAACAATTGTCCAAGGACGATGCGATCAATCAGGTGCGTTTCCTGGTTCCCCTGGAGGGTCGCGATTTCCTGTTCCGCATCCGCCGCCTGAAAGAACCGAACGAATCGGCGACGGTGGCGTTCAACATCGAAGCGGATAGCTGGTTCCTGCGATTATTCGCGCCCAACCTGGAAGTCCGCTATGACCGCCAAACGGGCCGGCTGTTGTCCTATCAAGGGGCGTCCAACCTGCTCGACGCCCATCGCGGTGTGCAAAAAGTGACCATTACCTATCACTATGACGATGTTAAGCGCTGAAACCGGGGCGGACGCATCGCCCCGATTCAAGCAGCCTTCGATGCGCTCCGCATCGCGTTCCGCCAAGTCGTGGGAGCCGGGTCGTCCCGCTTGAACTGGCAGTTTTTCATCATTCCTTCATTGAACTGTCATTGCGTTGTTGCCGCCGCCCCGGAAAATCCGGGGTATGGCTACCCAACCGCATTTTGACTCGCTCCATCGCCGATTGCGCATCGGCATCGTCACGGAAACCTATCCACCGGAAATCAATGGCGTCGCGCTGACCATCGCCCGCTGGGTTGAGGGTCTGCGCCAGCGCGGCCACGCCGTGCAACTGATCCGGGTGCGTCAGGACGGACACGATCAACCACTTCCCGCCGATTTTCTGGAAACCATCTCGCTACCCGGCTTTCACATCCCCGGCTATCCCCAGTTGCAGGGCGGCTGGCCGGCGACGAAGACGCTGCTGACATTCTGGCGGCGCCGCCGCCCCGACCTGATTCACATCGTTACCGAGGGACCGCTGGGCTACTCCGCGCTGCGCGCCGCACGGCAACTGGCGATTCCGGTCTCGACCAGTTTCCACACCCATTTCCAGAACTACAGTCGCCACTACCACCTCGGCTGGCTGGCGACGCCGATCATGGCCTATCTGCGGCATTTCCATAACCAGGGCGTGCAAACCCTGGTGCCTACGATTGAACTCGCCCGACAGCTTCAAACCAGCGGCTTTCTCCGCACCCAGGTGCTGGCGCGCGGCGTCGATACCCGGCTGTTTTCACCCGAACGCCGTGATCCAGCGTTGCGCGCTCGTTGGGACGCGGCTCCGAATACTCCCGTTGCACTCTATGTCGGACGACTGGCGGCGGAGAAGAATCTGGATTTGGTGATTGCCGCGTTCCAGGCGATTCAACGCATTCAACCTACGGCCCGGCTGGCGCTGGTGGGCGACGGCCCCCTCATGTCCCGGTTACGCGCCCGTCATCCTGAACTTATCTACTGCGGCATGAAACAGGGCGAAGAGCTGGCGACTCACTATGCCTCCGCCGACCTGTTCCTGTTCCCCAGCCTGACGGAAACCTTCGGCAACGTGATTCTGGAAGCGCTGGCCAGCGGGCTGGCGGTCGTCGCGTTCGACTACGCTGCCGCCCGCGCCCATGTGGAACCCGGTCAGAGCGGCCTGCTCGCGCCGTTCAGCGATGTTCACGCCTTCATCGCTGCCGCTGTGGCGCTGGCCGAGGATTTCCCGGCGCTCCGGCGCATGGGTCAGGCGGCCCGCCAGGCGATGCGGCAACTGGATAGCGAATGCGTCTACGACCGTCTGGAAACCCTGTTTCTCAACGCCATCACTGGAGAGAACTCATGTCCGATCCCTTGCTGAATGACGTGATCGAACGACCCGCTCCAACCTGGTCGCGCCTGACGAACAAGGAGCTGGACTGGTGTCTGCGCTTTCAACAGACCGTCCATCAGCGGGGCGTCGTGCGGCTGTTCGCCATGGTCAGCCGGCTGGGCGACGGCATTTTCTGGTATGCGCTGATGGCGGCGTTGTTGCTGAGCGAAGGCTGGGCGGCAGCGCCCGCTGTGGGCAAGATGCTGCTCGTCGGCGCGCTGGGTCTCGGTCTGTACAAATGGCTGAAAGCCCGCACTACCCGTCCCCGGCCCTGCACCCGACATGAGCGCATTCAGCGCCGGGTTGCGCCACTGGATGAATACAGCTTTCCCTCCGGCCATACCCTGCACGCCGTCGCCTTCACCCTGGTCGCCCTGCATCACTATCCGGGGTTGGTCTGGCTGCTCTTGCCGTTCACCGCGCTGGTGGCGCTGTCACGGGTCGCACTGGGTCTGCACTATCCGAGCGATGTCGTGGCCGGCGCGCTGATCGGCGCCAGCCTGGCGCTGCTGACCGTGCAGTGGCCATTCATACCGATTTAATCTTGTGTTCAAGAAGCTGTAATGCGGCGTTTTTAACCTGCGCCGTATCTCGAAAGATTCTCTGTGGAGACTGCCTTGAGCAACGAATCACTGGTGATCACCGACTTCACCCGCGCTTCTCCCGCAACGGCTCTGTGGCCCACCGCCGAGGGGCGATCCGTCCGTGTGGAACTAGCCCGCTCCCGGGAAGAAATTCAGGCAGCGCAACGCCTGCGCTATGCGATTTTCGCCGGGGAAATGGGTGCGCGATTGCATAACCGGGTTCCCCACCTCGATCACGACCGCTTCGATCCGTATTGCCAGCACCTGATCGTGCGCGATGCGCTGGATCAGGTCGTGGGCTGCACCCGCATCCTCACCGCCCAGGCGGCGCGCCGCGCTGGCGGCTTCTATTCGCAAACCGAATTCGATCTGGCGCCGGTGCTGGCCTTGCCGGGGCGGTTCATGGAAATTGGCCGTACCTGCGTGCGCGCCGACTACCGCAATGGCGCGACCATCAGCGCGCTGTGGTCCGGGCTGGCGGCGTTCATCGCTGAGCAGCGGATCGACTATTTGATCGGCTGCGCCAGCATTCCCTTGGGCGAGAACGGTCTGGAAGCGCAGGCGTTGTATGCGGAACTGGCGCGACGCAGCCTGGTTCCCGAGTCGCTGCGGGTCACGCCGCATCTGCCCTTGCCGCGTCGCGATGGGCTGGCTCCCGGACGTTGCGCCGTGCCGCCCTTGTTGAAAGCGTATCTGCGGCTGGGCGCGCAAATCGGCGGAGAACCCTGCCTCGATCCAGATTTCCGGGTGGCCGACGTGTTTATCCTGTTGTCCACGCATCACATCGAGCGACGCTACGCCCGGCATTTCCTGGATCGCGACCAGTAATGCGTTCATCTCCTCGCCATGCTCCCCACTCCCGGCCCCGCCAGCGGGCGCGGTTCGGCAGCGCCTGCCGGCAGCGCCTGGCCCGTGCCGGTCGGCGCACTGTGCGAACGCCACTGCTGGCGCTGCACATCCTGGCCGGCGTATTGATCGCCGCCGCGCTGGGGCCGGGTCAGCGTCGCCGCTATGTTTCTACCCGCCCGCTGGCCTGGTGGAGTCGGGGCCTGTGCCGAATTCTGGGCGTGCGCCTGCAAACTCAAGGGACGCAATACCCCGGTTCGGCGCTGTTCGTGGCCAATCACGTTTCCTGGCTGGACATTTTCTGCATCGCGGCGGTTTGCCCGACGCACTTTCTGGCCAAGCAGGAAGTCGCCAGATGGCTGCTGTTCGGCTGGCTGTGCCGGCGGGCCGGAACTGCTTTCATCCGTCGCGGCGGCGACAATGGCGCCGGCGAAGCGATGGAACAACTGGTCTGGCGCTTGCGGCAGGGCGAACGGGTGCTGGTGTTTCCAGAAGGCACATCGACGACCGGGGAAACCGTTCGGCGGTTTTTTCCCCGCCTGTTTCAGGCGGCGATCCTGGCCCGCTGCCCGGTGCAGGCCATCGCCCTGCGCTATCCCCATCCCGCTGGCGTCCATCCAAAAGTTCCCTTCGTCGACGACGACACTCTGTTGCCGCACCTGTGGCGATTGCTGGGCGAATCGGGCATCGTCGCCGAACTGAACTTTACAGCGATCCATGCTGCGCCGCACCCTTCCCGCGATGCGTTGGCCCGGCTGACCCACACTGAGATCAGCGCGCAGCTTGCACAGCGCGGCGCGATTCCGGCCACGATTCATGCCAGCGGCCTCACGTCGTAAACCAGGAGCTTCAAGTGGCGGAACACTCGTCCGGCGGGGCCGCTGCCTCGCTGAATTCGGGCAACTGCCGCTCGTACTCAGCGATCACCTGCGCGCCCAGCAGAATGATGAGACTGATCGCGTACAAGGTCATCAGCACGATGATGACGCCGGCCAGCGAGCCGTAGATGGCGTTGACCGAGGACAGGTTGGCGAAATACCACGCCAGCACGTAGCGCGTCCCTTCCCACAACAGCGACGCGGCGACGCCGCCGATCAGGGCGTGTCGCCACGGTAATCGACCCACCGGCATCAACATATAAATCAACGTCAGTCCGGCAACCTGACTCAACGGGCCGATGACATAAAAAATATTGACGATCATTTTGCTGGGTGACCATTCCCAGCCCAATAAATGAATTTCGCTGGTTGCCCAGGTCTGCAACACACCATTCAGCAGGGTGATCGCCAATAGCCCAAAGCCGAGCAGCAGCACATAGAGATAGGGCAACAGCAGGGAAGTGACCAGACCCCGGGCATGAACCTTGTCCCGGTGGGCGAAGATCACCTTCATGGCGTTTTGCAACACACTAAAGGCGGCGGCGCTGAAACCCAGCAGCGTAGCGGCCATGGTCCAGCCGAGTACCCGCCGATGCTCCAAAAACTGCTCCACCTGCCTTAACACCAAGTCGGATTTGCTCGGCATCAGTTGCTCCAGATAGCGATGCAACACCTCCAGAAGCTGGGCCTCGCTGACCACCTGAGACAGGGCAACCAGCAACAGGATGACCAAAGGCACCAGCGACAGCAGGGCGTTATAAGCAATCGCCCCGGCCAGCAAGGTTCCCTGATTGGCCTGAAAGCGCAGAAACACCTGACCGGCAAACCTTAAGGGATGGCGCAGCCATTGGTAAAACACGTTGAAACTCATGGTAAAGCGTCCTTGATGCGTTGAGATTGGTGCAGAATCAGGCCATTACAAAGATAACATGGCGTTTTGCCAGTCAGCATTCTTAGAGACTGTCTAAAAGCTCCCCTCTCCCCTCGGGAGAGGGGTGGGGGGTGAGGGCGCTTTTTCAACGGCTTAGCCGGCCACCAGCGGTATGAAAACCCTGCAAAACGGTGTTTGTTGTGCAACATCGATTCGGCTCACTGATTGAAAAACGACCCTCACCCCTGCCCCTCTCCCCTCGGGAGAGGGGTTGTTAGACAGCTTCTTAACCTCCCCCACCCCGGATAACGCACGCTCTGCGTCAAACGGTCATCGCAGCGTCATCATTTCTTTATCATTTCCCGCCATGCTGTTGCGCCAGTCCTTACTTCAACCCGGATCAAGGCGGCATGGTCAAACAACTCGGCACCCAACTGGGCAATCGCGCCCACGATTTACTGTTCAAAACCATTCACCAGCGCTATCTGATCTACAACATGTGCTGGGAAGACCCCCGGATCGACCGGCAACTCCTGGGTCTGAATTCGCACAGCCAGGTCGTAGTGCTCACCAGCGCCGGTTGCAACGCGCTCGACTACCTGCTGGATGCGCCGGCGGCGATTCACGCCGTCGATGTCAATCCCCGACAAAACGCCCTGTTGCAACTCAAGCTGGCGCTGATCGAACGCGGTGACTTCGGCGACCTGGAGCAAATGTTCCGACAGGGCGCGCACCCGCATTTCCACGCGCTATACCAGGTCGTGCGCCCCCAACTGCCTCCGTATGCGGCGGCGTTCTGGGACAAAAAAATCGCCTACTTCGACGCCGCCAACCGCAAGCGCTCGTTCTACTACCACGGCACCTGTGGCGCGGTGGCCTGGCTGGTCAGCCGCCAGTTGCTCAAATCGGGACGAAAGCTGCGCGAATACCTGTTCGATCTGCTTGACGCCCGGAATTTGACGGAACAACGCACCCTCTACGATCAGATCGAACCCGCGCTGTGGGGTCGATTCAGCACCTGGCTGTTAAGGCAACCGACCGCTCTGGCCATGTTGGGCGTGCCGCGCCCGCAAATCCGCCTGATTCAACAGCGCTATCCCGGCGGCGTCATCGGCTATATCAGCGACAAACTGCGTCATGTCCTGACTGAAGTGCTGATTCACGACAACTACTTCTGGCGAGCCTATCTCACTGGCTCCTATACCGGGCAATGCTGTCCCAACTATCTCCGCGAAGAAAACTTCGCCTTGCTGCGCGCCCATCGCGACCGGGTGCATACCTACAACGCCACGGTCAGCGATTTTCTGCGCCAGCACCCCGGTCCCTACAGTCACTTCGTGCTGCTCGATCATCAGGATTGGCTGGCCTGGCATCAGCCGCAGGCGCTCGCCGAAGAATGGCGGCTCATTCTGGCCAACAGCCAACCCGGCAGCCGCATTCTGTTGCGTTCCGCCAGCGACCATCTCGATTTTCTGCCGGACTGGACCCGTCGGGCGCTGCGCTTCTTCCCGGACACGACCGAGCCGCTGCATCGCCAGGACCGGGTCGGCACCTACGGCAGCCTGCATTTCGCGGAGGTGTTATGACCGGGCCAAATGACGCGACTAACGTCAATTTTGCTGAATTCGCTGAAGCGGACAACGCCGTTGCCCTGACCCGCTATTACCGCTGGCACGCCCGATTGTATGACGCCACGCGCTGGAGCTTCCTGTTCGGGCGGGCGACGCTGATGCGCGCCATCGCCCGGCTGCCCAACCCGCCACGCCGTATTCTGGACATCGGTTGCGGCACCGGCGACAACCTGCTCCAGTTAACCCGTCAGTTCCCGAACGCCGAGTTGACCGGCCTGGATTTATCGGCGGACATGCTGACGCGGGCGCGGCGCAAACTGGCCCGGCGCTCCATGCCGGTCACCCTGCGGCAACAATGCTATGACCGGCCCCTGTCCCCGGAACCGGCTTTTGACCTGATCGTCTTTTCCTACTGCCTGTCGATGATCAATCCCGGCTGGGAACAGGCGCTGGACGCCGCGCTGCGGGATTTACGGCCCGGCGGGCGGCTGGCGGTGGTGGATTTCCACGATACGCGCCTCTCATTTTTCCAGCGCTGGATGGCCGTCAATCATGTGCGGATGAACGGGCATCTGTTGCCCAATCTGAATGCGCGCTGCGCACCGTTGCTTCAGACCACCGGCGTCGCCTACGGCGGTTTGTGGCGCTATTTCCGCTTCATCGGGCAACCACGCGACAAGTAGGCGCAATCCATGGCTTCCCTCCAGTGCCGTTCCCTGTGGATTTCCGATGTCCATCTTGGCTTCAAGGAATGCAAGGCTGAGTTTCTCCTCGACTTTCTGCGCCAGTGCCAATGCGAGCAGCTCTATCTGGTCGGCGATCTGATCGACTTCTGGAGCTTGCAAAAAGGTGGGCGCTGGCCGGCGGCGCATGGCGAGGTGCTCAAGGCGATTCTGGCCAAGGCCCAGGCCGGCGTCCGGGTCTGGTATGCGCCGGGCAATCACGATGAAGCGGCCCGCGATTATCTGGGCCTGTCCGTCGGCGGCATCGAGATCGTTCCGGAAATCATTCACCAAACGGCGGATGGCCGCCGTTTTCTGGTCATGCACGGCGACGATTGCGATTCGGCGGTGCGCTGTGGCGGGCCGTTACTGCATTGGCTGGGCGACTGGGGCTATGACCTGCTGCTGCTGGCCAACCGCTGGTATAACCGCTGGCGGCGGCGCTGGAATCATCCCTACTGGTCGCTGGCCAGCTTTCTCAAACAGCGCATTGGCCGGGCCGCCGCCTACATTGCCCGTTTTGAAGCGGCGGCGGCGCATGAAGCGGCGCGGCGGGGTCTGGACGGCGTGATCTGCGGCCATATCCATCACGCGGCGCTGCGCGACATTCACGGCGTGCTGTACTGCAATGACGGCGACTGGGTGGAAAGCTGCACCGCGCTGGTGGAGCGTTTCGACGGTGGGCTGGAAATTCTGCGCTGGACTGACCAGCAGGCAATAGTCATCGACCGGGAGCCTCGCGGCGTACCGGAGACTGCTCCAGCGCCCGGTTGGGCGACGGGTTGGTAAAGGCCATCGCTGAGCTTGCTGGATCAGTTGGCTTCCACAGCCTAAATGACCAAAGTCCAGCCCTGGCACCATCTGGTCTTTTTCCAATGGTCGCCACACCGGACGTCATCTCGTCGTCTGGTTGTCCCACGGGCAAACCGAGATAACTCAATGATGGATAACTTGATGAATATTTGTAGAATATTTTTTGATGCTCCGCTTAACGTCACAAAAACCTGCCGGGAGATTTCATGAGTCCGGCGATCGGTAGCCGAATAAATAATCTGCTGAGCGCGCATCCAAACTTATTGGCGCTGCGTAAGTATTTTTGAATCTGCCCGTAATGTGGAATCTTGACGGCCATCACCTGAAGAAATGCTTCTATGAAAACCCTCCTTGTCGCTGCCATTACTCTGATCACCGCGTTAGCGGGCCTATCGACTGCGAACGCTGCCGGTTTCAATGATTGAAGCGTGATTCCTGACATGACCATACCCATCTCTGGTGAGCATCAAGGCTTGCGCCACGTTCGTGTAACGTCAGGCTTTAACCAGCAGAACCCTGTGGCAACGACCGCTCTTCAAGCGACGGCCAGAACCGGCCAAAGATCAGCCATTGCTGGCGTGCATTGCGACTTGGTCACAACCCCCGGTTTCGAGAATCGCACCTCGTTCGTCCGTTGCTAAGCTCAAGGCCTGACTTTGAACCAATGACGGCCATGATCATGCGGTGATTTTGTGGGTCTCTCGCCCTCGGCGGGTTATTATTTGAGTTCCATACTGGTCCGAGCGCCCATGATGATCTCTCACGATTCCCTCGCCGATTTGCTGGCCCGTTGCGCCCTGCATGACCGGCGCGCTTTCGAAGCCTTGTATCAACAGGCATCGCCGATACTCTATGGCCTGTTGTTGCAGCTCACCCACGACCGCGAACTGGCCGCTGATCTGCTACAGGAAGGTTTTGTCCGCATCTGGCAACGGGCCGGCGACTATCGGCCAGCCCTCGGGCAACCGCTGACCTGGATGGGGACGATCGTCCGCCGGTTGGCGATTGATCGTTTGCGTCGTGGCGACCATCGTCGCCGTGGGGAACTGGATGAGAACGGTTGGGCGCAACTGGCCGACGAGGGGCCAGGCCCCGAAGAACGGTTGCATACCCAACAGGGCGACGCCGCCATCGCCCGCTGTCTGGAAAGGCTGGATCCAGAACCACGTCGCGCCGTGTTGTTGGCCTATTTCGAGGGTTTAACTCACGACGTCATCGCTCAAAGCCTTGACCGCCCCCTGGGCACAGTTAAAGCCTGGGTGCGGCGTAGCCTGCAACGCTTAAAAACTTGTTTGGAGAGCGTATGAACATTCAATCCCCTGCCCTGAGCGACCTCTTGGCGGCTGAATATGTGTTGGGCACCCTGCATGGCGGCGCCCGCCGCCGGTTTGAACAATGGCTGTATGCCCATCCCAGCCTGCGGCAGGCGGTCGCCGATTGGGAGCGGCGTTTGAACCGGCTGGCGGTAGTCAGTCCTGCCGTCGCACCGCCGCCGACCATCTGGCGCGATCTCGAACAGCGACTGTTCTCCGCCCCGGCCCGCCGGCCCTGGTGGGACAGTTTGCCGTTCTGGCGGGGGCTGGCGCTGGCTGGAGTACTGGCAGCGGTTCTGGTCATCGCGCCTCAATGGGCCTCGCCGCCTACCGCAGAAGCCACCTTCGCCGCCATTCGCAGTGCGCAAAACGAAGTGCTGTGGACCGTGGCGCGCGCCGCTGATGGGCAATTGCATGTCAGCAACCTGCGGCCCATGACGGTTCCCCAGGATCAGAATTGCCTGTTGTGGTTGAAAACCGGCGACGACCCGCCGGTGATGTTGGGCGTGTTACCGGACGATGGCAGCGCCCGTACTTTGGCAATGCCTGCGAGTCTGGCGCAGTCGGTTCAGGAGGGTGAGCTGTGGGTCACCATGCAACCCGTGACCCAGGCGACGCCGCCCAGCCGTCCCGCTTATCAGGGACGCTGGCAAGCCCTTTGAGGGGTCAGCCAGTATCCATCAGCGGTTGTTCGACAGCTTCTTAACCACGTCGCCAGGCGTGGAAGCGTTCCACCCAGGCCAGCAACTTCTGGGGAGCATGGGCCTTTTTCCAGACACCGGCCACGTACTTGTTCGCCTCTGCCAGAGTCGGATAGATGTGAATGGTGCCGAGGATTTTATTCAGGCCGATACCGTGACGCATAGCCAGCACATACTCGGCCAGCAAGTCGCCGGCATGTTCGCCGACAATCGTGACGCCGAGGATTCGATCCTTGCCGGGGACCGTCAGCACCTTGACGAACCCGTGCGCTTCCCCATCGGCAATCGCCCGATCCAGATCGTCCAGACCATAAAGGGATACTTCGTAGGGAATGCCTTTCTCCTTGGCGTCCTGTTCATTGAGACCAACCCGCGCCACTTCGGGATCGACAAAAGTGGACCAGGGGATGACTGAATAGTCGGTTTTGAATGTCTTGAGCGGGTCGAACAGGGCGTTGACCGCCGCATACCACGCTTGATGGGCGGCGGTGTGGGTGAACTGGAACGGCCCGGCCACATCGCCCGCTGCGTAGATGTTGGGATAGAGCGTTTGCAGATACTCATTGGTCTCCACCGTGCGCGGCGCGGGAATGCCCAGTTCCGGTAACCCGTAACCCTGCGTGTTCGCCACGCGCCCGACCGCCACCAGCACGGCATCGAAGGGAATGCGCACGTCCTGGCCTTCATGTTCAGCGATGAGGACTTTTTCACCGTTCTCGATCACGAATTGCTTAGCCTGGTGGTTCACCAGCACCGCGACGCCTTCCTCTTGAAATCGCCGGGTCACGAGTTCGGAGGCTTCCGGGTCCTCCCGAATCAGAAGGCGCGGGGCCATTTCGACTTGCGTCACCTGACTGCCGAGGCGGGCAAAGGTCTGGGTCAGTTCCGAACCAATGGGTCCGCCGCCCAACACCACCAGCCGCTGGGGCAATTCGCGGAGATTCCAGACACTATCAGAAGTCAGGTAGCCCACGTCTTCCAGCCCCGGAATCGGCGGGACGAACGGCCGGGCGCCGGCGGCAATGACGATGCTGCGCGTGGTCAGGGTCCGCGTTCCCTCCGCCGTGGTGATGTCCACCGCCCAGGGCGAGGTGATTTTGGCCGTCCCCTGGATGACCTCCACCCCCAGGCCGGTATAGCGTTCTACGGAATCATGCGGCGCGACCTCCTGAATGACCCGCTGCACCCGCTCCATCACCTCGGCGAAGTCAAAATCGGCTTGCGCTTGACGGATGCCAAATTCCGCAGAGCGGCGGATATGGGCCAGCAGCTTGGCGGAACGAATCAGCGCCTTGGACGGCACGCAGCCAGTGTTCAGGCAATCGCCACCCATCTGGTGTTTCTCGACCAGCGTCACTTTGGCCTTGACCGCAGCGGCGATGTAGGCCGTCACCAGCCCGGCGGAACCGCCGCCAATCACCACCAGATTGCGGTCGAACCGGGTCGGCTTTGGCCACTTTGCATAGACGCGCCGGGCTTTCACCACCGCCACGATTTTCTTGGCGATCAGCGGGAAAATACCGAGCAGGGCAAAGGAGGCCAGCAGTTCGGGCGACAAAATACCCTTCAGCGAGTCGATTTGCGCCAACTGCGTCCCGGCGTTCACATAAACCAGCGTCCCGGCCAACATGCCGATCTGGCTCACCCAGTAGAAAGTCCCGGTGCGGATCGCGGTCAGGCCCATCACCAGGTTGATGACGAAGAAGGGGAAAATCGGGATCAGCCGGAGCGTGAACAGATAGAATCCTCCCTCTTTCTCCATTCCGGCATTGATCGCTTTCAATTTGTCGCCAAATTTCCCCTGCACCCAGTCGCGCAGTACGAAGCGGGAAGCCAAAAAGGCTAGAGTCGCGCCAAGGGTGGAGGCGAACGAAACGATCACGGTTCCCCACAGCAAGCCGAAAATCGCCCCGGCAGCCAGGGTCATGATCGCCGCGCCCGGCAAGGACAGTCCGGTGACGGCGACGTAGATCGCGAAAAAAATACCGGCCATTAGAACGGGTTGGGCGGTCCGGTAAGCATCCAGCGCCGCTTGTTGGCTTTTCACAAAATCCAGGCTGAAAAAGCGTCCCAGGTCAAAGATAAAAAAAGCGCCGATCAAGGCGGCGATGGCGATTATGAGCAGTAGTTTGCGAGTGTTCATCCCTTCAATTCCCCGCGCTATAGCGCCGGGCGATCCCGTGATCGATGGAGAGGATGCCCGGCCCTTTCGCCACCAGATACAACAGCACCGCTGCCCAGACGCCATGCGTCGGATACGCGCCGGGATAGACGAACACCTGAATCACCAGCGTCATCCCCAGTAACGCCAGCGCCGAGAACCGGGTGGCCAGACCCAGCAGAATCAGGACGGGGAAGATGTGTTCGGCCAAGGCGGCCAGAATCGCCGCCCATGTGGGTGGAAGCAGCGGCAGGGCGTATTCATCTTGAAACAGGGCTACGGCGGACTCGGACAGGCGCGGAATGCCCAAGGTGAACGTGCTGTCGATGAGATCAATGGCCAGCCCTTCGATCTTGGTTTGCCCGGATTTCCAGAACACCGCAGCGATGGAAAAGCGCCCGATGAAGGCGATGAGCGAATCAGGAATCTGCTGGAACAAGGTGATGGCCGGCTGAATGAACCGCGCCCAGGGGGGAATGATCGCCTCAGGGGCGGGCGGATGAAGGGTTGAAGTCAGCATGGCAAAAGTTCCGTGGGTAGACTCAAGGAAGACAGCGCACCGTAGCGCAGCAACTGCGCGAGAGGGACCGTCAGATCAAATTCGGGGTGGGCGTCCATCACTAATCCCGTTGCTTCACCGAGGGATCGTCCAGCGGCAAAACCGGCGATCAATAAGTCGCCGCCCGGCGGCAGGGCTACGACGTGGACTTCCAGTCCGGTGCGCACGACCAGGGCGCTTTCGGGCAGGAAGGGATTGACCTCGGCCAAATCGCCCACGCCCTGATGGGCCGCCCACAGCGACACCACGGCATAGCACGAACTCAGGACGCCCAGGGAGGGGTGACAGCCCACCTGAAGCAGCGGCAACCGCTCCGGGTCGGCCAGCGCCTGAGCCATCTGTTCCGGGGACACTGGGTCCGCATCAGCGGCATGGAAGGCCCGCACCCGGAGGAATTCCAGCCGCGCCACATCGGCCAGATAGGGAACGCTACGCGCCGGGTCAAACTGTTCAATAAACGCCGGGAATCCCGCGCCATAGTCGACCAACTGGACGGATTGCGGCGGGTCATGGCGCACGAACACGCCCGCCATCCCCCGAAAGAAGGTCTCTCCGACCAATTCCTGGGTGACGGGAAAGGTATCGGCCAGCGCATCGATTAACGAGACGATGACGTTGTTGCGGTAGACGGCCAAGCGCCGGGTCGGATCGGAGCCGTTCCAGGCGGTCAGTCCGGCGGGACATGGCGCGTCGGGATCAAGCAGGGCAGCGGCGAACGTCCGTTGATCGCTCATGCCATCGTCTCCACCCGGTGGCGCTGAGCATCCTCGATCCAGCGTTCAGCGCATTGGGCTTCGGCGATGAGAACTGCCAGCGATGGAATATGATTGTCCCGCTCGATCAGGGTCGGCGTCGGCCCGAGGCGTTCCAGCGCAAAGCCGTAGAGTTGCCATACGGCCTCGGCGATGGGGGCGCCATGTGTGTCGATGAGTAAGGGCGCACCGGCGGCATCCTGGTCTTCGGCGAAGCCGGCCAAATGAATTTCGCCGACTGCGCCCAAAGGCAAGGCGGCGAGATAGGCGTCAGGATCGCGCTGATGATTGACGCCGGAGACGTAGGCGTTATTCACGTCGAGCAGCAGTCCACAGCCGGTACGCTGGATGATTTCGCGGATAAACGTCGCTTCGTCCATCGTGGACGCGGCGAATTCGACATAGGTCGCCGGATTTTCCAGCAGCATCCGGCGTTGCAAATGTTCTTGCGTCTGATCAATGTGATCGCAGACGCGGTTCAGGGTCGTGAGGTCGTAGGGCAAAGGCAGCAGGTCATTGAAAAACGCGCCGCCGTGCGTGGACCAGGCCAGATGTTCGGAGAAGGATTGCGGTTGGTAGCGGTCGAGTAGCGCCGCCAGTCGGTCCAGATGCGCCGTGTCCAATGGACCATCCGCGCCGATGGAGAGGCCCACGCCGTGAATCGACAACGGGTAGCGTTCGCGAATGCGGCGCAAATAATGGTGAAACGGGCCGCCCGCGACCAGGTAGTTTTCGGCGTGAATCTCGAAGAAACCAAGGTCGGGCAGCGTCTCCAGAATCTCGATGAAATGCTGGGGTTTGAGGCCCAGGCCCGCCCGCAGGGGCAAGCGAGGGCCGGGTTGCGGCGGGGGAGCGCCACCCGTTGACGATGCCGGAGGAGAGGAAATCGTAATCGTCATGGCCGGCGCCCCGTTTATTCAATGGCGGGTGATCAGGACTTCTTTTCTGCGAACGCCGCTAATTGACCATGACCGGTCGGCGAGGTCGGCGAAGCGGTCTTTTCGCAACTGCCCTTCGGAACGTTCTTCCAGGCGTTGCCTTGATAATCCACCTTGGAGGTGCCGGCGCAGGTGGTGCCCGGCCCGGCGGCGCAATCGTTCTTGC
>CAZDVY010000027.1:19028-24977 GCA_964508935.1 uncultured Candidatus Competibacteraceae bacterium | reverse complement strand
AGAAAGGGCACTTGCATGACTTCGGCCAGCCCGACCGAAGCCAGCGTCGCCAATAGGATACCGATGATCCCGCCCAGCGCCGACAGGGCCACCGCCTCGACCAGGAATTGCAGCAGCACCTCCCGCTCCAGCGCGCCGATGGCCAGCCGGATACCGATCTCGCGGGTGCGCTCGGTCACCGACACCAGCAAGGTCATGACCATGCTGCTGGGCGTGGTGGCGTTGAGGCCGCTGATCTGGGTTTGAATCGCCTCGGCGTCGTTTACCTTGAAGCGGGGTGCGCCCGCTGAATCCCGACACCAGCCGAGCCGTTGACCGGGACGCACCATCACCAGATTGCTGCCAATAGGTCAAGCACTGAAGGCCAGCCGCCCGATCAACCTTCGTTCTTCCGGCCGGGGTTCGCGGATAGCGCCGCCAGACTTTCGTCCCAGCGCGTCGCACCGAATAGGATGATCTTGAGCTGTTGCACAAAGTTTTCGGACATCTCCGCCTCGAGCAAGACCTGATTGGGCAGCAGATCGAGGATATCGGTGGCCGCTGCGAGCATGGTCATTACGATCATGCTGCAAACCATCTGCAAACTCGACGTCGGCAGGTTGGGGTAGAAGCCGCGCAGTCGGAAATCCTGCGCCATTTCATTAGTGAAATGGGTCACGTCATTGCGAATCGCCAGGCGCAGGATGCGGCTCCCTCCCGAACGCTCGCTGGAGATGAACACGAACTGCAGGCGGTTGAGTTTCACGTAATCCAGATAGACGCTCACCGACCGCCGCAGCATGTCGCGCGGCGCGACATCCACCTTTCGCGCCTCACGCAGCAGGCGGCGTAGCGTAATACCCACTTCCTCAACCAGCGCCAGCCCGAGTTCATCGGTATTGCGAAAGTGCCGGTAAAAGGCAGTTGGCGCCACGCCCGCCTCGCGGGCAATCTCGCGCAGCGCCAGACTGGTGAAGCTGCGCCCCTCCCCCATCAGGGTCAGAGCCGCCCGCAGCAGGTTGGTGCGCGTCTGATCCTTACGCTCGCTGCGCGAGACCGTGTTGGAACGCTTCCGAGTGGCTGTGCCAGAGACCATAAAAGCCCTTTTTGTCCGATTCAGTGGAACGATTGTGCTGATAAAATAATAAATTATTTAAATATATACAAATATTTATATGCTAAATAAGCAAAAAAGCCAATTTAATCTATATTTTCAGTGAACAGTCATACACAATTAATCATCTTGCAAAAACCTAGAGGAGCGCCATGAGCGCCACGAACCCTACGCTCAAAACCTGGCCCCGGCTGGTGAGCCAGCGACTGGTCACCATCGTGCGATCCTGACTCAGTCATTGCCATGGCGCAAGCCGAGCGGCGCACTGGCCCAAGCACTCATGCAACTCGCCGCGCTCCACGAGCGGCGGATGGCCCGAACATCCTTCATTCTCCAGGAGTAACGGACATGGCGTACCAACAATTGCAGCAATACCTGCGTGAAACGCGCAAGGTGGAAGACACGCTGGCCTTGGCCAGTCAAATCTGGCTGGCGGGAATTGGCGCCCTGACGCGCGCCCAACAGGAAGGCCACAACTTTTTTGATCAACTGGTGCAATGCGGCGAGGTTATGGAGGCTATCGACGAGGAGGACGACGGCCTGCGTAAACCCAAGCGGTTAGCCTGGTGGGTGTTCTCCGGGACTGGCTCCAGCGCGGAGGCGGCGAACGCGCCCACGCCGGAGGACATTTGCAGTCTGGCGGAAATGATCCAGAAGTTTGACCTGCATCTGGACGAGCTGGAAATGCGGTGAGCTGGCGTCTGACTTGGCAACCCGACGGGTGCAGACTTCCGCCCGGTTTTTTATATCAGCCCGCTAGATTTTATGATTCAGGGCGGGCGGGTTGCCATAAAAGTACCCACTTTCATCGCCCGAGGGAGCAATCCTGACCCACTCGCCGCCGTGGCGCAAGCCAAGCGGCGTGCTGGCCCAAACACTCAATGAAACTCGCCGCGCTCCACGGGCGGCGGATGGCCCGATATCCTTACTCTCAAAGGTAACCCCATGCCTACTTATAAAGCTCCACTGCGCGATATGCACTTCCTGTTGAATGAGGTGCTGGATTACCCGGCGCACTACGCCAAGCTGTCGAACGGGGGCGAGGCGACGCCTGACATCGTGGCGGCGATCCTCGAAAGCGCCGCTGCCCTGTGCGAGGAAGTTCTCGCGCCGTTGAATCTTTCTGGCGACCAGGAAGGCTGTCACTTTAGCAATGGCAACGTCACCACTCCCGCCGGATTCAAGGAGGCCTACCAGCAGTTTGTCGAGGGGGGCTGGCAGGGCCTTTCCTTCCCGGCAGAGTACGGCGGCCAGGGTCTGCCCACCTCGATCAGTGTTTTCAAATCGGAGATGATGGGCGCAGCCAACTGGTCGTTCAACATGTATCCGGGCCTGAGTCTGGGGTGCATCAACACGATCCTGCAATACGGAACCGAAGCGCAGAAGGCGCACTATCTGCCGGCGCTGGTCAGCGGTGAATGGACCGGCACCATGTGCCTGACCGAACCGCAATGCGGCACCGATCTGGCGCAAGTCAGTACCAGGGCCGAACCACAGCCCGACGGCAGCTACAAAATCACGGGCACCAAGATATTCGTCTCGGCTGGCGAGCATGATCTGGCCTCGAATATTGTGCACATCGTTCTCGCCCGTCTGCCCGACGCGCCGGCGGGCACGCGGGGCATCTCGCTGTTCGTCGTGCCCAAGTTCCTGGTCAACAGCGATGGTTCGGCAGGCCCACGCAACGCGGTCCGTTGCGGCTCCATCGAACACAAAATGGGCATCCATGCCTCCGCGACCGCTCTACTGAATTTTGATGGGGCGGTCGGCAACCTCATCTCCGAACCCAACAAGGGGTTGGAGGCCATGTTCACATTTATGAATACCGCGCGCCTCGGCACGGCCATCCAGGGCATCGCCCATGCCGAAGCGTCGTTTCAAGGCGCGCTGTCCTACGCCAGGGAGCGCCGCTCAATGCGCGCCCTGTCGGGGAAAAAGGAGCCCGATTCGGCCGCTGACGCACTGATCTGGCACGCCGACGTGCGGCGCATGTTGCTGACTCAGAAAGCCATTGCCGAAGGTGGCCGCGCCATGATCTATGCGGCGGCGCAGACGGCCGACCGCCTGTTCAATGTAGTGCTGGAAAACGATCCCGCCGCGCGGGAACAGTACGATAACCGACTCGGCTTCTACACACCCATCCTCAAGGGCTTTCTGACCGAAATGGGTCTGGAAGCCGCCAATCTCGGCATGCAAGTGTTTGGCGGCCACGGCTATATTCATGAGTATGGGATGGAGCAGATCGCACGCGACGCGCGCATCGCCACCCTGTACGAGGGCACCACCGGCATTCAGGCGCTCGACCTGCTCGGCCGCAAGGTGCTGATCGGCACCAAGGGCAAGTGCGTGCGCGACTTCACCCGTATCATGGTTCGCTTTGCCAAACCGCATGTGTTCGCCCGCGGACCGATTGGCGCGATGGCGCGCTCGACGATCAAGCGCGCCATTGAATGGAATGTGATCACCTTGTGCATCATGCTGCGCGCGGCCAAGGATCGTGATCTGGTGGGTGCGGGGAGCGTCGACTTCCTGATGTATTCAGGCTATGTGATGATGGGCTATTTCTGGGCCTTGCAAGCCGCCAGGGCTAACGCCTTGCTGCTCAGTGGCAAGGGCGTGGAATCGGCTGAGTTCTATCGAGCCAAGATTCAAACGGCTGAGTTCTATTTTGATCATCTGCTGCCGCGTGCTGACGCGCACCGCAAGAGCGCACTGGCGCCTACGCGCTCGCTCATGCAGATGGAGAATGGAAATTTCGCCTTCCCTTAAGGCAGTCGCGCAATTGGTGTACTTGGTACTGGGGGAGCGGGACCCTTCTCCACAAGGGGTTCAGCCCTCAAGCCGGCGCGGTTTACCTGAAACCGACGAACTTGGTCTTTCTCGCCCTGTAGATTTTTACGACAGACCCTCACTCGTGCCTGAGCGCCTCGATCGGATCGAGCCGCGCGGCGCGGCGAGCGGGAAAATAGCCGAAGAGCACGCCGATGGCCGCCGAGAACAGGAACGCTAGCAGGTTGATGCCCGGATCAAAAAGAAAGGGCACTTGCATGACTTCGGCCAGCCCGACCGAAGCCAGCGTCGCCAATAGGATACCGATGATCCCGCCCAGCGCCGACAGGGCCACCGCCTCGACCAGGAATTGCAGCAGCACCTCCCGCTCCAGCGCGCCGATGGCCAGCCGGATACCGATCTCGCGGGTGCGTTCGGTCACCGAGACCAGCATGATGTTCATGATGCCGATGCCGCCCACCAGCAAGCTGACCGCCGCCACCGCGCCCAGCAGCATGGTCATGACCTTGGTGGTGCCGGTCAGGGTTTCCGCAATTTGCCGAGTGTCGAGGATGGAAAAATTGTCGTCCTCGCTGGCGGCGATCTTGCGGCGCTCGCGTAGCAGCGACCGCAAATCCGCCATGACCTGGTCGGTGCGGGAACTGTCCGCCACCGACACCAGGAGGGTATTGACGTCCTGATTGCCGGTCAGCCGCCGTTGCAGCGTGCGCAGCGGCATCACGATGGTGTCATCCTGATCCATGCCCATCGCCGACTGACCCTTGGACGCCAGCACGCCGATCACTTCGCAGGAAAAATTACTGACCCGCAGCTCGCCGCCGAGTGCGGTTAGCTGGCCAAACAGCTCCCTGCGCACCGTTTCGCCGATCACGCAGACTGCTTTGCCGGCGCGTTGCTCGGATTCGGTGAACACGCGTCCGCCCGCCAGTCGCCAGTTGCCTACGGTGAAATAGGCGTCGGTGCTGCCGGTGATGGCGGTGGACCAGTTGTTCGCCCCGTACACCACGGTCACCGACCGGTTGGTGCTGGGAGCGACGGCGTTGAGGCCGCTGATCTGGGTTTGTATTGCCTCGGCGTCGTTCACCTTGAATCGGGGTGCGCCCGCCGAATCCCGGCCCGGCCCGAGCCGTTGACCGGGACGCACCATCACCAGATTGCTGCCGAGACTGGCGATCTGGTCCGATACCACGCGAGTTGCGCCGTTGCCCAGCGTCACCATGGTGATCACCGCGCTGACGCCGATCACGATGCCGAGGATGGTCAGAAACGACCGCATGAGATTGCGCCGAATCGCGCGCAGGGCCAGCAGCAGGCTGCTCAGGAACATCAGGGCTTCTCCCCATTGCGGTGGTCGGCGTCCACCCGGCCATCCAGAAAGTGGATGATGCGTTTGGCGTAGCGCGCCATGTCGGGTTCGTGGGTCACCATCAACACCGTGATGCCCCGGTCGCGGTTCAGCGCCACCAGCAAATCCATGATTTCGTGACTGCGCTGGCTGTCGAGATTGCCGGTCGGTTCGTCGGCCAGCAGGATGGTGGGGCTGGTGACGATGGCGCGGGCGATGGCGACCCGCTGCTGCTGGCCGCCGGACAGTTCGGCGGGCGTATGCTTCTCCCATTGCCGCAGCCCGACCGCATCGAGCGCCTCGCGCGCCCGGGCGTGGCGGGCGGCGCGCGGTTCGCCGCGATACAGCAAGGGCAGTTCGACGTTTTCCAGGGCGGTGGTGCGGGCCAGCAGGTTGAAGCCCTGAAACACGAAGCCGAGGTAATAGCGGCGCAGCAGGGCGCGCTGGTTACGGGACAACTGCTCGACGTGCAGGCCGCGAAACAGATAGGCCCCCGAAGTTGGGCTATCCAGACAGCCGAGGATGTTCATCGCGGTGGACTTGCCGGAACCGCTCGGCCCCATGACGGCGACGAATTCACCCGGCTCGATGCGCAGGTTCACCCCGCGCAACGCCTGGAATTCCGCCGTGCCCTGCCCGTAGATCTTGGTCACGTCCCGTAACTCGATCAGCGATTCGCTCCCCTCACCCGCAGGCGGGAGAGGGGCTGGGGGTGAGGGCG
>CAZDVY010000027.1:14564-18928 GCA_964508935.1 uncultured Candidatus Competibacteraceae bacterium | reverse complement strand
ATCAGCGATTCGCTCCCCTCACCCGCAGGCGGGAGAGGGGCTGGGGGTGAGGGCGGCTGGCTCCCCTGGCCCGGTGGGAGAGGAGTCGGGGGTGAGGGCGTGGCGTTCACCGCGCCGCCCCCAAGCTGGCGGTGATGACGGGCAGACCCGGCGCCAGTCCCTCGCCCGTCACTTCGGTCATGCGGCCATCGCTGCTGCCGATGGTCACCGACACCGCAACCGGCTGGCCGTCGCGCAATACCCAGATTTGCCGCACCGCACTCCGGACGCCCCTGGCGTTCCCGGATTGTCGCCTGGGCGCCAAACCCCGGGGCGGACGGGGCAACAGGCTGGCCACCAGCCCGCCGCTGCTGCTGGACTGGGCGTCCGGCGACGGCGGGGTGAAGCGCAACGCCGCGTTCGGGACCAGCAGCACGTTTTCCCGTTCAGTAGCGACGATTTCCGCCGTCGCAGTCATGCCAGGCCGCAGACTGAGGTCGCCGTTGTCCACGTTGAGAATGGTTTTGTAGGTCACCACGTTGTTCACCTTCTCCGCTCCGAATCGCACCTGCTGGATGCGAGCGGGATAGCTCCGGTTCGGGTAGGCGTCCACGGTGAAGGTGGCCGATTGCCCTTCGCGCACCTGACCGACGTCGGCTTCGTCCACGTCCACCTGCAACTCCATTTGCGCCAGATTTTCGGCGAGGGTGAACAGCACCGGCGCTTGCAACGAGGCGGCCACGGTCTGGCCCGGTTCCACTTTGCGTTGGAGCACGACGCCGTCGATGGGCGAGCGGATGGACGCCTTGCCCAGATCGGTTTCGTTGGTGCGCAGCGTGGCGCGCGCCTCCTCGACCGCCGCCCGCGCGCTGGCTTCATCGGCGACAGCGCGCTCCACCGTCGCCTCGGCGGTTTCCAGTTCGGTCGGCGCGGGCACCTTGCCGCCGCTCAGTTTGGCGACCTGCCGCAGCCGTCCGAGATTGGCGCGCGCTTCCTTGACCGTCGCCACCGCTTGCAGCACCTTGGCCTCAGCCGACGCCAGCGCCGCTTTGGATTTGGCGATCTGATTCTGGAGCTTGGTCAGATCCAGGCGGGCGAGCACCTGCCCTTTTTTAACCCGGTCATTGTCGTCCACCAGGACCGTTTCGATGGTGCCGGACAACTCGCTGCCGACATCCACCTGATTGATCGGCTCCAGCTTGCCGGTCGCCGACACCGTGACGCGCAGGTTGCCCTGGCTGAGCGGTTCGGTCTGGTACTGGGGCGCGGTGTCGGCAGCGGGGCCGGATCGGAGCCACACGAACCCGCCGACCACCAGGGCGAGCGCGACCAACGGGAGCAGCCAGCGGAGAATTTTGAAGCGCCCGCGCGCCGGTTCCGACTGGATGATTTTCGCCAGTTGGGGATCCGTGACGGAGGTTGTGTCGTTCATGACGAGGCTCCTTGCGCGTGAGCGGCGATTGGATTGACGGGTTCCGGCGACCAGCCGCCGCCCAGCGCCTTGTAAAGCTGAATCAGCGTCTTGACCCCATCGGCTTCGCTGAGCACGAGCTTGTCTTCGACGGTCAGCACGGTGCGTTCCGTATCGAGCACCGTCTGGAAATCGCTGAGGCCGGCGCTGTAGCGGTACCGGGCCAGCCGGGCGGCCAGTCGCGCGGCTTGCACGGCTTCGCGCAGATTGTCCTGTCGCTGGCGGGTGTTGGCCAGCGCGACCAGCGCGTTCTCGACTTCCGCCAATGCGTTCAACACCGTGGATTCGTAGTGGATCAGAGCCTGCTCCTGCACGGCGGTTTGAATGTTGACCTGCTGGCGGATGCGCCCGGCGTCGAAAATCGGCGCGGTGACGCTGCCCAGCACGCTCCCCGCGACCGCGTTGCCGCTGGACAGGGCGCCGAGGGTCAACGCTTCCAGACTCAGGGACCCGCTCAAGCTGAAGTTCGGATACGCTTGGGCTTCGACCACGCCGATCCGCGCGGTTTCCGCCGCCAGCGTGCGCTCGGCGACCTGTACATCGGGCCGCTGGCGCAGCGCATCGGCGGGAATACCCACCGTCACCCGCGCCGGTATTCGGGGAATCCCGCCGCCCGGTTGGGTCAACCGCTGGGCCAGGGCGCCAGGCTGCTGGCCGAGCAGGATGTCCAGGCGATGCTCGGCCTCGGCGCGGTTGGTTTCAAGGCTGGGGATTTGCGCTTTGGTCTGCTCCAGATTGGTGCGGGCCTGTTCCACGTCCAGCGCGGTGGTCAAGCCGGCTTGCGCCCGCCACTGGGTCAGTTGCAGGGTTTCAGCCTGCGAGGCGGCGTTGGCTCTGGCGATGGCCAGCGCTGCTTGATAGGCGCGCAGTTCCACGTAGTTCAGAGCCACCTCGGCAGCCAGCGACACCTGGGTGTCATGCAGGCTGGCCTGGCTGGCTTCCAGATTGGCCTGGGCGGCTTCCACGCCGCGCCGGAGACCGCCGAACACGTCCAGCTCCCAACTGGCGTCAAACCCGGCGCTGAACCGGTTCGCCGTACCCCCGCCGCCGGCTTCGCCGCTGGCTTTCACCCGCCGTCCATCCGCCGAACCTGAAACCGTGGGGAACAACTCGGCCCCGGCCAGGGCGCGGCGGGCGCGCGCCTCGCGCAATTTCGCCTGAGCGGCGCGCAGGTCGAGACTGGTTTGCAGGGCCTGTTCGACCAGCCCGGTCAGCGTCGGATCGTCGAGTTGCCGCCACCAGGTCGCCAGATCCGCCGGCGCGGTGGGCGCGACGGCGATCTTTGCCGCCGCTGCGCCGCGCCAAGTCGCCGGCGTCACCAGTTCGGGCGCGGCATAGTCTGGGCCGACCGTCGCGCACCCGGTCAGCAGCAGGGCCGCCAGCAGCGTGGCGGGGGTTGCGGGAACCGGTGATTTCATCCTCATGCTCCTGATCGCGACGGGACCCGCCAGAGAGGATTTCAGCGCAACGCAAACAGTTCCTGATGGAAACGCGCCTCCGGCAAGCCCATCGCCATCAAATCCCGTTTCAAGGCCTGGCCAAATCCGGCAGGCCCACAAAACCACACATCGGCATCGCGCCAGTCGGGCACCGTTTGGCAAATCCGTTCCGCGTTCAGCCGGCCATCGCGCTCGTCCCACAACACGTGCAAGGGAACGTTGGCCGCTTGCGCGTCGCGCTCCAGCAGGCCGATAGCCTCGGCATCATAGACCGCCGTGGAGTGAAACAGGTCAATCGCCTTGCCATCGGGCGTTTGGGCCAGGGCTTTCAGCCGCGCAATGAACGGGGTGATGCCGATGCCGCCACCCACCCAGATCTGCCGGGGCTGTTCCCCCTGGAAATTGAAGCGCCCGTAGGGGCCTTCGATCTTGACCGGGTCGCCGACGCGCAGACGATCCGCCAGCGTGCGCGTGTAATCCCCCAGGGCCTTGATGATGAACTGAATCCGGCCATCGCCGGTCCAGGCCGACGAAATGGTGAATGGGTGCGGCCCTTCGTCCTCGTGCAGGGTCAGAAAGGCGAATTGCCCCGACTCATGACCGCCCCAGCGCCCCTTGAGTTGAATGTCCAGCGCCAGCACGTTCAAGGTATCGTGTCGGGTGATCGACGCCACCTCGCCCATGACCTGCCGGCTGACCGCCACCCGGCGAAACAGCACCAGAACCGCCGCCACGCTGCCCGCCGCCATCAGCACGGCCATGACCGGTCCCAGCGCGCCGCTCCAGTAGTCGAATTTCATCAGGACTACCGAGTGCCAGACCAGCGCGAGGTAGGCCACGGCGAGCAGGCGATGGGTCTTGAAGAACCAGCGATAGGGGAAGTGTTTGACCAGGGCCAGCACCATCAGCGCCAGCGCCGCGTAGAACGCCCATTCGCCGATGCTCTCGGCCAGGTGGCGCTGGTTGGCAAAAAACTGCTGGATCGAATCCGCCGGCAAGGCGGGCTGTGGCGGGCGCGCTGGTCGCTCCAGCAAGCCCCAGCCCACCAGCCATTTGGGAACCTGGGCCATCAGCCAGTGGCTTAGAGAAAGCACCAGCCCAGAGATGCCCAGCCACTTGTGCAGGCGGTACATCTTGTCGAGTCCGCCCAGATGAGGCTCCAACACGACGGGGCGGATGGCCAGCAGCATCGCCAGGCTCATGACCCCGATGCCCAGCACACCGCTGTATTGCATCCATACCGCGCGCCAGCCAAAAAAATTGTCCAGGCTGGACCAGGCCGTCTGATCGGCGAGCCACCAAAGACCAGTAAGAACCAGCAGGTAAATCCAGAAGGTGCGTTTCAGAGTTTTCATTGTTCACTCCCAATAACAGGACGCGCCGCCAAGTGGAAACATTAATGCTTCGCCACTGTACCCTTGCGCTCGGTAAATGCGGGTTAGCGTTAGGTAAAGAAAGGTAAAGACGGGCAAAAA
>CAZDVY010000027.1:0-14464 GCA_964508935.1 uncultured Candidatus Competibacteraceae bacterium | reverse complement strand
GCGCTCGGTAAATGCGGGTTAGCGTTAGGTAAAGAAAGGTAAAGACGGGCAAAAACAGGTAAATGCGCTTGGTTGTCGGGTGGGGATCGCTATCATGATCGTCATGAATGGCAAATGAAACGGTTGGCGGCAATGACCCAGGTATTGTTGGTAGACGACGATGTCGAGTTGGGCGAGATGCTGACGGAATATCTCGAACGCGAGGGTTTCGGGGCGACGGCGGTGCCGGATGGCGAAGCCGGCGTGCGTCATGCGCTGTCGGGCGAGTATGGCATCGTGGTGCTGGACGTGATGATGCCGCGCCTGAACGGCATCGAAGCCTTGCGCCGCATCCGCGCGCAGGACAGCCGCATCCCGGTGCTGATGCTCACGGCCAAGGGGGATGACGTGGATCGCATCGTCGGCCTGGAACTCGGCGCCGACGACTACGTGCCCAAACCCTGCACCCCGCGCGAACTGGTCGCCCGCATCCGGGCCATCCTGCGGCGCACCCAGGCGCAGGAGCCGGCCAGTTTGCCGTCCGGCCCGCTGACCGTGGGATTGCTGACGCTGTGGCCGGAAAAGCGCAGCGTGGAATGGAACGATGCGCCGCTCGACCTTACCAGCACCGAGTTCAATTTGCTGGAAGTGCTGGTCCGCAATGCGGGGCGGGTGGTGAGCAAGCAGGAACTCTCGGAACAGGGTCTTGGCCGACCGCTGGCGCGCTACGACCGCAGCATTGACGTTCACCTGAGCAGCATCCGGCACAAGCTTGGACTGGACGACGAAGGGCGCTCGCCGATTCAGACCGTGCGCGGCGTCGGCTATCAGTACGTCCGGGAGTGACCGCCGTGGGCCGGCTGTTCTGGAAGTTCTTTTTCGCGTTCTGGCTGGCGCTGCTCGCAGCCAGCGGAGGCGTGGGCGCGGCGGTTTGGCTGCATCAGCAAACGCTCGACGAACGTGGACAGGAATTGGCCAGCGGGCCGCGCGCCGCGTTCTTGGTGAATGCAACGGCGGCGACGCTCCGGCATGGCGGCATTGAAGCGCTGCGGAGCTTGTTGGAGGAATGGAACACCCGGCAGGGCGGCGCGCATGTGTACGTCGTCGATAACGCTGGGCGCGAGTTGCTGAGTCGCGCGATTTCCGCCGAGGCGCTGGCGCAAGCCCGCCGACTGGCGCAGGAAGACTCGGAGCAGCGCATTGCTCGCCTGGAGAGCGTGGACCAGCGGCAATACCTGTTTTTCATTCCCAACCAAAGCGACATCGCGCGGCATGGTCCGCCGCCATCGCCGCTGCTGCCGATCAGCATCGGCATCCTGGCCAGTCTCGGCTTCAGCGCACTGCTGGCCTGGTATCTGGCCAAACCGATCCGCCACCTGCGCAGCGCGTTCGACGCGGCGGCAGCGGGAAAGCTCGATACGCGGATCGGGCCGCGCATGGGCCGGCGGCGCGACGAAATCGCCGATCTCGGGCGGGACTTCGACCGCATGGCCGGGCAACTGCAAATCCTGGTGGGCTCCCAGCGGCGCTTGCTGCACGATGTCTCGCACGAACTACGCTCGCCGCTGGCGCGGTTGCAGGCCGCGATTGGTCTGGCGCGGCAGCAGCCGGAGAAGCGGGCCGCCTCGCTGGATCGCATCGAGCGCGAAGCGGGCCGCCTGGATGAACTGGTGGGGGAACTGCTGACGCTGTCGCGGCTGGAAGCCGGCATGAGCGGCGCGGTAGATGAAGAGATTGATTTAGTGGAACTGGTGGCGGGCATCGCCGACGACGCGCGTTTCGAGGCGGAGGCGCACGGCCGCCGGGTCCGGTTTTATGGTGAGGGCGAGGTCCTCGTCAAGGTTCGCGCTGAATTGCTGCACCGAGCGTTCGAGAACGTGATTCGCAATGCGGTGAAATACACGCGCGAAGGCACGGTGGTTGAAGTGCGCGTCGAACGACTGACTGCTCCTGATCGCCTGATCGTGACCGTGGATGATCGAGGTCCCGGCGTGCCCGAAAGCGACTTGCCAGCCATTTTCGAGCCATTTTTCCGGGGCGGAGCCGGCGTCAAGACAGCCGGATTTGGTCTCGGTTTGGCCATCGCCCGCCGGGCCATTGAGGCGCATGGCGGTAGTATTCGTGCGCTGAATCACCCAAGTGGCGGATTGCAGATCGAGATCATTTTGCCCATCAGCGAACGGACCATTCGCTTTTCAGCCGCCGGTGTGATTCATGTACCGTAGAATGACCGGCTGGCCATTCAGTTGAAAGTCGTGGCCGCGTGGCTTGATTGCCATCGCATTGATGATTTTCTGTTTCAGTCGCTCAAGATCGCCGGGATGGGCGCGCAGAACCTGACGCAAGTCGACGGAATGTTCCCGACCCAAACAGAGTAGCAACCGTCCTTCGGCAGATACGCGCACCCGATTGCAGGTATCGCAAAAGTTATGGCTGTGTGGCGAGATGAAACCGATGCGGCTGTCGGTCCCCGGAATGCGGTAATAGCGGGACGGGCCACCCGTTTTTTCCGTCGTCGGCGTCAGGTTAAACAGTTGTCCCAGATCAGCGCGAATAGCTTCGCTGGAATAGTAGGTCTCGGCCCGATCATGATCGCCGATTGCGCCTAATGGCATTTCCTCGATAAAGCTGATATCCAGTCTGTGATCAACGGCGAATCGCGCTAGGTCAATGACTTCGTCGTGGTTGCGGTGCTTGAGGATCACCGCGTTCAATTTGATTCGCTGAAAGCCGGCGGATCGAGCGGCGTGAATGCCGCGCAGCACGGTTGCCAGGTGTCCAGCCCGCGTGATTTGGCGGAAGCGTTCCGGGCGCAGGCTGTCCAGGCTAATGTTGAGCCGCGCCACACCGGCAGCTTGAAGGTCGGCGGCCATCGTTTCCAGTTGCGAGCCGTTGGTGGTCAGCGTCAATTCCGTCAGTCCATGCGCGTACAGCCGGCCCAGTTCCCTGAACAGCCACAGCACATTGCGCCGCACCAGCGGTTCGCCGCCGGTGATGCGGATCTTGCGCACGCCCAGATCGACAAACGCCCGGCCCAATATCGCCAGCTCCTCCAGCGTCAGGACGCGGGCGCGCGGCAGAAAAGCCATGCGCTCGCTCATGCAGTACACGCAGCGGAAATCGCAACGGTCGGTTACAGAGAGGCGGACATAATTGATCCGCCGGCTAAATCGGTCGATCAGCGCAGCGGGCAGGGGAGGGGTTTCGCCGGACGGAGCGAGCACGCGGGAATACCTCGATGGGATTTGTGAAGTGGACGGCGTTCAAACATACCAGAATCGCCCTTGGTGCGTTCCGGTTTGAAGGGATATCCCTCAGGAGGTAGCTAAAACCGGCTGTAAGGCCCTTTAAGGCGATTTTTTCGACCTGCCTATACCTCCTTTGCGGATTATTAGCAAATCGGCTTAAAACACCCTTGCAGGCTGTTCTCGATGACATCAGGTTTGAGAGTTGGTGCAAACGCTTGTTGCGGGATCGGATTCGGAGTTGCTAAAGGTCAGACCTCCCTCCTGGAAAACCGTCTTTTGGAAAGGTGGATTTGTTGCAGTGCGGGGTTAGGGCCGGGGTCGATACGATCTTGTTGGGTTCGGTTGTTGAGGGGGGGTTGTGGATAACTGTCGGGTGCGGGCGCGTAACGACGTTTTTTGTTTAAAAATGTTTAAAAACGTTTAGGACTGCGATTTCTCTTTTAAATTGAAGGCTTGCAGAACGAAATGTCCCCGTTTATGGGATGAAATGTCCCCGTTTATGGGATGAAATGTCCCCGTTTATGGGATGGCTGCGAAATGAAATGTCCCCGTTTATGGGATAGGTTGGTTCGAAATGTCCCCGTTTATGGGATGAAAAACGTTATTTTGGGTATTTTTTGACCAGCTATTTTGTTAAGATTATGAAAATTAATAATTTTATTTAATTGTTGTAAAAATACGACTTTGAAAATAAAAATATTTTTTATCCACAGCTTCTCTGGAATAGGGTTAAATTTGCAAATGTCCCCATTTATGGGATGAAGGCTGGGTTTGCAGGGAAGATTTTTAAGAATAAATATTATTTATCAATATCATATATAAGTTATTGCCAGGAAGGCCTGATGGGTGGGAATACGTTAGCTTCACGAGTGGCGATCATAGATTGCACGGTCTCCGGCGGGCAAAAGAATCGGGGGGGCGTTGCTGAAATGTCCCCGTTTATGGGATGAAAATGTCCCCATCTTTGAACTGGACTAAGGGGACATTTATGCTAGTCTTCGAACTGAAATAAAGCCGACTAACCAACCAACAGCAGTCATGACCGACCTGACTGATCAGAATCTCAAGAAACACGTTGCTGCCGTCCATATCAACAACCGGCTGACGCTCACCCAGCGCAAGGCCTCGAATGTGCTGTTGTACAATGCTTACGAGAACCTGCTGACGGCACGGGTGCATCGCATTCGGGTTAAGGATCTCGCTGAGGCCATTGGTTTCAATACCAATAACCTGGAACCGCTCAAGGAAGCACTGAAGACCCTGGCGCGAACGGTGCTGGAGTGGAATATCCTGGACGAGAATGGCGCCCACGAGGAATGGGGCGCCACTACGCTGCTGGCGCAGGCGGTCATCAAACACGGTTACTGCATTTACGCCTACAGCCCCGATCTCTGCGAAAAGCTTTATCGCCCGGAAATCTACGCGCTGCTTAACCTCAGCATCCAGCGTAAGTTCAGTAGCGGCTATGCCTTGGCCCTCTACGAGAACTGTCTGCGTTACCGGCGGATCGGCACGACGGGCTGGATCGGCCTGGATAACCTCAAGCGATTGATGGGTATCAACGAAACTGACGCCTACTATCAGGATTTTCGCAAATTCAACGATAAGGTCGTCAAACCAGCAACGCGGCAAGTCAATGAAACCTCGGATTTGTTCCTGGATATCGAGTACCAGCGTAACAGCCGTAAGGTTGCCGCTGTGCGCTTCCGGGTCAGCGACAATCCGCAGATGCTGCTGTTCGCTCAACGACAGGCCGCGCTGGCCGCAGCCATGGAAGGGGAAAAGACGGAAACGCCGCCGGGAGGAGAACCCGCTGGAGCCAGTTCGGCCAGCGAACCCGAAGAACGGCTGGAACGGTTGCGTGAAAAACTGCAAGCACTCGGCTTGAACGCTCGGCAAATTCGCCGGGCGCTCGCCAGCCATGATCCAGCCTATCTGGAGGGTAATATTGCCGTCGTTGAACGCGATTTAGCGGCGGGCAAGGTGCAGAATCTGCCGGCCTATCTGCTGGCGGCGTTACGCAATGACTATCGCCCGGCAACCGCACAAACTTCGGCAGTTCCGGTCAATGCGCTGGACGCGCCTTCCGTCGCTGAACCGCCTGGCGAATTGCCGGAAGCGCGGATAGAGCGTCTGCGCCTCCAGTTTAAGGCAGAGTGCCTGCAAGCGGCGCTGGATCGCCTGACGCCGGATGAACAGCAAGCGCTGGAACAAGACTATGTGATGCATCTGGAACAGAGCCAGGGGTTTGAAATGCGGCTGATTCTTGGACGATATCGCAAGAACGGCCTTGGCAGCCGGATGGTGGAGAGCCACTTTCGGGCTTTTGCCCGTACTCGACTGGCGGCGGAATTGGACGAGGCGGAATTTGCTGCCTATGCTTCCCGACATAACGCCGGGCCGACATGAGTAAACGGCGTCTTGATATTCCGGATTTGAGAGGTAAAGCGCATGAGTCGGGTGGGAACGGAATCGTCGACCGGCAGATGGGCGAAGTGGGTGGCGCAAGGCAGCGCTCGAAGATTCCAAGGGCTGGCGCTCGGTCTGGCTTTGGCAAGCTGTGGAATGACCCTCGGTCTGGCGGAGGTCGAGGTCCCGGTAGCGTCTCCATCCTTCCGAACCGTGCTCTTGGCCAGCATAGCGCTGGTGTTATTGGGATTGGCGGCGGGAACCTTCACCCTGCTGATCGTCCGGGAACGCCGGTATCAAGCGGCATGGGAACGGTCGCGTACCCACATCGCCGAGATAAACAACCGCCGGCAGAAATTGGAGACCGAACTCGAACGCCAAAAGGGCCTGATCGAAACTTTGCATGATACCGAGCAGCGCTTTCAAAAGCTGGTTCAACAATTGCCCGTCGGTATTTTTATGACTGACCCGCACGGCGAATGCCGTTATGTCAACGATCGCTGGTGCTGGCTGGCGGGTATGACTGCCGAACAGGCTACCGGGTCGGGTTGGATCCGGGCCTTGCATCCCGATGACCGTGATCAGGTTTTACAAGCGTGGCGACAGTCCGGCGAGCAGGCTGAATTTGTCGCCCAGCATCGATTCCGCACTCCCTCGGGCCGCGAGACTTGGTTGAATATCCGGGTAGTGCCACTGCGCGACCGCGTCGGGCGGATCACCGGTCATCTGGGCGCTCACACCGATATTGGCGATCTCAAACGCACTGAAGAAACCTTGCGCGCCAGCGAGGCTCGTTTTCGTAACTATTTTGAATTACCGTTGATCGGTATTGCACTGAATGGCGCTGATAAACGCTGGTGGGAAGTGAATGACCGATTGTGCGAAATGCTGGGTTATCGGCGCGCCCGACTACTGCGCATGAGTTGGGCCGAAATGACTCATCCTGATGATTTGGCAGTCGAGGAGGCGCAATTTGAACGAATCATGAATCGCCGAATTGACGGTTATTCACTCGACAAACGCTTTATTCGCCAGGATGGCGCGTTGTTATACGCCAGTGTATCAACCCGTTGTGTGCGACAGGCGAATGGCGTAGTGGATTATTTTGTGACTGTCGTCCAGGACATCACTGAACGCCAGCGGGCGGCGGAGCACATCGAACATCTGGCTTACTATGACGCGCTGACCGGTTTACCTAATCGAGCGTTGTTAGCCGACCGCTTGCAGCAGGCGCTGTTGCGAGCCAGCCGCGAGCATACTCTGGCGGGAATGATGCTGGTGGATCTCGATCGTTTCAAGCTGATCAACGACGCGCTGGGCCACAAGATCGGCGACCGTTTGCTGGAAGATGTTGCCATGCGCTTACAGCAATGCATCCGCCAATGCGACACGATTGCCCGACAGGGCGGCGATGAATTTGCTGTTTTGTTGCCTGACCTGGGCATCAGCGATGATGCGACACGTATTGCACAGCGAATGCTGGACGCTTTGACTGAACCTTTCCGCCTGGATGGGCGTGAGCTGAGCATGACCTGCAGCATCGGCATCAGCCTGTATCCTCGCGATGGATGCAATGGAGAGCTACTGCTGAAAAATGCCGATATCGCGCTGTATCGCGCCAAGGACCGGGGACGGAATAACTACCAGTTCTACCAGTCGGGGGCCACGCGACTCTCCCGTGAACGATTGCATCTGGAAACGGATCTGCGGCATGCCATGGATCGGCGGCAACTGGAAATGTATTACCAGCCGAAATGGGATTTCCACGCGGCCGCTATCACCGGCGCCGAAGCCTTGGTTCGATGGAATCATCCCGATCTGGGCCTGTTGTCGCCCGCCCGGTTTATTCCTATCGCTGAAGAGAGCGGACTGGTGCTGCCTATCGGCGAATGGATTTTGCGCACTGCAGTGGACGAAATTGGCGACCTGCACCAGAGTGGTTTTTCCGGCTTGCGGATTGCGGTGAATCTGTCAACCCGGCAATTTCGGCAGGCTGATCTGAAAGATCGGGTGCGTGAAGCATTGATCGCCAGCGGTTTTGATCCGGCTTGCCTGGAGCTGGAGCTGACCGAGGGCATCCTAATGCACAATAACGAGGAAAACATGGCGGCGTTGCGGGCGTTCAAGGCGATGGGTTTGCGGATCGCCATTGATGACTTTGGCACGGGCTACTCATCGCTGAGTTATTTGCAGCGGTTTCCGGTGGATGTGCTCAAGATCGACCGCGCCTTTGTCATGGATCTGCCGACTAACACCAGCAGCGCTGCGATTGTCGATGCGATAGTGACTCTGGCGCATGGACTGGGGCTAGATGTGGTGGCGGAAGGCGTGGAAACGCTGGAGCAGTTGACGTTCCTGCAAGCGCATGGTTGCGATGAAGGCCAGGGTTATTATTTCGGTAAACCGATGCCGTTGAGCGAGTTTCGGGTACTAATCCAGCAGGATCGGACTAGAACGGCAGCAGCAGCGGCACAACCAGCAGGGTGAGCGCCATGATCGCCAGCAGCAGCGGTACACCCACCCGCACGAAATCAATGAAGCGGTAGCCGCCCGGAGCCAGCACTAGGGTATTGACCGGCGAGGACACCGGGGTGGTGAAGGCCGCCGAGGCCGCCACCGCCACCGTCATCGCAAAGGGATAGGGCGAGACGCCGACTTGTTGGGCGGCGACGATGGCGACGGGCGCTACGAGCAGCGCCGTGGCCGTGTTGGAAATGAACATGCCGATCAGCGCCGCCAGCAGGAAAACGCCGGCCAGCAGCGCCAGTGGCCCGAATCCTCCCAGTCCAGCGACCAGCCCGTTGGCGATCAGCGTCACGCCGCCGGTTTGCTCCAGCGCCCTGGCCAGGGGCAGCAAGCCAGCGATGATCACCAGGGTCGGCCAGTTGATCGAGCGATAGGCGTCTTCCATGCGCAAGCAGCGGAACAGGCCCATGGCCAGCGCCGCCAACAACACCGCCGCTACGTTGTCAACCACGCCGAAAGCCATCATCAGCACCATGATCAGCAGGATCGCCAGGGCGAACGGCGCCTGCCGGTAGGCCGGAGCGACTTCGCTCAGTTCCGCCGGCAGATTGAGCACCAGGAAGTGTCGCTGATCGCTCTGCAACAGGCTGATGTTTTTCCAGGCGCCGGCGACCAACAGCGTGTCGCCAAACGCCAGTTTTTCTGCGCTCAGATTGCCGGGCAAGGACTGGCCTCGACGGCGGATGCCCAGGACGCTCAGGCCGTGCTGGGTGCGGAACGCGGCTTGACGCAAAGTCTGGCCGATCAGTTCGGATTCCGGGGGCAGCAGCACTTCCACCAGCCCCAGTTCCTGAATCAGACTGCGTTGTTCGTTTTCCGCAATCAGCAGTCGGGTCAGATGTTCCGCCGTGCAGAGCGTCTGCGCCGCTTCGTCTGGACCGACCACATACAGCGCGTCGGCGGGGCGAAAGATCGTCGTGGACAGGGCGGGCGATACGGTCTCGGTGAAGCGCTCGGTCTGGCCGACGCCCACGATGGTGGCGCCGTACCGGGTGCGCAGTTGCGCATCGCTCACCGTTTGACCGATCAGCGGTGAGTTCGGGTCCAGCCGCAGGCGGTGCAGTTGTCCTGCCAGATTGTAGCTTTCGGCCAGTTCCAGCAGGGTTCGCCGCCGCCCGGCAGTGCCGGTCTTCGGTGGGTGGGCCGGCAGCAGGCGGGAGCCGATCACCCCCATGTAGACAACGCCCAGGGCAAGCGCTAACAGGCCGATGGGGGTGATGCTGAAAAAGCCGAACGGTTGCAGGCCGGCGTTGCGTAGCGCCTCGTTGACCACCAGGTTGGGCGGCGTGGCGATCAGGGTCAGCAGACCGCTGAACAGGGCGGCGAAAGCCATCGGCATCATCAGTCGACCGGGACTGATGCCCAGTCGGGCGGTGATGCCCAGTACCACGGGAATGAAGATCGCCACGACTCCGGTGGAACTCATGAAGGCGCCCAATCCGGCCACCGCCAGCATCAGCAGAATCAGCAGGCGGCTTTCACTGGCCCCGGCCAGCCGGGTCAGCCATACGCCGACCTGATAGGCGACGCCGGTGCGGACCAAACCTTCGCCGACCACGAACAGCCCGGCGATGAGCAGGACCAGGGGATCGCCGAAGCCGGCCACGGCTTGATTAACGGGCAGAATGTCGCCCAGAATCAGCGCTAGAATGATCAGCAGAGCGACGATGTCGGGGCGCAGCCGGTCGCTGGCGAACAGAACGACCGCAGCGGCCAGCAGGCCGAAGACGAACAGGGCATCGGGAGTCATCGGTTGCGAAATTCTGGTGAGTGAGAAGACAGAGTGAAACTTTAACTCAAAGGGAGGGAGTGGGTCATGCGAACGCTGAGGGAAGCCGGAGGTTTTGACAGGAGCGAACGACTGCGATGATTGCACTGCTTCGGCATCCCGCCCGCCTGCTGGTTGTTGGCTTTGCCGCCGCTGTGGTCGTTGGCGGTGGATTGCTGGCCTTGCCCATCGCCAGTCAGGGACCACCCCTCGCGTTCCTCGACGCGCTGTTCATGGCGGTCAGCGCCGTATGCGTGACCGGCCTGGCCGTGGTGGACCCTGGCGGTACGTTCAGCAGTTTTGGTCTGGCAGTGTTGCTGATCCTGGTACAAGTCGGTGGTTTGGGCATTGCAACTCTGTCTACGACGCTGCTGTTGCTGGCGGGTCAGAACGTATCGTTCTCCAGCCAGGATGCGGTGCAAGAGAGCTTTACCTTGAGTCATCGCGTTAGTCTGGGCTCCCTGTTGCGACAGGTGTTGATATGGACATTGGCGATAGAGGCGCTGGGGGCGGGTTTGCTATTGCTGACCGAAAGTCAGCGGTTGCCGTTCGGTCAGGCAGTGTGGTTTTCAGTGTTTCATGCGGTTACCGCTTTTTGCAACGCGGGTTTTGCCCTGCGTCCTGATAATCTGATGGGAGATCGCGCCAACGCCGGCGTCATATTCCCGATTGCGTTGCTGGTGATTCTCGGCGGGCTGGGATTCACTGTGCTGGCGGAACTGGTTCGCTGGCGCGTTCGTCGCTGGCGGGGACAGCGGACCGCGCTCAGTCTGCACGCCAAGGTGGCTTTGACCATGACCGGGGTTCTGCTCTTGGTCGGAATGATCGGGTTTGCGGCGCTGGAATGGAACAATCTCTTGCGGGACATGGGCTTCGGCGAAATGTTGCTGGTTAGCGGGTTTGCCGCGGTGACGCCGCGCACTGCCGGGTTCAATACCATCGATTATGGTCAGGCGACGGCGGCGACCTTGTATTTCACCATGGTGCTGATGTTGATCGGCGGTTGTCCCGGCTCAACCGCAGGGGGTGTTAAGGCGACTACATTGGGGATATTGCTGGCGCTGGCGCGTTCCCGTTACTTGGGCGAGCGCGGCGTTCGGCTGTTCAACCGCAGCGTGCCGGAGACCAACTTGGCCAAAGCCGCCTGGGTGGTGGCGCTGGCGCTGGTTGTCGCCACGCTGGGGATAATCCTGCTGTTGGCGGTGCAAATCGAAGGTTCGTTCCGCTCGCATTCCGGCGAGTGGTCGCTGGGTTTATTGTTTGAGGCGGTTTCGGCGCTGGGAACCGTCGGTTTGTCCACGGGCATCACGCCGCAATTGAATGAGGGCGGCAAAATCCTGATCATGGCGCTGATGTTCGTCGGGCGACTAGGGCCACTCACCATCGCCCTCGCCATCGCCCGGCAGAAACCGCGTCCGGCGGTATCCTATGCGGAAGAGCAAGTGATGATCGGTTAATCGGCGCAACAAGAGGAGAGAGCCATGCGCGTTGCGGTGTTGGGATTGTCGGATTTCGGCTTTCATCTGGCGTGTACGCTGAGTGAACTCGGCGACGAAGTGATGGCGGTGGATCGGGATGAGGAGCGGGTGCAAAACATCATGCGCCATGTCGGCAAGGCCATCGTCACTGATGTTGCCGACCGCGAGGCGCTCAAGGATTTGGGCATTCGGCACATGGACGTCGTGGCGGTGGATGTCGGCGAACGGTTCGAGACCAGCGTATTGCTCACACATTATTTGCGGGAACTGGGCGTGGCGCGGGTGCTGGTCAAGGTGGCCAATGAGGACCAGGGACGGATTTTGAGTCTGATCGGGGCTAACGACATCGTTCAGCCGGAACGGGAAATTGCGGTCAAGACGGCGCATCTGGTGCATTACTCCCGCGCCCGATTGCTGGACGCCATGCCGCTGGGCAGCGGCTATTTTGCGGTCAGCGTCCAGACGCCGGCCAGTTTTGCGGGGCGCGCTGTGGCTGATCTGGGGTTGCTCGACCGTTATCAGGTGCAGTTGATGGCTATTAAGCCGGCGTCTGAATCTGTTGCGCCTTTTCTGCCTGACCCGGCGTATCTGTTGTCGCAGGATGACGTACTGGTGGTGATGGGCGAAGAGGCGAAACTGATCGAGTTGCATCAGAAACTGAAATGAGCGTGTGGGGAAAAACGATGCATGCGCCGTGATGGTTCTATGAAATTTTCCATTGCGCGTTCAAGGTCAGACCAGCATGGTTCAATCGCTGCCGGAGATCGTCCAGCCTTTACGATGGGGAATAGCCAGCGCTCAGGCTCGCCAGTCAGGGTCGATTTGCCCATCGACAATACCGATGCGCCGGTCGGCGGCGCTGGCGAAAGCGGGATCATGGGTGACGACGATGACCGTTTTGCCCATCGTCCGGGTCAGATCACGCAGAATTTGCCGGACGTTCGCCGAGGCGTGACTGTCGAGATTGCCGGTCGGTTCATCCGCCAGAATGACGGACGGCTCATTGGCCAGGGCGCGGGCGATAGCGACGCGCTGGCGCTGCCCGCCGGAGAGTTGATGGGGGTGTTTGTGTCCATGTTCGCGAAGTCCAAACTGTTCAAGGAGCTGCAAGGCCCGTTGCTGCGCCGCGTCCTCGTCGAACGTCCCCAGCCGGCGCATCGGCAACAGGACATTATCCAGCACGGTGAACTCGGCCAGCAGAAAGTGAAACTGGAACACGAAGCCGAGATGGCGCAGCCGGGTGGCCGCCAGTTCATCCTCGCCGTAACCGGAAGTGTCCTGCCCTGCCAGCAGCACCCGGCCCGACGTGGGAGTATCCAGCAGACCGAGCAGGTACAGTAGCGAAGACTTGCCGGAGCCGGAAGGCCCCATGATTGCCAGGAATTCGCCGCATTCGACAGTCAGATCGATGTCCCGCACCAGTGTGACCGGCGCTTCGCCGGGCAGGATGCGTCCCAGCCGCTCCGCCGCCAGCACGGGACTCTCTGTGTTCTTGAACGGATCGAGGTTAAGCGGGGAATTCACGCCATTCCCCGCAAAATCATGACCGGCTGTACGCGCCCGGCCTTGCGCGCCGGCAGATAGGCCGCGCCCACGGCGGAAATCAGCGCGAAACTGGCCGCCAGCAGGTATTGCTCCCAGCCCCAGTAGATGGGTAAATGCACGATATCCGTCGCGCCCGGCGGCTTGATCTCGACCTGGGTCAGCAGCCACATCAGCCCAATGCCGAATGTGACGCCCATCAGGCTGCCGAGGATGCCGAGAATCAGCCCCTCCGCGAGGAAGATGTGGCGGATATCGCGGGCGTGGAAACCCATGGATTTGAGAATGGCGATGTCGTGGATTTTCTCCATGACGATGGTGGAGATCGTGTTGTAGATGCCGAAGGACGCCACGACCAGGATCGCCGACACCACGCTGTACATGATCAGATTGCGTATCAGGAGTACGCTCATCAGGTCCTCCACTGCTTCCTGCCAGGATACCGCCTTGTAGCCGCCCTGCTGTTCGATGACGGCGGCGACCTCGCGGGCAGCATAAGGATCGTCCAGTTGCAGGATGAAACGATTGATCCGGTTGGCCCGGTCCAGCAGTCCCTGCGCCCGTTTGAGCAGAACGAAGGTTTGCGACTCGTCGTAATTGGCGTTGCCAGTGCGAAAAATGCCGACCACTTTCAGCGTGCGCACTTCGCCGCCCGGTGAGGAAGCGTTGACCACGCTGCCCATCTCCAGACCGAATTTTTTCGCCAGCCCATCACCGATCACGATGCCATTCGGATTCGCCGCCAACGCGTCCAGCGAACCCTGAATCAGCTTCTCCTCGATGGTGGACACGCCTTTCATCTTGTCCGGGACCACGCCGTTGAGGGTCACGCCTTCGATGCGTCCGGCGAACGTCAGCACCACCGATCCCACCAGTACCGGCGCGGCGCGCAGTCCCGGCAGGGATTCGATAAAGGCCAGTTTCTGAATATGACCGCGAATGCCGCGCACCTCGGTCAGCGGCTTGACCCGCCGAATCTCCACCGCACCTTCCGGCCACTGTTGCCGGGCCGGCTGTTTTTCCGGGTTACGGTATTCATCGGAGACCGTGATATGCGGGCTGTTGTCGATCAGCCGTTTGATGAAATCTTGTTCGGAGCCGCGCATCAGCGAGGACACGGCGAGGAAGAACGCGACGCCCAGCGCGATGCCGACCAGAGAAACCAGCGTCGGGCGACGCCGGCTGACTAGTTGTGTCACAGCAATGGTGAATTGGATGGACATGAGGGATCGGATGGATGGGTGGGTGGTTCAAGGCATGACGCGGCGCTGGATGCGCTGGCGGTTTGAACCGTCGGGAATCCGGCGGTTCAATGCGGATTAGGGCGTTTTTTACCCGTTGCCCCGGCTTTAACACGGGCGTGTGCTCAAGCTTCCTTAAGACATTACGCCGTTCCTCCGCCCGGTCAGGCGGTCGCTTCCCCGCCTGCTTGACGGGATCATCCTAAATGATTACGGAGATAGCATCATGACCGCTCAAGTCATTCCTTTCACTTTCCAGCAGTATTCCATCCG
>CAZDVY010000026.1:0-25118 GCA_964508935.1 uncultured Candidatus Competibacteraceae bacterium | reverse complement strand
GGTTCAGCCAGCAGGGCGCTCACTTCTTCGTGACGAGCCGCCAACTGCTCCAGCTTGGCGAGCATGGATGGATTCATGGACCGGGCTTTCCGTCGCGTAAACGGTATAAATTCTGGATGAGGGTCAAGGTTTCGATATCGCCCTGGGCAGCCGCTTCGCGCAAACCGGCGCAAGGGAGATGCATCAACTTGTTAGTCAGGGTATTCGCCAGACAATTCATCACTTCGGCAGGATCTTTACCTTGAGCCAATTGGCGCTGGGCGCGGGCTAGCGCTTCATCGCGCAGCGCCTCGGCCTGCTGGCGCAACGCCCGGATACTCACCGCGCTGTCCTGCGTCCGCAGCCAGGCCATAAAGTGTTCTACCTGGCTGTCGATAATTTCCTCAGCCTGTGCAGCGGCAGCCTGCCGTGAACGCAGATTTTCCTGGATGATATCCTTGAGATCATCGACCGTGTACAAATAGACATCGTCCAGATCAGCGGCTGCCGGATCAATATCGCGCGGCACCGCCAGATCAACCATAAACATGGGTTGGTGACGGCGCTGTTTCAAACAGCGGCGGATCAGGGGCGCATCGAGCATCAAATCCAGGCTGGCGGTCGCAGAGATTACCATGTCCGCTTCGCCCAAATGCGCGGGGATTTCCTCCAGGGCGATGGCGTAACCGGCAAAGGACGCTGCCAGTGCATGCGCCCGCTCCAGAGTCCGGTTGGCGACTACCAGCCGGCGAACGCCGCTCTCATGCAGGTGGCGGGCGACCAGTTCCATCGTGTCGCCGGCGCCAATCAACAGCGCAGTCCGCTGGGGCAAGTCAGCAAAAATCTGTTTGGCCAGACTGACCGCTGCGAAGGCCACCGACACCGGGCTGGCGCCAATCCGGGTATCGGTGCGCACCTGCTTGGCGACGGTGAAGGTATGCTGGAACAACCGCTCCAACCGGGTCCCCAGCGCGCCGGCGCTGTTGGCGGCCTGATAGGCGGCCTTGACCTGACCGAGAATTTGCGGTTCGCCCAGCACCAGCGAGTCCAGCCCGGAAGCCACGCGCAGAATATGACGGACCGCCCGTCCCTCGGCATGCTGGTAGAGATAGGGCCACAAATCCACGGTCCTTAGCCTATGATAATCCCCCAGCCATTCCACCACCTGCCGACTGTCGCTGTCTTTCAGGCCACAGTACAGTTCGGTGCGATTGCAGGTGGACAGGATCGCCGCTTCATAGGCGCCGCCCCGGTCGAGCAGGTCCCGCAGAGCGGGATGTAGCCGGTCGGGCGCAAACGCCACTCGTTCACGAACGCCGACGGGTGCAGTCTGATGATTGAGGCCAAGAGCCAGTAAAGGCATGGGATTGCAAGTCAGGATAAGGTCAAAAACGGAGGGATTGTGCGGGATAAAACCGGCGCATGGCAAGGTCATACCTCTGTTGGATTATTATTGCACGATTATTCCGTACTCACTCCATCTGGACGGCTTTCGACGCGGGCCATGAACAAACTTTTAAAAGCTTTGGGTTTTAGCGGTCTGCTCCTCCTATCGGGCGGCTGCGCTACCGTGGTGGACGCGCAAGCGCCGACTGAACCGGAATTCACGATTCGACCGACGCTGCAACCCAGCCCTCGCGCGGATTTGATGTATCAGTTACTGGCGGCAGAACTGGCGGGCAAGCGCGATCAACTGGAGGTAGCGCTGAGTCACTACCAGAAGGTTGCCCTGATCAGCGACGATCCCCGCGTGGCGGAACGCGCCGCAGTGCTGGCGTTGTTGATGAAGGAAAATGCTGCTGCGCTGGCGCTGGCGCAACGCTGGCGCACGCTGGCTCCTAAAAGTGACCAGGCCGAACAGACTTTGGCGCTGGCGTTGTTGCGCAATGGCCGGCTGGAGGAAGCCGCCGGCTATCTGGAAACTGTTCGGCGCGCCGGCAGCAAGAAAGACCAACAACAGGGCTACGCAACGATCGCTGCGCTGCTTGGCCAGGCGGACGACAAAGCGTTGGCGCTGCGGGTGATGGGCCAGTTCCGCGACCGTAATCCGCGCTCGGCCTTCGCCCAGTATTACCACGCCATGCTGGCTGCCGCTGCCGGGAACCGTGAGCAGGCGCTGTCCAGTCTCGAACTGGCGCTGGCCCGCGATCCGAAACTGGCTCCCGCCCATTTATTGCGCACCCGTCTGCTGCTGGATGGCGGCGATAAAGAGGCGGCGTTGGCCGGATTGACCCAGGCGGTCGCCGCCCTGCCCCGTGACCGCAATTTGCGCATGAATTATGCCCGATTGCTGATCGACGCCGGCCAACTGGACAAAGCCCGCCGTGAGTTTGCGACCCTGCTCAGTCAGAATCCCAAGGACACCGATTCGCTCTACGCACTTGGGCTGCTGGCGGCGGAAACCCGGCAATTTGACTTGGCCGAAACCTATTTTCTGGACTTGATCAAGCGCAAAACCCGTCTGGCCGACGCCTATTTCGAACTGGGCCGGGTTGAAGAACAGCGCGGCGACTATGCCAAGGCTCGCGGGTGGTATGAGCGGGTCAAGGACGATGAGCGCTATTTGTCAGCACAAATGCGCATGGGCACTGTGTTGGCCAAAGCCGGCGACATCGCCGCTGCCGGCCAGCATTTCGACACGCTGCGCCGCAATAATCCCCAAAACGCCATCACCCTGTATTTAGCCGAGGCTGAGGCGCTGCGGGAAGCGGAGCGCTATCAGGAAGCCTTTGACAGCCTGGAGCGGGCGCTGGTTGTACATCCTGACGACAAGGAGCTGCAGTATGCCCGGGCGCTGGCGGCGGAGAAAATCGACCGACTGGATGTTCTGGAGCGGGATTTACGTGCCATTCTGGCCGCCGATCCGAAGAACGGTCAGGCGTTAAACGCGCTCGGCTACACCCTGGCCGACCGCACCGACCGCTATCAGGAAGCGCTGGGTTATATCGAACAAGCGCTGGCGCAAATGCCCGATGATGCGGCGGTGCTGGATAGTATGGGTTGGGTGCAATACCGGCTGGGCAACCGGGATAAAGCTGTGGAGTATCTGCGCCGCGCCTACCGGGTGAATGCCGACGCGGAAATCGCCGCGCATTTGAGCGAGGTGCTGTGGGTCAACGGTCAGCGCGAGGAAGCCAAAAAAATCTGGAAGGAGGCGCTAACCCGTGAACCGAACAGTGTGCATTTACGCAAACTGCGGGAACGGTTTGGGTGGTGAATCATGTTGAAAACGACGCCGTGGCGGGGCGCCGCCATCCTCAGTCTGCTGTTGTGCGGCTGTGCTGCTCTGCCCACCCTCTCCCCGGAAGCCGCGAGCGCCTGGACTGCCCGACAGACGGCGCTGACCCAACTCACGACGTGGCAGGCGGACGGTCGAATTGGCGTGGTCAGCGGTCAGGACGGCTGGCACGCCAACTTTCAGTGGGCGCAACAGGAATCCGCTTATCGCATTGATTTAATCGGCCCACTCGGTCAAGGTCGGGTTATCGTCGAAAGCGGGGGTCAAGACGTGCGCATTCAGACCCAGGACGGCCAGAATTGGACCGCCCCGGATGCTGACGACCTGCTGGAACAAAGTCTCGGCGTGCGTCTGCCGGTGAACGGGTTGCGCTACTGGGTGCGCGGTCTGCCCGAACCCGGTTCAACACCCATACTGCAAACCGATGCTAGCGGTCGCCTGACCCGGTTGGAGCAGAACGGCTGGGTCATCGAGTATCCCGCCTATGCGCCGACTTCCCGGATCAACCTCGATCTGCCGGAACGCATCGTTGCCCGGCGTCCGGATTTGAGCGTCAAACTGGTCATCGAACAATGGAGGCTGTGAACGCGCCACCCCCAACCCCTCTCCCGCTTGCGGGAGAGGGGTGTATCGAGTTATCCACTGCCTGGCCCGCTCCGGCCAAACTCAACCTCATGCTGCGCATCGTCGGACGCCGACCGGATGGCTACCATCTGTTGCAGACGGTGTTTCAATTCCTCGATTACAGCGATTGGTTGTGGTTTGCGCCACGCCAGGATGGCGTCATCGAGCGCATCGGCGAAGTCTCCGGCGTATCCCCGGACGACGATTTGACCGTGCGCGCCGCCCGCTTATTGCAACAGGCCACGGGAACCGGTCAGGGCGTCACCCTGCGCATCGCCAAACATCTCCCGATAGGCGGGGGACTGGGTGGCGGCAGTTCCGATGCGGCGACCACGCTGGTTGCCTTGAACCATTATTGGCGAACCGGATTGACTCTGGCGGAACTGGCGGAATTAGGTTTGCAACTCGGCGCGGATGTCCCTGTCTTCGTCCACGGCCAGGCGGCCTGGGCGGAAGGCGTGGGCGAACGGTTGACGCCCGTCATCCTGGACGAACCCTGGTTTGTGGTGCTGAAACCACCTTGCCAGGTTGCTACTGGTGCGGTGTTCAACGACCCGGAATTGACAAGAAACTCCCCACTCAGCACAATAGCCGACTTCATCAGGGGCGCTGGCGGTAATGATTGCGAAGCGGTGGTCTATCGCCGCTACCCGGAAGTCGCCGCCGCCGCCGCCTGGCTGGCGCAGCAGGGCGTAGCGCGACTCACCGGCACCGGCGCTTGTGTGTTCGCCGCTTTCCCAGATGTGAATAGAGCCCGGCAGGTGTTGGCGCAATTGCCGCCAGATTGGGCAGGATTTATGGCGCGAGGTTGCAACCGCTCACCGCTGCATGAAAGCCTGGCGCGAGAGCAGCGTCTATCCGCCTAAAGCGTTTCCGATTTATTGGGCCGTAGCCAAGTGGTAAGGCACCGGACTTTGACTCCGGCATTCCCAGGTTCGAATCCTGGCGGCCCAGCCATCTTTATGTTGTCGCAGATCGACCGTGGGGGAAACAGGCCGTGTATGAAGGTCGCATGATGGTGTTTGCGGGCAATGCCCATCCCCAACTGGCCCGCGATATTGTCAGCCATCTCCAGATGCCGCTCGGTCAGGCGGTTGTCAGCCGATTCAGCGATGGCGAGGTCATGGTCGAGTTAATGGAGAATGTGCGCGGCAAGGATGTGTTCATCGTGCAACCCACCTGCGCGCCGACTAACGACAACATTATGGAATTGCTGGTTATGGCCGACGCCTTGCGCCGCTCCTCCGCAGTGCGGGTCACAGCGGTCATTCCCTACTTCGGCTACTCTCGACAGGATCGCCGCCCCCGTTCGGCGCGGGTGCCGATTTCCGCCAAGGTGGTCGCCAACATGATCACCAGCGTCGGCGTGGACCGGGTGCTGACCGTGGATTTGCACGCGGATCAGATTCAAGGCTTCTTCGACCTGCCGGTGGACAACATCTACGCGACGCCGATGGTGCTGAGCGACATTCGCGCCCAGAACCTCGGCGACCGTATGGTCGTGTCGCCGGACGTTGGCGGCGTAGTGCGCGCCCGCGCCCTGGCCAAGCGCCTGGATGATTCCGAACTGGCGATCATCGACAAGCGCCGCCCCGCCCCCAATCAAGCCCAGGTCATGCACGTCATCGGCGATGTGGAAGGCCAGCATTGCATCGTGGTGGACGACATGGTGGACACCGCCGGCACCCTCTGCCTCGCGGCGAAGGCATTGAAGGAATGGGGCGCAGCATCGGTGCGCGCCTATTGCACCCACGCCGTGTTGTCCGGCGCCGCCGCCGAGAATATCCGCCATTCGGTGCTGGATGAACTGGTGGTGACTGATACCATTCCCCTGCGTCCCGATTCAGCGGCCTGTCCCAATATCCGCCAGATCAGCGTAGCTGGACTGCTTGCTGAATCCATGCGCCGCATTCATCTGGAAGAGTCGGTCAGTTCACTATTCCTCTGAAATATTTGCTGTCCCGTGCAGTTCGATGGCGGGGATACCGAGAGCGGCGCGTCTGGTCGCGGGCGCGTCGCATTTTTATGTTTAGCGTTTGGAGAAGTATTCATGAGTATTCAGTTTGAATTGAAAGCCGAGCTGCGCAGCGAGCTGGGGAAAGGTGCGAGCCGCCGCCTGCGCCGCACCGGTCATTTGCCGGCGATCCTGTACGGTGGAAGCCAGGAGCCGCAGCCGCTGACCTTGAATCTCCTGGAAGTCCTGAATCTGATGAACAAGGCGGGGGAAGCGTTTTACTCGCATGTGCTGACTCTGAAGATCAACGGGACTATGGAAACCGCCGTGTTGCGCGACATGCATCGCCACCCGTTCAAGCCGACGGTCATGCATATCGACTTCCTGCGGGCCAGCGCCGACCGCAAGCTGCGGGTCCATGTCCCGCTGCATTTCACCAATGAAAGCATCTCGCGCGGCGTCAAGCAGCAGGGTGGCGTAGTCAGCCGCGCCTTGATCGACGTTGAAATCGCCTGTCTGCCCAAGGACTTGCCGGAATTTATTGAAGTCGATCTGACGGATCTGGGTCTGGGTGATGCATTGCACCTGTCCGACCTGAAGCTGCCCGAAGGCGTGGAACTGGCGAACCATATCGCTGCCGGCTCTGAGCAGGACGCGATGGTCGTGAGTATCCATCACGCGCATGGCGGCGAGGAAGCGCCCAGCACACCGACGCCGGCGGCTTAAACTTCCCGATTCCCCCGTTATGCCAGAACCGGCTTCCTTGTTACGGCTGATTGTCGGGCTGGGCAATCCCGGTTCCGAATACGCCCAGACCCGCCACAATGCCGGTTTCTGGCTGGTGGATGAACTGGCTCGCCAGCACGGCGGCCATTTCCGCCCGGACGCCAAATATCACGGCGAGGTGTGCCGCATCGCGCTGGTGGACCAGGAATTGTGGCTGCTCAAGCCGATGACCTACATGAACCGCAGCGGCCAGGCAGTCGCGGCACTGGCGCGGTTTCACAAAATTCCGCTGCCGGCCATTCTGATTGTTCACGACGATCTGGATCTGCCACTGGGCACGGTCCGCCTGAAGCAGGGTGGTGGTCACGGTGGCCACAACGGCCTGCGCGATCTGATCGCCCAACTGGGCGGCAACGATTTCGCCCGGCTGCGGCTGGGCATCGGCCATCCCGGCGACAGTCGCGAGGTGTTGAATCACGTTCTGCGCCGTGCGCCACGCGCTGAGCAGGAATTACTGGAACAGGCCATCGCCGACGCGCTGCGCGAAATGCCGCACCTGCTGGCCGGTCAATGGGAACGGGCGATGCAAGCCCTGCATAGCCGGCGCATTTCATCCCCGGCCTCTCCTTCCGCTAATCAAACCTCCGAGTAACCGCCTATGGGCATTCAATGCGGCATCGTCGGCTTGCCGAACGTCGGCAAGTCCACCCTGTTCAACGCCCTGACCAAAGCGGGCATCCAGGCTGAAAATTATCCGTTCTGCACCATCGACCCCAATGTCGGGGTGGTGCCGGTGCCTGATCCACGGTTGGCGGCGCTGGCGGCGATTGTCAGGCCCCCGAAGATTATTCCCGCAACGGTGGAGTTTGTAGACATCGCGGGACTGGTGGCCGGCGCGTCGAAAGGCGAAGGGCTGGGTAATCAGTTTCTGGCGCATATCCGTGAAACCGACGCTATCGCGCAGGTGGTGCGCTGTTTTGAGAATGACGACGTGATTCACGTTTCCGGGCGGGTGAATCCCGGCGAAGACATCGAGACGATTAATACTGAATTGGCGCTGGCCGATTTGGCGACGGTGGAAAAGGCGTTGCAGCGGGCGGAGAAAGCGGCCAAGTCCGGGGGCCGGGAAACGCTGGAGCGCAAGGCGTTGCTGGAGCGGGTGCAGGCGCATCTGGATACCGGAGCGCCGTTGCGCACGTTGGCGCTGGAAGCAGGTGAGCGGGAAGGATTGCGGGAACTGTTTTTACTGACGGGCAAGCCGGTTTTATACATCGCGAATGTTGCTGAAGATGGATTTGAAAATAATCCATTCCTCGATCAGGTGCGGGAAATCGCCATTCGAGAAGGCGCGGAAGTTTTACCTGTTTGCGCGGCGATTGAAGCGGAATTAGCCGAATTGGACGATGCCGACAAGGCCGAATTTCTGGCCGATTACGGACTGACTGAACCCGGACTGGATCGCGTCATCCACTCCGCTTATAAACTGCTCGGTTTGCAAACCTATTTCACCGCCGGCCCCAAAGAAGTGCGCGCCTGGACGGTGCGGATTGGCGCGACGGCTCCGCAAGCGGCGGCGGTGATTCATACCGATTTTGAGCGTGGGTTTATTCGCGCCGAGGTGATCGCCTACGCCGACTATATCGCCTTTAATGGGGAAGCCGGCGCCCGCGAGGCCGGCAAATGGCGGCTGGAGGGGAAGGAATACATCGTTCAGGAAGGCGATGTCATGCATTTCCGGTTTAATGTCTAAATCGCCTGCCGGATTTCGCCGAACTTTGGCGGACAGTGAAACTGTTGTCAATTGCCCCGGAGGCGCCGCTTGAATGTCCATAGGATTCATGGGCGTTCTTTCGCCCGCTGAATCCTGCTAATCTGTCAGGAAAACCCGGTTCGGCAAGTCAGGAGGAGTAGTTCATGCCAGTCCGACACGTTCTTGTCGTTGATGATTCCAAATCTGCCCGATTGATGCTGCGCAAAATGCTGCAAGGATTCGGCATGACAGTGGATACTGCCGAATCCGGCGAAGAAGCGTTGAATTATCTACGCGATCGGCAGCCGGATGCGATCTTCATGGATCACACGATGCCTGGCATCGATGGTCTGACGGCGGTGCAACAGATCAAGAGTAATCCGGCGACCGCAGCCATCCCGGTCGCTATGTATACTTCCAGGGATGAAGCGAACTATCGCGAGGAAGCCCGTGCAGCAGGGGCGATCGACGTACTGACCAAGCCGGCGATCCCGGAAATGCTCGGTGTGCTGCTCGAACGGATGCATCAGATGCTCGATGCCGCTCCGGCTCATGTTCCCGCGCCGACCGCCGGCGAGACAGTGAACATCGAGTGGGTTGAGAAAATCGTCGTTGATAAGGCGGAGTCGGTCTTCTATGACGCTATTGAGTCACAGGTACTGCCGTTGCTCAATGATGTCATTGCCAAGCTGCGGCGGGAAATGGAGACCAGCCAGGCGGCTGCCTGTAGCCAGATTGCAACGAAAATTTGCGAGGAACGACTGGCGGCATGGCGTCCGCCCGAGGAACAGCACGGTCCCCAGTGGGCTGAAGAGGCTCTGCAAACCCGATTGTCCCTGTTACTGGACGAACGTCTGGAAGCATTCCGACGTAGGGAACAGGAGAATCTCCAGGTCCTGGTGAAGGATATGGCGTCTCAGGTGTGTCAGAGTCAGTTGCACGAGTTATCTGAGCGGTTGGTGCGACAATTAAGCACACGGTTTGCCGAGGCTGTGCGGAAAGCGGTTGCCACAGCTCGCGACGCAGCAGTCGAGGCGGCCCGGGAAACCGCGATGCAGGCGGTGGGCGCAGTAGCGGGTGCTGGTCATGGGGGCGAAAACGGCATGGCAGCGAATGAACAACTGGCCGCTCGCCAGGAATGGACCGGTATACGGCAGAATTTAATGCGGCATATTTATCTGGCGGCCGCCGGTGCAGCGGCGGTCGGTATTGGCGCCGCCATACTGGTCTATGGGTTGCGGTGAGGAGCGGGACGTTCCAAGACCGGACCGATGGGATATCAGTCGATTGATAACAAGCGGATTCTGACTCATGGCGGATATGATTTATTTAATCATTGGAATAGTGGCTGGGCTGATCGTGGGTGGGGTCATTATCTACCTCATGCCTTATCAAACCCTGCGAGGCAAATACGAACAGACTCAGATGGAGTTGACCGAGATGCAGGCTCGAAGTAATGAACTGCAAAGCGCTCTGCTCGAAGAGCAGTCAAAGGGTTATCAGGGTCGCCAGACCATGTTGATGCGGCAGAAACGGCTGGAGAGCGATTTGGCCGAGGTCAGCGAGCGATATGCCAAGCTGGAGCAGCAATACGCCGACTTCAAAACACAGGGTGAGCAACAGTTACAGGCGCAGCAGCAAGAGGTGACTCAATCACATGAAACTATCTCGCGTCTGGAACAGGATCGGATAGCGTTGCAAGATCGTTTCGCGCAGAAGGGCGCCGAGTGGGATGAGGAACGGCAAAGCCTGACCCTGCTCAGCAGTCAGCTCGATGATCAGGTGCAGGAGTTGCGTCGGGATAAAACGCAGTTAAGCACCCGACTCGAGCAGCAGCAGGAAGTCTGGGAGCGTGAGCGGCTGGCCTTGCAAATTCAAATGAATGCGCTGGAAGATCACTTGTCGTTGCAAAAGGCGCAGAGTGGATCAGGGCTATCGCCGGAAGATGATCAGCGCATGGAACAACTGCGGGCTGAGGTCGAGGGGTTACGTCAGCAACGCACCGCCTGGAGCGAAGAACGGCTGCTCTTTCAGGAACAGCTCAAACGTTTGCAGGCCGAACGGCGGTCATTGCGCACTCAAGTCGCGATGAGTTCTGGCGAATCGACGGACGGGGCAGAGAAGGAAACGCGGGAGTTGCGTCGGCAATTGGAGGAAGCCCGACAGGAACACCAGACGTTGCAGGAGAGGCTGGCGGCACAAGACCAACTGGCCAAGCAGAAATATAGCGCGCTGGAAGCGGAAATTGAGCAATTGATGGAACGGCTGTTGCGCGAGCAGCAGCGGGCCAGCCAGTTAAGCCGTTGAACCCCGAAGGAGGCCGATATGCTGGCGAAACTCAGGCCATGGAGTCCACTCGTCAACCTGGTTCCGAACACGGCTATTCAATTTCTGGATTTCGGTTTTAATCTGAACGACATTCGGTTGTCGCGGGCGTTTTTGACGGCCGCCGGCGTGGAGGGGCGCCCGGTCCTTGTTCCTCTGTACGCCGACGATGCCAGCGGCCAGTTTGCGGCCCGTGATGGTCAACCGGTCAAACCGGAACAGGTTTATTCGCTAAACGCGGCCAAGGCCGCCGTCATTTTCGACCGGGTTTGGCTACCGATCCCCTTCCTGCGCATCCGCGAACGGCAGCCCGATGGCGATCATCGCTTTGATAATGGGCCGATCAACTGGGCGCGAGCGCGGTTGCTGGAGTTACCGACCCCCGACAGTGAGGGTTATACCCACCGAGTGACGCTGGCCTTTGACACCCAGTTGCTGCCGACCCGGGAAGGCCGACCCTATCTCGCTCCCAGCCCGCAGGATATGCAATCCGGCGAGGAATTCGCCCTGAGCGACGCTGAGGACGATACCGGAGCCTTCCTGGAACAGGAATGGGTGCGGGAATGGCTGCATCAGCACTTTCATGCCTATGAGCGACGGCGGCGCGCTCCACGTCGGGTGGATGAGGCGGAATTGCGCGCTGGTCCGGATGCTCAGGCGGCGTGGCTGACCGTGCTGACTTTATTGCGGCAAGCCGTGCGCCCGCCGCGCCTGCGCTTTACCTTCGTCGATGACGGCCCGACCGCCCGGCTCAACCAGCCGGTGGATGTCGATCTGGTGCTGGACATCGGTAATTCCCGCACCTGCGGGATGCTGATGGAAACCAGCGGCGACGCGCCGGTAGACATGAACGACAGCTATCGGCTGGAATTGCGTGATCTGAGCCGCCCGGAACAGGTTTACAACGAGCCATTTCCCAGCCGGATCGAATTCGCCCGCAGCGCGTTCGGCGATGAAAAACTGTCCCGGCGCAGTGGCCGGAGCAGCGCCTTTCTATGGCCGACCGTGACCCGGGTCGGTTTCGAGGCTCAGGCACAGTCCTATTTCAGCCATGGCGCGGAAGGCAGCACGGGTCTGTCCAGTCCCAAGCGCTATCTGTGGGATGCCGACCCGCGCTATCACGCCTGGCGGTTTAATCCTGGTTCAGATTACGCCGGCGACAGTGGCCCGGTGACCACCGGACCCTTTGTTGGCCACCTGCGCGAAGATGGTGAAGAACTGGCGCCGGGTGAACCGCCCGCAGTAACAGCACTGTTTTCACGCGGGGCGTTGATGAGTTTCTTCGTCGCCGAAGTGCTGCTGCAGGCGTTTGTGCAGGCCAATTCCCCGGCCCGCCGCTCTGAGCGGGTCTATTCGGAGGCGCCGCGCCGATTGCGGCGGGTCATTCTGACCCTGCCGACCGCCATGCCACTGGCGGAGCGCAGGTTATTTTCGCGCCGGGTGAATACCGCGATCCGCCTGACCTGGCGGGCGCTGGGTCTGGATGAAGGGCAGGCGCCGGAACCCTTTATGCAATGGGACGAGGCGACCGGTACGCAGATCGTGTTTCTCTATAATGAGGTCAAGCACAATTTCCAGGGTGATGCGGCGCTGTTTTTCCAGGTCTTCGGGCGTGTTCGGGAAGGTTATGGGGAAACCCCCAGCCTGCGGTTGGCCAGTATTGACATCGGTGGCGGCACCACCGATCTGATTATCGCCACCTATCAACTGGAAGGCGGCACGGCGCTTAGACCGACGCAGGAATTTCGCGAAGGCTTCAACATCGCTGGCGACGACGTGCTGTGCGGACTGATTGAGCGCAACATCCTGCCAACCTTGCTGGACGCCATTCGCCACAGCGGCGCGGCCAACGCCGAGGAATTGCTGGCGCGGTTGCTGGGCGCCAATCGAGGCGATCAGGCCGAACGCGAGCGGACACTGCGCCGCCAGTTCGCCAGTCAGGTCGCCTTGCCGCTGGCGCTGGCGATGCTGCAACGGTATGAGAACGCCGACCTCAGCACCGGGAACGAGGCGATCACGCTCAAACTGGTGGATGTCTATCCGTCAGATACCCAGCCTCATCAGCAGGTAATCGCGTTTTTGGAAGAAGCGGTGCGTACGGCCGGCGGTCAAGAGTTCCATCTGGCCGAAGTCGCCTTCTCAACCACCATGCTGGCGATTGATACGACAGTGCGCCGCATTCTCGGTCAGGTCCTCAGCGATCTGTGTGAAGTGGCGTACCTCTATGATTGTGACTACCTGCTGATTTCCGGACGGCCCTGCCGGCTGCCGGCGGTGCAGGCGGCCATTCTGGCTAAACTCCCCGTCCCGCCCGACCGGATTGTCAGTTTGCATACTTACCGGGTCGGTGACTGGTATCCGTTCCGCTCGGTGGGTGGTCGGCTCACCGATCCCAAAACGACCGCAGCAGTGGGCGCAATGGTTTGCGCACTGTCCGAAGGGCAGTTGTACAAGTTCAACCTGCGTAGCCGGGAACTGGGGATGAAATCCACCGCCCGCTTTATTGGCGTACTCCAGCAGACCGGGCGATTGAAACAGGATGATGTGCTGTTCGCCAATCTGGAACTGGAGGATCGCAAGACCCGGTTGCCGGAAGCGACTTTTAATTTTTATGCGCCGGTCTTTCTCGGCTTCCGGCAATTGAACGTCGAGCGCTGGCCGGCCTCGCCGCTGTACCGCGTTGCCTTCGCCCATCCCCAGGACGCCCGCACAAAGGCGTTGCCGCTCAAAGTGACCCTGGAGCGTTCCACCGAGGAAAATGTCGATCTGGATTTCAAGATCGTGGCCGTGGCCGACGCCGACGGCAACCAGCAGCCGACCGGTGTGGTGCTGTTGAAATTGCAGACGCTAAAGGATGAATACGGTTACTGGCTGGACACCGGCATTTTCTCGATTTCCGCCTGGCCGAGCGATGCGCCTCGCCGCTGATCGACCGTTCAATCCTGCATGACCGACACCCTGCTGCATCCTGGTTTGCAAAAACTGCTGGCCGCTCATCGGCGCTTGTCGCGCTTGCTGAGTCTGCTGATTTTTCTGCCCATGGCGGGCATGATGGTGTTTGCCATGGCCTCGGCCCTGCATGGCGACACGCTGGGCGATTTTCTGCTACTGGCGCTGATCGGCGGGATCGTGCTGTTGATGGTGGTTTCGCTGGGGGGCTTGTTAGCGTGGCTGAATCATTGGACGACGCAGCGCGTGCTTGACGCCAACCGCCTGCTGCGAGAAAACGCGCCGCTTGCGGTGCGCTTGACGCCGACAGCGGCCAACAGCCCGCCTGGCTGGCTGATGGCGGTTGAAGGTCTCGACCCGCCGACGGTCGGCCCGCTTGGCGATGTGCGGATCGAACCCGCGCCGGGTCGGCGTGCCCTCCCGCAGGGGCCGTTGCTCGTCCGGTTGCATTGCCGGAGTCGGCAACCGGGCAGCCGGTTAGTGGCGTTGCAGGAGGGTAACGCCCTGCTGGGCCGCTGGGTGGATCGCCGGCACTATCTGCGTCAGCGACGCTGGATGATGACCGCGCTGGTCGCGGCGTTGGGGTTGACGGTCGTGGCGACGCTTTTAAACCTGTAGCGTTTTTCCGCAACTGAGCAAAATCGTTGCACCGCTTCTGATTGGAGGGAACCCGCTGTGTTGACATTCCAAGCCGGTCAAAACTTTTCCCTGAGCCAGAAAACGCCCGGCATCGAGCAAGTTGATCTGGACCTGAGCTGGGAACCCGCCGAAGGTCCCTGGATGCTCGACGCGAGCGCCTTTGCCTTGACTGCCGAGGGCCAGGTGCGCAATGACGGGGATTTCATTTTCTATAACCAGCCGATGCTGATTGGCGGCGGTATCCAGCTTCAACAGGAAAGTCGGCGCTTTGCCGTGCGCCTGGCCGATCTGCCTCCCGACATTGCCCGTATCGCCATCGCCATCGCCTTGGATGCAGAAGGCGGCCAGACCTTCGCGGCCCTGCGCCAGGTGCGATTGGAACTGCGCGACGGCGATAACCAGACCGGCATTGCCAGTTTCGCGCTGGATACCGCTGACATGACCGAGACCGCGATTATCATGGGCGAACTCTACCGGCGCGGCGCGGAATGGAAATTCCGGGCGCTCGGTCAGGGTTTTGCCGGTGGCCTGGCGGCGCTAGCGAGGAATTTCGGCATCGAGGTCAGCGATGGCGCCGAACCGCCGGTGCCGTCTGCGCCGGAAACCGCGCCACCGCCCGCCTCGCCAATACCCCCGCCAGAGCCAGCGCGGATTGAATCGCCTGTACCTCTCGTCCAACCGGCGCAGGTTGAACCGTCGCCCGCACCCCTGCCGCAACCGGCTGGCCCGGTGGCGTCCAGCGAACAACTCAGCACCCTGTGCCGTGAACTGGAACAGGTCGGCAACGGCTTCCTCACCTGGATCGACGCACATCCCGACCGGGTGGGGCAGGAGAAGGCCGGCTTGACCAAGGAATTTCGCCGCTTCACCGCCCAGGCCCGGCGGCTGGATCAGGCAGCGCAGCGCCCGATGTGCGCTGGGGTGTTTGGCCCCAGCCAGTCCGGCAAGTCCTACCTGATTTCGGCGCTGGCCCGTAAAGGCAATGCGCCGCTGCTGGCGGATTTTGCCGGACAGAAAATTGATTTCATCCGCGACATCAACCCCGAAGGCGGGCGCGAATCGACTGGCCTGGTGACGCGCTTCACCCTGCAAACCACGCCCGGCGCTACGCCTGCCGCCCCGGTGCAAATGCGCCTGCTGACTCAGACGGATCTGGTCAAGATGATCGGCAACACCTATTACGCGGATTGCGATCACACGGATGACGAACTGCTGACGCCGGGTCAGTTGAATGAGTTGTTGTCCAGTCTGGCGCCAGCAGCGCAGGCTATACCGACGGACCCGCTCAATGCTGAAGATGTGTTTGATCTGCAAGCTTATTTTGAGCGGTATTTCAAAGGTCAGGAGCGGGTGCGGTTACTGCGGCATGGTTACTGGGAGCAGGCCGCGCAACTGGCCCCCCGATTGCGGATCGCCGAGCGGGCCAAACTGTTCGGCGTGATCTGGGGCAATGTCGAGGCTTTCAGCCAGCTTTACGTCCGCTTGTATAACGGTTTGCAGGGATTGAACTTCGCCACCGAGGCCCAGGCCGGACTGGAGGCGCTGATTCCCCGTGAACAGAGCATCATCGACGTGCAAACGCTCAAGGGCCTGGGAACGGGCGGCGGCGGAACGCTGACGCTGATTGGAACGAATGGCGCACGGGTGACTCTGCCGCGCAGCGAGGTCACAGCGTTGATCGCGGAATTGCGCATCGTCATCAGCGAGCAGCCCTGGGATTTCTTCCAGCACACCGATTTGCTCGACTTCCCCGGCGCCCGCTCCCGCGAGCAGATCAAGGATTTGCCGACCTTCCTCAACGGTCAGGACGCTCTGCAAAGCCTGTTTCTGCGCGGCAAGGTGGCCTATCTGTTCGAGCGGTATTGCGCGGAGCAGGAATTGACCAGCATGTTGTTGTGCATCGGCCCCAGCAATCAGGAGGTCAAGACCCTGCCAGAAATGGTGTATGACTGGATCGCCAGTACCCACGGCGCCACCCCGGAACTGCGCTCGCAACAACCGACGGCGCTGTTTCTGGTGCTGACCAAGTTCGATATGGAGTTCGAGGAGAAGGCCGGCGAACGTTCTCCGGAAGGGCGCTGGACCACCCGACTGGAAAGCTCCCTGCTCAATTTCTTCGGCAAGCAGCATGAATGGCCGCGCCAGTGGGATACGCAGGGCGGTTTCCGTAACAGCTATTGGCTGCGCAATCCCAATTTTAAGGCCAAGCACATTTTCGACTACAACGAGCAGGGGCGGGAAACCGGCGTGCGGCCTGGCGAAAAATCGCGTATTGCCCAATTTCGCGCCGCCTTTCTCCAGGATCAGTACGCCCACCGCCATTTCCGCAACCCGGCGGAAGCCTGGGAAGCGGGTTTCGCCCTGAATGATGGTGGCATTAGCTATCTGGCGCAAAACCTGCGCCCGCTGTGCAATCCGGAACTCAAGCGCCGGCAACTGGCGGGACAGGCGGCTCAACTGCGCTCGCAGATGGCCGAACGCATCGATCATTACCATGTCAGCGACAATCCGGAGCTGGAGCTGGAAAAGCGGCTGGAAGCAGCGCGGTTAGTCGCAGCTCGCTTGATCGATTGCGCCGGCGAACAGCGTTTCGGCGAATTATTGCGAGCCTTGCAGACCGACAGCGACGATCTGGAGGGCATCTATTACCGCATTGAAACCCGGGTGCCGGATGACCAGCAGGCTGTCGGCGGGCCGACCATTGGCGCAGCGGTGGATACGCAGAAAATGAAGGCGCTATTGGGCCTGAGCGCGCCGGCGGGCGCCAGCGAGGCACTGCGTAAGGATGACGCCGCCTTGTTTGCCCGCGAGACGGTGGCGGAATGGATGCAGGATTTGCAGGATTTAAGCGGTGACCCTTCGCGCTGCGATTATTACCGAGTGCCGCCAGCGCTGATGGCGGAATTTGTCAAGGAACTGATCAGCGGGGCGCAACGGCTGAAGCTGGAGGAGCGGATTGTGGCGCAGACCCGGCGGGTGACCGGCTTTCGCATGAAGTTCGAGCAGATTGTGGCGTTGCCCGCCCGGCTGACCGCCAACCTGCTCAATGGCTACGTCGATTTTCTGGGCTATGACGCGCTGGTGCTGGATCAACGGCCCCTGCTGCCGCTGGAAAGCGGTCCGCGTCCCGTCTTTCCGCCCCGGCCCGCGCCGCGTGGCGGCCCGCAGTTGAGCGAGCAGCAATCTACCTACGATCAGGATTACTACACCGACTGGATTCGCGCCTATCTGGACCTGGTGGAGCGCAACGCCCGGTTTCATGATGGCGTGGAAGTCGATTTGGCGGCGAATCGGCGCTTGGGCGAATTGCTGGCGCGGTTGCGGTCGGTGGGCTGAGAAGCCGCCGCGAAGAACAGACTCCACCGGTCTACAATTAAAAATTCAGGGGAAACGCCGAATCCCCGTTTTTCGCCGTTCGCCCGGTTTCCTGGAGATCCTGATGTCCACGCTTGCAGTCCGCGTTTCCGAAGATCCGCATCGTCCACTGGGTCATGCCATCGTCACCATCGAGGGTCTGCCGCGCACGCTGGAAACCTTCGAATTCGCCCTGAGTCGCCATGGTTTCGCCGCCAACCACCTCGGCCTGGATGGCTGGCAGGGCGCAGAATGCTGGTTACAGCCTGAAGAAGTCTGGTATAGCGGCGATGCTCTGAAATTCGTGATGGATCCCGATTTGGCTTTCCAGTTGGAAAATATGCCCTACCGGCTGGCGGCGCGGGGCCAGGGGTTGCCCGCAACCGTCGCTGTGACTTTTGTCTGGCCGTTGGAGCTGGAGGTTGATGAGGGTGCGACTGGCAGCGAACGCCGGGTGGTCAGCGGTACTCGGATCGGTCCTGCGCCGAAAATACCTTCGCAACCGACATTTGAATCGCCGTCACCGCCGTTGCCGGAGTTGGGCCAGGCCGATTTGCCGATTCCCGACATGCCGATTCCCGATATCGGCGGCGCGGCGGCGCTGACGGAAGACGATTTGCCGACGCGCCCGGTGCGGGTCACGCCCCCGTCAATGGCGGATGAAGACAGTTTGCCAACACGCGTCGTGGCTCAGGGGGCGAGGTCTGTGCCGAATCGTTGGGATTCTTCGCCCACCCGGCGGGTGGATGGGCGGATCGTTTCCACACCGCTGGGCAGTGAAGAACGGGTTTTCGGGCCACGGAACCTGCCCAAAGTCCTGTCAGAGCCGGTTACTGCCCCGATCCATGCGGCTCCTCCCCCATTGGTGTCTGAATCTGCGTCATCGCCGCCCAGGGCAACAGACAAAGCGCGTCGCAGCGGGTTCGGGTTGATCCTGGCCGGCGTGGCCACCCTGGCGGCAGCAGCAGGTATCGGTGGGTGGTGGTGGTTCGTCCGCTCTACCCCGGCGCCTGAGTCCGCCACCATGGCTTCCCCGGTGGAGCGAACCGACGACCTGCGTCCGAGTTTGGCGCCCGAACCCGTCCCGGCTCCGGAACCCCGGCCGGCCCCGGAGCCGGCCCCGGCTCCGGAACCTCACCCTGCGCCAGAACCACGGCCTGCTCCTCGTCTGAAGCCAGAGTCAGCGCCACGGTCGATCCCTGCATCGCCCCATTCTGCGCCGTCCTCACCGCCGGGTTCCCGGCGCAACCTGGACGATGAATTGAAATCGCAGTTCGATCCCACCCTGCAAGACCTGGAGAGGGGGCTGCGCCGTTGAATTACCTTATTCGGAGTTTCCTCATGAATCGTCTGCTGATCGGCGGTCTGCTCTACCTGTTCGGCCTGACCGGGTCGGCCATTGCTGATGACGCCAATACTCAATCGATCGGCATGGTGACCGGCTCCCGGACCGGCACTTACATTCAATTTGGCAACGACATTGCCGAAGTCGCCAAAACTGTCGGCCTGAATATCCTGGTGAAGGATTCCCAAGGTTCAATCGACAATATCAAACGGATGAACAGCAAGGAAAATGCGGCCTTGGGTATTGTGCAATCCGACGTACTGGGTTTTCTCAGCCGTTCCGAGAGCGGGGAAATGCGTCAGGTTGCCGGTCGGCTGCGGCTGATTTTTCCCTTTTATAATGAGGAAGTTCATCTGTTCGCCAACAAGTCCATTCAGTCATTCAGCGACCTGCAGGGCAAGCGGGTGTCAGTGGGCGAACCGGGCAGCGGCAACTGGCTGACCGCTATGAATTTGTTACAGCTTACCGGCGTCAAACCGGCAGAGTTGCTAAAACTGCCGCCATTGCAAGGCGTGACAGCGGTGCTCAAGGGGGAGGCCGACGCCATGTTCTATGTCGCCGGCAAGCCGGTCAGCCTGTTTACCAAAGTGGGTAATCTGATTACTCAACCGGAATTTGCGGCGATGCTGGCAAACGTGCATTTCGTGTCGCTGGATGATCCCCGGATGCTGCGCGAATACTCGTCGGCCCGGATCGGCCAAGCGGATTATAAAGACTGGCTGTTGGCAGACACGCCGACCATCGCGGTCAAGGCCGTGTTGATGAGCTTCGATTTCTCCAGCAAGAAAACGCCCTATTTCGTCCAGCGTTGCCAGCAACTGGCACAATTGGGTCCGGCGATCCGCGCCAATCTCAGTCAACTCCGCCAGACCGGCCATGCCAAATGGAAAGAGATCAATTTGGATGAGAACGTAGAAAGCTGGCCGCTGGATTCGTGTTCACGCCGTGGAACACCCAAGGAAGGCGGTTCAAACATTGATCTGACCCGCGAGTTGGAAAAAATGTTGCTCAATCAGCAAGAATGGCCGATTCCGGGGATTCCAGCAGCCTGAACGTCCATAATACCAACGAGGCATGGTGGCCATGGCGGAGCAAATTCTTTTAAGCAGCGTTTCCTTTGATGGGGTGCGAGAAAAAGGGGGATTCGGCCAGCCGTTGCATGCGCTGTACCCGCAAATTCAGGCGGTGCTTGCCAGCGAGCTGGGATCAGACACGGCGGATTTACTCGCCGAGCCGGTGGTGGATCGCATCCGTCATCGCATCGACTGGTACACCGAAGGCGATCCCGATCAACCGCCGGTCGCGCTCAGCGCCCTGCCCGAAGAGCAACGTCAATCGATTCTCGCCCAGGTTAACGGCTCGCTGGCGCGTGGGCGAGAAATGGCTGAACGCTATTCCACATCCGGCGACCCGCAGCGGATGCAGTTGGGCGCCTTGCTCAAGGCGGTTCTGGACCCGCCAGAGGAAGCTGATGTGTTTCTCGTCAGTGGTCGGCCGGTGGTCGCGCATTGGGGGTTTGCGCCGGATCATCCGTGGGGTGTATCGGGAGCCTCCATCCGCCGTGGAGCCTTTGCGTCGTCGGCCCCGCCATCCGGAATGCCGGATATCATGATTCCCGAATGGCAGGCGCCGGCGCTGCAATCAGCAGCGAGTGAACCTCCGCCGCCGGAACCTTCAGTAGAGTCAGCGCCGCCGACAGAATCTGCGGAATCGCCAGCGATTACGCTCGACAAACCAGCGTTGCTGCAAACTGAACCGGAATTGTCGCCAGAACCCGAAGCGCCGCAACCGCCTGCCAGTCCGCTGCCGGTCGTGGATAATGCCGCGTTGCGTTATGTGGTAGTGGGTTCCTGGTATTTCTGGAGTGTGGTAGCACTGGCTTTGCTATTGGCGCTGGGAGCAGCCTTCTGGAGTATGACCCGGAGTTCCGCCCCTTCTTCAATGGACGGCGAAGCAGCGCCACTGTTGCCTGATGCGACGATGGACCGCACTTTGGCTGATGCCCGGCAAACTGAACAAGCATTGCGTCGCCGGCTGGAGGAACGGTTGGCGGCGCTGACTGAGCAACGCAGCCGATGTGCGTTGCCAGTTGGAACGGGTGCTGCGTCGCCGCCATCGGCGCAATCCACGCCGCTGACGCCATCCGTTCCATCGATTTCATCAACTCCCTCGGTTCCATCGGCTCCATCCGCTGTGTCTACTTCGCCGGTATCAGCGGCTACTGCTCCGGCGGCTTCACAACTAACAGTGACTGCTCCAGCGGCTTCGCAATCAACAGTGACCGATGCGGCGCTGACTTCGCCGGTTGAATCCAGCATACGGGACGCAGCCCGGCCGGATACTTCATCACCCAGTTCCACATTACCGTCAACGACTCCGGCAACGCCTGAACCTGCGGTGCCCGTAACGGGAGAACCCGCAGCACGGACACTGGAAGAAGAGCTGGGCAGTTCCCGGCCCGGCATTGTTGCACCACCACTGGCGGAGCCGGTCAGCGAACCGCCAGTACCGGCGGAACCTACACCGGAAGAGCGTCAGGAATTCACCCGTCGTCTGTCCGCGACCGGTGGGGTGACCGGCGAAATTACTGCGACGCTGCTCTGGGATGGCAATGCCGATCTGGACTTGGTGGTGCGTTGTCCATCCGGGCAAACGCTGGATTATCTGACGCCCCAGGGTTGTGGCGGCACTCTGGATGTAGACGCCAACGCAGCGCGTGACAGTTTGAGCGGGAAGCCGGTGGAAAATATATTCTGGCCTGCTGGTCAGGCTGCTCCGGGCGCCTATAAAATCACCGTGCGCTACGAACCACGCAAGGATGAACGCAATCCCCGGCCGGTGCCGTTTCAGGTTCGACTGATCCGCGACAGTCAGGAACAGGTGTTTAAAGGAACGATCCGGCCCCGCAAGACCTTATCGATTGCCGATTTCACCGTGGTGGAGCGTTAAAACATGGTTGAGCAAGTATCTTCGCAGTTCATGATCTATACCGCTGAAGCAGCGATTCCCCGCTATCAACGCGCCTGGGTGTGGGGAACGGTAGCCCTGGTTGTTTTATTGTGTGGGGCTGTTGTGGGCTGGTTGTTGAGCGGCGTCATACCTCCACGGTTTATGGCCGGTGTCCCGCTGGCCGGTGGAACCGTGGATGGCGCTGCGTTGTTGGCCCGACAGGAGGCGGTCAATGCCCGGTTGCGTGAACACATCGCCCGATTGGAGCAGGCTCTGGGCGGAGATGTTTGTACACCGGCAGCGTTAGAGGCGCTGACTTTGAACCCTCCGCGTCCATGAACCTATTTTTTCGGGAGATCGTTGATTCATGTCTCACTTTTCCATCCGTCTCGACTGGCAGCGCACAACGCCGGATTTTGACCCCAAGACCTTTGATCGCAGTCACCTCTGGCATCTGGCGGGTGGGCAGACCGTGCAAGGTTCTGCGGCCCCCGACTATTCCGGCAATCCCAACATGAGCAACCCCGAAGAAGCATTATTGGCGTCATTGTCGAGCTGCCACATGCTGACCTTTCTGACGATTGCTGCGCTCAGGAAGCTGGTGGTGGATCGCTATGAAGACGAGCCGACCGCCGAACTGGGCAAGAACGCCAAGGGCAAAACGATGGTGGCCCGCCTGACCCTGCGGCCCCGAGTCGTCTTTGGCGGCGGTATGGTGCCTGACGCCGATACCGTCCAGGAACTGCATCGCAAGGCTAAGGAAAACTGTTTTGTCGGCAACTCGCTGCTGAGTGAAATGGTTCTGGAGCCACGTTTTTAGGGTTGCATCGCTGCCCTGGTTACCCTATAAATCTTTCCCGATGATTGGCAGCAAGAGGTTAAAGAGAGGAATATGTGGCGGTTCAGCAAACCGGTTTTTCTGCTCGGCGTACTGGCCTGGTTAATGAGTGCATGCGCGCCAACCAACCTCCAGGAGACAGTACCGCCGCCGATAGCGGCCATCCCTGACCCGACCACCCGTGAACCCTGGTTGTTGGTGGATACTCGCGCGGATCAGTTGAAGATCATGCAGGGTAACCGACCGGTTGAAGTATTCCATCAGGTGGCTGTGGGCAGCAGCGGGGTGGGACTTAAGTCCCGGCGTGGTGATAACAAAACACCTACGGGTGTGTTCCGGGTGGGCTGGATCAATGATCAAAGCCGGTTCAAGCGATTCATCGGTCTTGATTACCCCAATGTCGATTATGCCGAGCGCGCATTGCGAGACGGACGGATTAACCGCACCACTTATGAACGCATCCGCGCCGCCTGGCTGAACGGTCACAGACCGCCGCAGGACACCCCGCTGGGCGGGCAGATCGGTATTCACGGCGTAGGAGCTGGCAACCCCAGTGTGCATAACGCTGGCATCAACTGGACCAGTGGTTGCGTAGCCTTGGACAACCGACAGATCGAAGCGCTGAGACCGTGGGTGAAAATCGGGATGCGGGTAGAAATTCGCTAAGGTTTGTATTATTTTTACCACTGTTCGTAAATTGAAATTCCGTTATATAATGGTGCTTGTTGTGTGGCGACAATAAACAGTTGCGTTGAGGCAACATTGTCATCACACGAGCACTACTTTGTTCGTCATGTTATCGAGGAGTTGAAAATGTCTATGAAGACCCTGAGCAAAATTTCCATGCTGGCCCTGGTGGCCGGTTTGACGGTCGGTTGCGCCAGCACCAGCGATCTGAAAGCTGTGCAGCAGGACGCTACCGAGGCCAAGTCCATGGCGCGCAATGCGATGGACACTGCCAACGAAGCCAAGTCCATTGCCATGGACGCCAAGTCTGTCAGCATGGCGACCGAGGAAAAGATCAATCGGATGTTCAAGAAGTCGATGTACAAGTAAGCTGAATGTCTGACGGTTGGGATTGAAAAACCCCCGCGATCTTTGAGATCGCGGGGGTTTTTTCATGGCCGTCTACAGGCGATTGGTCTTCGTAGTCGGTGCAACCGATGCCGGTGGATAGGGTCGGTAGGGAGCAATAGGCGGCGGCTCGGCGGTTGCCGGATAGGGATAGGGCGGCGCGTAGTCCGGTCGGGGCGGAATGTATCCAGGTGCGGGGGGCGCTGGCCGATAAACCGGAGGCCGGGGCGTGATAAGCCTCTGACGGTCGTAGAGCAAAGCGTCTTCGTCGTAGGGCAAAGGCGTGCCCGGAGCGGCTTGCGTCGGGAGAGGTGTCTGATTGACGGGATAGCCCGGTGGCGGCGCCTGGACAGCAACCGGCGGCGTTGCGCCGGGCAACGCTGCAATCGACACCGGAATGCCGCTCAGTTGCTCAATTGCTGCTTCCAGCGCGGCCTGGTCGATGCCCGGCATGTCCGGCCCGGTTTTGGCGATCACCGCCTGGGTGGCTTGCTCCAGCGTGACCTTGATCGGAATGTTGTCTTCCTCCAGAGGTTCATGCGCCTCGACCAGCCAATGACCGTTGATGCGTCCCACCTTGACCGGCTGGTCGATCATCCGCAGAGGGGTGCCGACCGGCACCATGTCAAACACCTTTTCGATGTCTTCCGGGTACATGCGCACGCAGCCATGCGTGACGCGCATGCCGATGCCATTAGGCCGGTTAGTGCCGTGAATAAGATAGCTCGGCAACGCCAGCCGCAGGGCATGACGGCCGAGCGGGTTGTCCGGCCCGCCTGGCACGACATCCGGCAGAATATCGCCCTGAGCGGCGTGTTCAGCCTTGATTGAGGCCGGCGGTCGCCAGGGTGGGTCAACTTCCTTGGCGGTGACCCGGGTCACGCCCAGCGGGGTCTTCCAGTCCATGCGTCCAATGCTCACTGGGTAGGTATAGACCACCCGCTCCCCGTCCGGACCGGCCTTCGGATAGTAGTACAGCCGTAATTCCGCAATGTTGAGGACCAGGCCCTCACGCGGCGTATCGGGCAGAATGTAGCGGGTCGGCAGCACGACCGGCGTCCCTTCGCCGGGCGCCCAGCGATCCAGGCCAGGATTGGCGTGTACCATTTCGTCATAACCCAGACCATGGCGACGGGCGATATCCAGCAACGTGTCTTCCTTGGTGGCGTAAATCACCTTGACCTGGCCGATTACCTCGTTGTCTGGGGGCGGCAGGGGATAGACCGCCGCTTGGGCGGCGCTGGCGGACAGCCAGCCCAGCAATACCCAGGCAGTGGATTTCAAGCATTGGCTTGGCATGGAAACATCTCACCTTCAGTAGTTGGCGCAAAACGACCGGAATTCTGCCTGCAATCGCAGAGCAAGGCTATAGCG
>CAZDVY010000025.1:0-25558 GCA_964508935.1 uncultured Candidatus Competibacteraceae bacterium | reverse complement strand
GTTCAGGATCGGCGTAAATCCCGGAGCGGCCATTGTCGAGGATCACCAGATGCACCTCGTGGGGACCATCCAGTTCTCCCGGACGGCGCGGCGAGGTGATCATGTTGAAATACGTGGTGATCGGTTGGCCGGTGGCCGATCCGGTCAACAGGCGCAGCAACGGCGGCACGTCCTGCAACTTCTCCACCACCTTCTCCAGACCCATCAGCGCAATATGCACCGGCGGCGCGGTGGTGCACATCCGACCATTGCCTTCATTCTCCACCAGGCACAGCGTCCCGGTCTCCGCCACCGCGAAATTGACCCCACTGATCCCGACCTCGCCGGTGCGAAATTTTTCCCGCAATTCCCCACGGGCGATAGCGTTTAACTCCTCCACCACCTCGGTATAGGGCGCATCAGGAATCTGCTCGTGAAACAGATGGGCGATCTGATCCTTATTCTTGTGGATCGCTGGCACAATGATGTGCGAGGGCGTTTCGCCATCCAGTTGAATGATGTACTCGCCCAGATCGGTTTCCAGTGCCTCGATACCCTGCGCCTCCAGGAAATGGTTGAGATGCATCTCCTCGGAAACCATCGATTTGCCCTTGATGGCCCGAGTCGCGCCATGCCGGCGGAGGATGTCCAGTACAATGGCGTTGGCGTCTGCCGTCGTTTCCGCCCAATGCACCTGAATACCGTTAGCTGTGCAACGCTGCTCCAGCCGCTCCAGCAACTCCGGCAACTGGCTCAACGCCCGGCGGCGGATGCTCTGGCCCAGGGTGCGGAGTTGTTCAAACGCCTCAGCATCGGCGAACAGAGCGCGACGACGCTGACTCATGGTCGTCATCGCGCTGCGCAAGTTGCGGCGCAATTGCCCATCCTCCAGGGCCTTGGCAACATTGTGTTCAAACGCCACGACATCCGCAGGCTTAGCCATGGGTACGCTCCAGGATGAATTCAGCCAGATGCTGGGCAGGAATCTTCAAGCCGCGATAGCCGATGGCGCCAGCGATGTTCAACAGGCAACCGCAGTCGGTGGACAGCACCCGCGCCGCGCCGGTCTGCACAATATCGTCGACCTTATCGTTGACCATGGCCGCGGAAATCGCCGGTTGCTTGACCGAGAACGTGCCGCCGAAACCGCAGCATTCCCGTTCATTCTGCAATTCCACCAGTTCCACCCGCTCTAGTTGCCGCAACAACGTTTTGGCATAGGGAATGATGGCCATTTCCCGCAGGGCGTGGCAGGACGAATGCCAAGTGACCTTGATCGGCTCGCCGTGATCCTCCAGCCGGATGTTCAGCACCTTGATCAAAAACTCGCTGAGTTCATAAATCCGGCTGGAAAAGCGCCGCGCCTCCTCTTCATCCGGCTGACCGGCGAACAGATGCGGATACTGATGCTTCAACATTCCGGCGCAGGAACCGGACGGCGCAATGATAGGATAATCCCTGGGGAACGTCTTAAGCTGATGGCGAGCGACCTTGCGGGCTTCTTCGGGAAAGCCGGAGTTATAGGCCGGCTGGCCGCAACAGGACTGCTCCTGGGGGAAAATGATCTGGACGCCCTCGCGTTGCAGCAACTCGATACCGGCCAGTCCGGCGTGGGGAAAGCAGGCATCGATAACGCAGGTGCCGAAGTAATACGCCTTCATAAGGACGCCCTCGCGGTTGGGTTCTTGACAGTCCCTTAAACTGTAGTCCAACTCTTGAGAACATCATCTAGATCGCCGGCTGAAACCACGCCAGTTGCGAACGCAATTTCACCACCTCGCCGACGATCAGCAACGCTGGCGAACGCACGCCTGCCAACTGTTCCGGCAAATCTGCCACTGTCCCGATGTACACCCGCTGGCCGGGCAACGTCCCCTGCTCCACCAGCGCCGCCGGCAGGTCTGCAGACACGCCATGTTCCTGCAACTGCTCGCAAATCGGGCGGATGCTCCTGAGTCCCATGTAGAACACCACGGTCTGTCGGGGCTGTGCTAAAACCGGCCAGTTCAGATCCAGCGTCCCATCCCGTAAATGCCCGGTCACAAAGACGCAACTCTGCGCATAATCCCGATGGGTCAAGGGAATGCCAGCGTAGGCCGCGCAACCCGCCGCCGCCGTGACGCCGGGCACGACCTGAAAGGGAATGCCCGCCGCCATCAGTGTCTGAATTTCTTCCCCGCCCCGCCCGAAAATGAACGGATCGCCGCCTTTCAGTCGCAACACTCGCTTCCCCTGCCGGGCTAAATCGACGAGCAGTTGGTTAATATCTTCCTGCGGCAGGGTGTGATGATCCGGTTCCTTGCCGACGAAGATGCGCTCGGTCCGGGGTTCCAGCAGTTCTAGAATCTCCGGGCCGATCAGCCGGTCATACACCGCCACATCGGCCTGTTTCATCAACCGCAGCGCCTTCAGGGTCAGCAATTCGGGATCGCCGGGGCCGGCGCCCACCAGATACACCTCGCCGACGCTTAATCCCCCCCGACCTCCCTTTTTCAAAGGGGGGAGTTCAATGCCGACCTGCTCACGACTATTCGTTGCCATGCAATGCCTCATTGCGGCGGGCCAGAAATTCCTGCATATCGTCATTCACCACTCGCGCATAAATCGCCTCGACCGGCAATCGCAGATCAATCGCGGCGAAATACGCTTCATCGCCCAGATAGTAATGCTCAGACTGCCAGTGACGTTCCCTTCGACAGATTTCAACATCGACGAAATCCTGTTCAATCAGCACATATTCCTGAAGACTGGGCAGGTTTTGATAGGCCAGACGCTTAAGAGTCTGATCCGTTCGGCGCGTTGATTTTGAGAGGACTTCCACGATAAGGATCGGTGATTCAGTGTAATACTCGTCTTCGGTTTTATCGTCACAAACCACGATCACATCCGGATAAAAAAAATCTTTTCCAACCTTGACCTTCATATCGGAGGAAAAAGGCTCGCACGGCGTATTTTCCAAATGATTACCAAATCTTCGAGAAACATTCCCGGCGATTCGGTCATGATTTTTGCTTACTCCCGCCATCGCATAGACATCGCCATTGATATATTCATGCCGGACAGTACTGAGGCGTTCGCCTTCCAGATAGTCCTGCTCGCTCATCAAGCGTCGCTGATAATTCAAAGCCACGATCAGTTCTCCATCTATTGCAACCGTTCCGCCCGCACGCCGGCCAGCGTCAACTCCAACCGCCGCCAGGCGGGCTCTGCACCCGGCAACCCAAACCGCAACCCCGGCGGATCGGTAAAACGCCGCACCAGAATCCCGCGCCGCGCCAGGGCATCCTGCCAGAATTCCGCTTCCGGCAGAGGAACCCACTGAAACAACGCCGTCCCACCCGCCACGGGCAATCTCTGCCGCTTCAATAAATCCGCCAGCCGCTTTCCCGAACGATGCAGTTCAACCCGCATCCGCGCCTGCCCCTCCCGATCATTCAACGCCTGCGTCGCGACCCAGCGAGCCGGGCCGCTGACCGTCCACGGTCCCAGCGCCTCCCGCAACCGTTCCAACAGCGTAGGCTCCGCCAGCGCGAACCCCACCCGCGCCCCGGCCAAGCCGAAAAACTTGCCCAGCGAACGCAGCACGATCAATCCCGGCAACCCGATATAACTGGACAGACTATCCTCAAACGTCGCATCCATAAACGCCTCATCCACCACCAGCCAGCCGCCGCGCGCCGCCAGTCGCGCCCGCCAGTCCAACAGCGTCGCCTGATCAAAGCGCTGCCCGGCAGGATTATTAGGATGGATCAACACCAGCGCCTCCAGCCGATCCACCGCCCGGTCCAGCACCTCGGCAGCCAACGCCTCCACCTCATGCCCGGCCCGCCGCCAAGCGCAAGCATGTTCCGCATAACCGGGATGCAGCACTCCCACCCGACCCTGCTCACGCAATAGTGGCAAGGCCTGAATCGCCGCCTGCGAACCGGCGACCGGCAACAAATGTGGAGTCCCGTAGTAAGCTGCCGCCGCATCTTCCAGACCATCCCCCGCCTCCGGCAACCGTTGCCAGACTGTGGCGGGAATGGGCGGAACCGGCCAGCCCTGGGGATTGATGCCGGTAGATACATCCAGCCAGTCGCTCAAGGGAATGCGGTAACGGGCCGCCGCCGCCCGTAACGCGCCGCCATGTTCAAGCAAGGATCAATCCCCCCAGGGCAATGACGCCCAACCACAACCACAACGTCCGTTGCGTCAATTGAACCGCCCGGCCAATATCCTCGGCGCGGGGCGCCAGTCCCTCGCCCAGCGCGGGACGATTCTGCCATGCGCCGTGATAGCAAGCTCGCCCACCGAGCGCCAGGCCCAGCGCCCCCGCTCCTGCGGCCATCACCGGCCCGGCGTTGGGGCTTTTCCAGCCCGGCGCCTGTTCCCGCCAGCAGCGCCAGGCCAGCGCCGGATTCATTCCCATGGCGACATAGCTCAAGGCGGTCAAGCGCGCTGGCAGCCAGTTCAAGAGATCATCCAGCCGCGCCGCCGCCCAGCCAAAATGAATATAACGGGCATTCCAGTAGCCCCACATCGCATCCAGGGTATTCGCCAGCCGATACAGTACGACACCCGGCGCGCCAGCCACGACGAACCAGAACAAGGCCCCGAAGATCGCATCACAACCATTTTCCAGCACCGACTCCACGGTCGCCCGGCTGATGCCCTCCTCATCGAGATCATCGGTATCTCGACTGACGATCATCGCCACCTTTTTCCGCGCCAAAGGCAAATCACCGGCTTCCAGCGCCGTCGCGACCGCTTGCGCATGTTCCGCCAAGCTGCGCGCCCCAACCGCCAGATACAGCAACCCCAGCGCCACAATCATCCCGACCAGCGGCAACCAGGCCAGCAGCGCAGCAGCGATGGTCAAGGGAACCAGCAGCAAGACAAGCGCAACAACGCCACGGGTACGGCGCTCTGCCTCGTTCAACTCCGGCGGCCCGTAAAACAGCGCTTCAGCCCGCCGCGCCAGATCACCAAAGCCCGCTAGAGGATGCCAGCGGCGCAGCTCGCCCCATCGCCAGTCGATCAGCACCGCGCCGAGGCACAACAATGCAGTCAACATCGAATTCTCCGCAGTTTAATGAGCACCGAATTTTTCAAAACCTGGCGTTCTTGGCGTCTTGGCGGTTTCAAATGCCTGATTTAGGTTTAGTGTAGCCAAAAACCTACTAATTCAGTAAAAATCGCCGCTATGAATACCCAAACGCTCATGATTCAAGGCACCACCTCCGACGCCGGCAAAAGCGTTATCACCGCCGGATTGTGCCGCCTGCTGGCGCGGCGTGGCGTGAAAGTCGTTCCCTTTAAACCGCAGAACATGGCTCTCAACAGCGCTGTCACCGTTGATGGCGGCGAGATTGGCCGCGCTCAGGCGGTGCAGGCGCAAGCGGCTTTTCTGGAGCCGCACACCGACATGAACCCGGTGCTGCTTAAACCCAACACTGACATCGGCGCACAGGTCATCATCCACGGCCAAGCGCTCGGCAACATGGACGCCCGGCGCTATCACGATTACAAACCCATCGCCATGCAGGCGGTGCTGGAATCGTATCAACGACTGCGCGCCGCCCATGACGTGGTGCTGGTGGAAGGCGCAGGCAGTCCGGCGGAAATCAATTTGCGCGACAAGGACATCGCCAATATGGGCTTCGCCGAAGCGGTCGATTGTCCGGTCTGGCTGGTCGGCGACATCGACCGGGGCGGGGTGTTCGCTCATCTCTACGGCACGCTGGCCCTGCTTTCAGCCAGCGAACAAGCGCGCATCACCGGCCTGATGATCAACCGCTTTCGCGGCGATGTCCGCCTGCTGACGCCCGGTTTGGACTGGTTGACCGGAAAAACCGGCAAGCCGGTACTGGGCGTATTGCCGTATCTGCAAGGTCTGCATCTGGAAGCCGAAGATGCGCTGCCGCGTGATGCGGGTCTGGTTAAAGACGCGGAACGGCTGCAGGTCGCCGTTCCTGTCTTGGCGCGGATCAGCAATCACACCGATCTCGACCCGCTGCGGCTGCATCCCCAGGTCGAAGTGCGCTGGGTGCGGGCGGGCGAGGCGCTTCCGCCCAGCGATCTGATCATCCTGCCCGGCAGCAAGAGCACCCGCAGCGATCTGCACCGCTTGCGCGAGCAGGGTTGGGAAACCGACCTGCGTCGCCACCTGCGTTATGGCGGCAAAGTTATCGGTATTTGTGGCGGTTTTCAAATGCTCGGGCGCTGGATTGACGATCCCGCCGGGCTGGAGGGCGAACCGGGCGGCAGCCCTGGCCTCGGTCTGCTGGATTTTGAGACGACGCTGGCGCCGGAAAAGCAGTTGTATCGCGTCGAAGGCCGGCTGGTGCTGGAAAACGCTTTCGTCACCGGCTATGAAATTCACGCCGGAATCAGCAGTGGGCCGGCGCTGGAGCAACCGGCCATTCGACTGAGCGATGGGCGGCCCGATGGCGCACTCTCCGCTGATGGTCAGCTTTTCGGCAGCTACCTGCATGGCCTGTTCGATGCTGCTTCCGCCCGTGATGCGCTGTTGCGCTGGGCCGGTCTGGCGGTACGGGAGACGCCGGATTACCGGCAGTTGCGCGAGGATGGCATCAACCGGCTGGCGGACGCTCTGGAGGCTCATTTGGACCTCACAGCATTTGACGCATGGCTGCCGAACCGGAGGACTGGATCATGATCGGTGCGCTGGCGATATTGTTAGGTTTGCAACTGCTTGGCGAAGTCGCGGTGCAAGTCAGCGGTTTGCCGATTCCCGGCCCGGTGGTCGGTATGGTGCTGCTGTTCATCATCCTGCGCTGGCGCGAGTCGTTGCCGGACGCGCTGCGTGCGACGGCAGAAACGCTGCTGTCTCATCTGTCGCTGTTGTTCATTCCCGCCGGCGTCGGCATCATCCAGCATGGGACGCGGCTGGCGGATGAATGGCTGGCGCTGCTGGCCGCAATGGTGTTGAGCACCTTGATCACAGTCGTCGTCACCGCGCTGGTCATGCAGTGGGTCATCCGTCGGCAACGGGGAGCGCACCGGCATGGATAAGAACCTGCTCACTGATATCTGGGTCTATCTGGCCGCTTCGCCACTGCTCTGGCTAAGCGTGACCCTGATGGTCTATCTGGCCGGTCACTGGCTGTTCCGGCGCAGCGGCGGACGGGCCTGGTTCAATCCGGTCGCCCTGTCCATGGTGCTGCTGACAGCGATTCTGCTGCTCACCGGCACTCCTTACGCTGTCTATTTTCAGGGCGCGCAGTTCATTCATTTCCTGCTCGGTCCCGCGACCGTGGCGCTGGCGGTTCCGCTCTACCTGCACTGGAGCCGGGTACGACAACTGTTCCTGCCCATTGTTATCGGTCTGCTGGTCGGCTCGCTCACCGCGATTATCTCCGCCATCGGCCTGGCCTGGTTGCTGGGCGGCTCGCCGCGTACCCTGCTCTCTCTGGTTCCGAAATCCGTGACCACTCCGGTCGCCATGGGCATCGCCGAGAAGATTGGCGGCATCCCGTCCCTGACTGCAGTCATCGTGATTCTAACCGGCGTAGTTGGCGCGGTGGCCGCCCCGGCCCTGCTGGACATCCTGCGCATTCGGGACGACGCTGTTAAGGGCTTCGCTATTGGCGTCGCGGCGCATGGCATCGGCACAGCGCGAGCGTTACAAATCAGCAGCATGGCCGGAGCGTTTGCCGGTCTGGCCATCGGCCTGAACGCTTTGTTGACGGTGCTGCTGGCGCCGTTGATCGTGCGCCTGCTGCATTTAACGCCCTAAGTTCCCGCCTCAGCGCAGTGGCCATTCGCCAATCGCCTCGTCAATCGCCTGCTCAATTTGCAAAGTGCGTTGGAATGTGGCGGCGATGCGCTGATAGTGAAGCAGTTCATCGAACCCGAGTACCCGCCCCTTGCGGTCTTTCAGCCACTTGGCCAGCACTTGATAGCCGCCGACGTGGAAATTCCAGACTGCCGGGGGAATACCTTGAAAATATTGCGCGGCGTTGATCCACACCCGACCTGGCCCAGCGTTATTCGGTTCGGCATAGCGAACTATCTCTACCCGATTCGTGCCGGCAGCAGGATAAGTGGCGATGGCAGGAGCGTCGCACTCCAGAAGATGCAAGGCGGTCAGTTCTGCGCCGAACTTGCATAATTGCTGGAATAGTGACTGATCCGTAGTCAGTGGTAAACGTGGAAAATCCCGTTTGAGAAAATCAGCGTAGCGACGCCGATAAGTCGGTGAATGAAAGATGGCGTAGGCGTAATAAAAAATATCTTCTGGTCCGACGGTCGCTCGTAAATCGCCTTGACCCTCCGGGATAAAAGATAACTTCAAACTTTGTTCCAAGCTGGCGATAAAAGCATTCGAGAAATTGCATTCCTTTCCAGTCAAGCTGTAAAGGTATAAAGGGAAAAGTGTGTTAATATCGTAGGCTGCACACGATTTATGACCACAAATTATCCGGGTCAGTAAACAGCCCCACTGATCCTTAGTCATCCGGGTAGTAATCAAACCGATATTGATTTTTCCTATGATCTGCTTCATTACCTCCCATCGTGGCATACAAATAAATCCACGAGTTTTCCCGGTGTAATAGGTATAACGCACGTCAAAAGGCCGGTAGAGGATAGGCAAGATTCTATCTCTCGACAATCCTTTACCGGATTTTAGATCTTCCTGTGCCAGATTAACCTTCCAATCCCGGGCATCCTGGCCTAAATGATATTTTTCCCGCGCCTGTTCAGCCGGCAAGGTCGAAAAATCCTGCACTTTTTCCCAAATTTCGTTTTTGTTCCAGTGAATCGTCAGTTCATCACGGGCGGTCACAATACCAGCGCTATTCACCGGCATTATTTCATTCAATTTCCAGCCAGATTCATATTCAGCCAATAAATCCAGATCTTTCGGTACAAACAGGTAACAGGGCTTATTGGGCTCCAGTCGCTGCCACTCGGTATTTTGAACATCATGCTCCATTAACCATTGATATTTACCCTTACGCTCACCCCACAACTCAGCGTGATGCACCCGGCACTCCACCCTCACTCCTAATTGCTCTCCTACCAGATGCGGGGAGCGTACAAATAGCCCAATCGCCACGCCTTGCTGAATATCAAACACATTTTCATCCTTAATACCCTCCGGAGCTTTTTCCTTCTTCTTACTATTTCCATGCAAGTCCAACAGATAGATATCGTCAAACGTCGCCATCAAGCTTTGACGCATTCCCCGGAAAGTGAGATTATCCAGATAACCATGATTGGTGATCAGCGCCAGAATTCCATACCCAGTGCGCTCGATCCGCCATTGCGCAAACCGGATAAACTTGACGTAATCATCATTCAGCCACTTGGGATTGCGTTCGCCAAGAGGTTGGCCATCCACCATGAAATAAGTGCCAGTTTTTTGGCCGCTGACTCCATCCAAACCCCGCAATAATCCAGCAATCCACTCCCCCTGATTCGCCGAATGTCCCGAATAAGGCGGATTTCCCAGTACGACCATAATCGGCGCATTCTGTTTAGCATAAGCCGCCTGGCGTGCTTCCCGCACCAGCCATTCCCCGAATAGTGGCAGATGCTTTAGCTCCTGCGCCTGGTCCAACGCATTAGTCAGATAAACTTGTAACCGATCGTCGCTGGCAAAGTCATATCCCGTCTCGCGCAGCAATAGACCCAACTTCAAATGCGCAACCGTATAGGGCGCCATTAACAGCTCAAAACCATACAGGCGTGGCAACAAATGTTCGCGTACATAAACTGACCATAATCCCTGATTACCCGCAAACGCCGCATGAATCTGGTGAATCACGCCATAAAGGAATGTTCCAGTACCGGTCGCCGGGTCCAGAATCTGCACTCGATGAGTCTCAATCTCCTGTTCACCTTCCCGGACGTTAATAGTTCCAGAATCCGCCAGCCCCAGCGGCAACTGAAATGCCTGTTTCAACAAAACATCAACACTGCGCACCAGCCAGGAAACCACCGGCTCCGGCGTGTAGTACACGCCTCGCAATTCCCGTAGTGCCGGATCATAAGCCGCCAGAAAGGTCTCATAGAAATGCACCACCGGATCTTCCTGACCGGTGCGTTGCCCAAAATCCTGTAAAATTGCCGCTAAATCTGCCCGCGCCAGCAATTCCGCGACATCATCCACTGCCCAGGCGATATTTTCATTCAACTCCGGGCCAGCGACATGGCTAAACAAGGTGCGCAAGAAGGGATTCGTCCGGGGTAAATCATAAGCAGCCTGTTGCCGGGTGAAGCGCTCACCCGGTTGCGCGTGGCAGCGGGCGGTGAACAAACCATAACAAAGCGTTTGCGCATATAAGTCGCTGAATTGCTCGGCGGTCAAATGTGGCAGTAATACGTCCCGGATCGACTGCAATTGGCCATACAGTGAACCGTCCGCTGATTCCGTAGCAAGGGCCTGCTGAATCAGCCCACGCAACAGTTGCGCCTGTGCCGCCAGTCGGATCGCCAATTCGCGGGGGGTATTGATGGCCGGAGCCGCTGCAGTGAAAAACTGCGTCATTAATTGAGCAACGGACTCGACAGCCGCTGTGTCGAATTTGAGTTCCAGCCGCGCTGTCAACCGTCGTTCCCCGCCCACATACCAGCGAAACTCCAGATAGTCCGTCAGCAGCAGATTCCCCAAACCCGCCCGATAACGCTGTAATTGTTCGCTGTTTTCTACAGTATTGAGATCAGTCCCGATCTCTTTGGCTTCAATATAGCCCAGCGGTAATGAACCTCGGGTGACAATATAATCCGGCGCTCCGCAGGCAATCCGCTTCGGTTCATTGGTCGCCGTCACCGTCGCATCCAAAGCTTCCATCAGCGTCTTCAATGCCGGCCGATGCGTATGTTCAGTCGCATTCCCGGCTTTAAGCGCCAGCGAGATTTGTTCCAGATAAACACGGAAGGGTTGAAAATCCATATTATTCTCCAACTCAGAACTCAATCCCGCGTTGGGCCTTGACCCCCTGTTCCCGATAAGGATGCTTGATCGCACGAATTTCGCTGACCAGATCCGCCAATTCCACCAGCGCCTCCGGAGCGTTGCGCCCCGTCACCACAATATGCAGTCCCGGTCGCCGACTGGAGAACGTCGCCAGCACCTGCGTCAAATCGAGATAACCGTATTTCAGCACGAGATTGAGTTCATCCAGAATCACCAGAGCATAGCCGGGATCGCCGATCATCCGCTCCGCTTCGGCCCAGCCGCGTTCCGCCGCAGCCATGTCCCGTTCCCGATCCTGAGTCTGCCAGGTGAATCCCTCGCCGAGGGTCTGGAAGTCCACCGCCTCGAAGCGGCTCAGCACCGCCCGTTCAGCGCTGTCCTGCCCACCCTTGATGAATTGCACGATCCCCACCTTTAACCCATGACCGATCGCCCGCAACGCCATGCCGAAAGCAGCGGTGGTCTTGCCCTTGCCGGGGCCGGTGTAGACGATCAGCAGACCCTTTTCACGGGTTGCACGGGCTTGCTTGCGTTCATAACCGGCCTGGCGGCGGGCGGTCAGGCGGGCGTGGCGGAAGTCGTCGGCGGACATGGCGACCAACTCCTCTCTCTGTTGGAGAGGGGTCGAGAAGAAGGGCATTCAAACGCGATGGCTGAAATCCATCCAGCTATGCGGCGTCCAGTGTGGATCGACGCCGGCGTCATCGCCGCCAGCGACCCGAAAGCCGCATTTGCGGGCGAAGTAGCGGTGAAACGCCAAGCTGGGTGTCAGTTCCGGGTGGAACACTGTAACCAGAATCCGATCATCCTCAGCGGCGGCGATGTAGTCAGCCATGGACAGCAACACATGCACCCCGGCCCCGACCCGAACGATCTTCGGAGCGCGAATGAACGTCAGAGGAATCGGCTCCCGCGCCACGGCTGGCGCCAGCGCCTCGCACTGGAAACTGTCCAGTTGACTGCCAAAGGCGTTACGATTGACCGCGATGTCGATCAATCCCAGACAGGGCGTCTCACCGACACTCTCCCGCGCCAGCAGAATCGCCCCGGCGCAGGTGCCCCACAGTTTGAGGCCGCCGTCATACGCCTGCTGAATCGCTCGGTCCAAGCCGAAAATCGCCAATAACCGCGATAAACAGGTGCTTTCGCCGCCGGGGATAATGAGTCCCGCCAATCCGGCCAATTCAGCAGCGCGTTTGACGGGCCGGGCCGCAACCTCGATCCGGCGCAGATGATCCAGATGCTCCTGCACTCCGCCCTGCAAATCGAGGACGCCGATCACCCCAGAACCGGCGAGGGCCTGATCCATTACCAGCCTCGTCCCGCCAGGCGTTCTTCGGCAGGCAGGCTGACTACGTCCAGACCGGCCATTGGCTCGCCCAGATCCATCGACACCTCCAGCAGTTGCACCGGATCATTGTAATAGGCGGTCGCCTTGACAATGGCCCGGGCGCGCTGCACCGGATCGCTGGACTTGAAGATGCCGGAGCCGACGAACACCCCGTCGCAGCCCAGTTGCATCATCAGCGCCGCATCGGCAGGCGTGGCGATGCCGCCCGCGGCGAAATTGACCACCGGCAACCGCCCCAGCTTTTTCACTTCCAGCGCCAGTTCATAGGGCAGCCCATTCGTCTTGGCGAAGGTCACGACTTCCTCGACCGGCATGGTCGCCAACTGGCGAATTTCCCGGTTCATGGTGCGCATGTGCCGCACCGCCTCGACCACATTGCCGGTGCCGGCCTCGCCCTTGGTGCGGATCATCGCTGCGCCTTCAGCAATCCGCCGCAGCGCCTCGCCCAGATTACGCGCTCCACAGACAAAGGGGATTTCAAACTGGGCCTTGTCAATGTGACATTCTTCATCGGCGGGGGTCAGCACCTCGCTCTCGTCGATGTAGTCAATCTTCAGCGCCTGCAAAATCTGCGCTTCCACAAAGTGACCAATACGCGCCTTGGCCATGACCGGAATGGTGACGGCTTCCTTAATCGCCTTGATCAGACCTGGATCAGACATGCGCGCCACTCCGCCCTGCTTGCGGATATCCGCCGGCACCCGCTCCAGGGCCATGACCGCCACCGCGCCGGCTTCCTGGGCAATTTGCGCCTGTTCCACATTGACCACGTCCATGATGACGCCGCCCTTGAGCATTTGCGCCAGTTGCGCATTCAAAAGATAACGATTCTCTGCCATGCTGCTGCTTACTCACTAAAATGTAGGGGAACGGCTGCTGGATCACGCGCCGTCCAAACCCGCCGGTTCTTGGAAACGGCGCAGTATATCACCATCGGTATTGAACGCCGCATGACCTCAGACCCGCCGCGTTGACAACGATTCCCTTGCAGCACGGCTTTCGCCCCTCGACTGGAGCATGAGCTTCCGTGATATGGACTGAGGATTTATGCTATGGGGAAGGCGGAGTCCAACAACTTCAGAGCAGAAACATGTCCAGCCTGATGAAAACAGCGCACCGCAACAATCTTATCGGCATTCCTCTGGGCGACATCGCTGGCGTCGGCCCGGAGATCGTGGTCATGGCGCTGGCGCAACCGGCGATCTACGAAGTCGCGCAACCGCTGGTCATTGGCGAACTCAGCGCCCTGCGACGGGCGTTACGCATCACCGGACTCAACAATTTGGAGATTCAAGCCATAACCAACCCCGCTGAAGGTCGTTATCAGCACGGCTGTATCGATCTGGTGGATCTGGCCAACATTGATGCGCGGTGGGCGCCGTTCGGTCAGGCGCAGGCGGAAGCGGGCCGTGCAGCTTATGAATTTATCGTCAAGGCCGTGGAGTTATGCCAGGCTAGCCAGATCCATGCGTTGGCCACGACCCCTATCAACAAGGAAGCGTTTAAAGCGGCGGGCATCCGGGATATCGGCCATACCGAACTGCTGGGGCGGCTGACTGGCGCCGCCGATCCGTTAACCCTGTTCCAGGTGTTTAACCTGAAAGTGTTTTTCCTCAGCCGGCACGTTTCTCTGGCCGGCGCGATCAAACTGGTCACCCGCAAGCGGGTTCTGGACTATCTACAGCGCTGCACCGGAGCGTTGCAGTCGCTCGGCATGTCCCGCACCCGGCTGGCGGTAGCGGGACTCAATCCCCATTGCGGCGAACATGGCCTGTTTGGTCATCAGGAGATGCGGGAACTGGAGCCGGCCATCGCCGACGCCCGCGCTTTGGGCCTCGATGTCGTCGGCCCGATTGCCGCCGACTCCGTATTCCATCTGGCCCGCGAAGGCGCCTTCGATGCAGTACTGTCGCTCTACCATGATCAGGGACACATCGCGACTAAAATGGTGGATTTTTACCGCACGATTGCGGTCACCATCGGCCTACCTTTCATCCGCACTTCGGTCGATCATGGCACGGCCTTCAATCTGGCCGGCACCGGTCAAGCCAATCCGTTGAGCATGGTGGAAGCCATCCGACTGGCGGCGGCGTATGCGCCGAACTATCGGGGTGCGGTGAGCGCGGCGAATAGCGAGTAGCCAATCGGGGAGGTTCTCTACTTCTCTATCGCCGCTCCCGCAACCGCGCTAGCAACGCCTCGCGGGTCCGAGGCAGCGATTGCACATCTGCTCCCAGCACCTGCGCGACTTCCAGTAACAACGGCGGACGCAACCGCGCCCGGTGCAGCAATCCCCGATCACCCAGCACTGCCGTCGTCTCGCCCTGAATCCGCACGGCACCCTCGTGAAAAACCGCCACTTCATCCGCCCAGCTATAAGCCAACTCCACATCGTGGGTGGAAAACACCAGAGTCGCGCCAGCCTCGTGCAATTGCCGCAGGACTCCCAGCAAGTGCGTTACTCCATGGGAATCCAGTCCGGCGGTCGGTTCATCCAGCACCAGCACCTCCGGGCGCATCGCCAGAATGCCCGCAATGGCAGCCCGCTTTTTCTGGCCAAAACTGAGGGTATGCGTCGCCCGCTGCGCCAATGGAGCAATCCGTAACGCCTCCAGCGCCTCGCTCACCCGCTCGCGGGTTTCCGCCGCTGACAGACCCAGATTCAACGGCCCAAAGGACACGTCCTGTTCCACGGTGGCGGCGAACAACTGATCATCCGGCTCCTGCAACACCAGCCCGACCCGTCGCCGCCAGTGAATGAGTGAACGGCGGTCGTAGCCTACCGGCTGATCCTCCATGCGGATCTCGCCGCTCGTCGGACGAAACGTGCCATTCAGATGCAGCAGCAAGGTGGTCTTGCCGGAACCGTTCGCGCCGAGAATGGCCAGCTTGCGTCCCTTGTGAATCTGCAAATTCAAATCGCGCAGGGCGACCACGCCCCCCGGATAGCGGTACTCGACACCATGCACCGCCAGCAGCGGTCCCGTCATGGTCCTTCACGCGCCAGCAGGTCACCCAGCAGGCCGATGCACCCCACCAGCGCCATTGCCGCCGCCAGGCGCGACCATGACAGCGGACGCTCTGGCGTCAACACCCGCAACTCACCCGCGTAACCTCGCGCCGCCAGCCCGATCTCCAGTCGCCGCGCCCGATCCAGCCCCCGTTGAAAGAGATTGCCCGCCAACAGCCCGATGGAGTACAGGCTGCGATCAGCCCGCACATAACCCAATCGCGCCGCCTGTGCTTGACGACCGGTCAATATCCGCTCGGCGAAGACAAAAATCAGTCGATACATCAGCAGGATCAATTCGACCACACTCGCCGGCGTTCCCAGCCGCAGCAGCAACGGCGCCCAATCGACCAGCGGCGTGGTCAAGGTCAAAAACGCCAGGCAACTGACCGCCGCCAGCGCCCGCACCGTAGTTTCCAGAGCCAATCGCCCCCCTTCCATGGAAAAATGCAGGCTCACGCCATCGCTAAAAGTAACGGATACGGCGAGAAACGGCGCGCCCGCCAGCAAAAAGGCGGCGGGAACCGCCATCACGTTCCCAAAAGTGCGCAACGGAATTCCTGCGCCCCACACCGTCGCCAGCAGGGTCAGCAACAATATCAGCGGCCCGGCGGTCAGCGGCGGCAGCAATAAAGTCAACAGCAGGAGACTGAACGCCGGCAACAGCTTCTCCACCGGATGCCGGTTGCGCCAGCGATTGGTCCAGGCGTAATGATCAATCGCCCGCATCAGGACGATTCCGCCGGCGCGCCTGGCCGCGTCGAAAGCCGAGGTAATAGCCCAACACGCCAGCGCCCAGCGCGGCTTGCAGGGCGAATAGCCCACTGGCGATTTCCGGAGAAGGCTCCCAAATAAACCCAAACCAGGGTTCATAGTCCGGATTCAGCACGGCAACCGCTTCCATCGCCTGCCCGTCAGCGCCGGCAAACTCTGCTCCCTCCTGGCGGCTGCCGATCAACAAGGAACCAACGACCAGCACCGCGACCAGCAGCAATAACCCGATGTTTGGCGTCTTCATGAGCGGGTCTCCGTCGCCAGGGTCTGTGGCAGGAATTTGAGGCTTTGCAACTCTTCGCCGCTGTACTCCCGCAGGAAATTGACGATCACCACGGTCAACAACCCTTCAATCACTGCCAGCGGCAACTGGGTCGGAGCGAACACGCCGGCGAATTTGAGAAATGCGCCGATGATACCGCTGGCCGGATCGGGGAAAGCCAAAGCGAGCTGTCCCGCCGTGGTCAGATAAGTCGCCCAGTCGCCGAGCATCGCCGCCAGAAAGACGCTCAGGGCCAACGGCGCTCGCAACTGCTGCGCGCCGCGCAATACCGCATACGCCGTCCAGGGACCGACAATCGCCATGGAAAACACATTCGCCCCCAGCGTAGTGATCCCGCCATGCGCCAGCAGCAAAGTCTGAAACAGCAGGACGAGGGTCCCCAGCAAAGCCATCACCGACGGACCAAACAAAATCGCCCCCAACCCCGTTCCGGTCGCATGGGAGCAACTGCCGGTCACCGACGGCAGCTTGAGCGCCGAGAGCAGAAAGGCGAACGCCCCGGAAGCCGCCAGCAGCAACTTGGTTTGCGGCTGATCGTGCATCAAGCGGTGAACGCGACGGGCGCTGACGACCACGAACGGTAGCGCGATGGCGGTCCACGCCGCGGCGTGCAGCGGCGGCAAGAAACCTTCGGTAATGTGCATGAAGGAAAATCTCCCCTGGTTTTGGAGCGGCAGGTTCAGGGGAAGGCGTCTTGAGAAGCGGCGACTGCAACCAATTCGCAGTGCATACCCGGCAGGAAACCGTTCCGCAACCCCGGAGCACCCCGCCCGGAAATACGTGGCTGGACAACATCGGCAGGTCTCCTGGCTCACAGGTTCTCGTCGCTCGCCCAGCCTTCCCAGCCTTTTCGGCCAGTGGCGCGCGGGGGGCGCGACTCGCTGTTGACAGTTGCGGGGGCAGCTCTGGAATGGACGGCCCAATCGCCGCTTCACCAGATTCCCTTTTCATCCCCGTCCGGCTGAATGCCGCTGGGGAACCCATGTTGTTTATAAGGGGATGATGCTAACGCCCGGCAGGTCATGGCGTCAAGGAGCAACCTGGCGACCCTTTCAGGCCAGTGAATTTTCTCCACTCGTTAGAGGCCTTTCAGGCTATGCGCCTGCACGATTTTTCGTTACGCTTTCTCCGGTTTATCGCTGACTTTGAATGTGCAAAATTACTCAATACCCTTCCCGAAAACCACAGGTTGCATCCGCAATTGATCTACGCTGGCACCGGAATTTTTTCATGAATGAGAAACGTCTGTTGATTGTCGATGATGAACCCGCGTTCGGCGAGTTTGTCCGTCAGGTCGCCCTGGCGCTGGGCTATGAAGTAAAAGTCACGACCGACGGCCAAGCCTGCCAGGAATGCTACCCCGCTTTCCAGCCCACCACGATCATGCTCGACATGGTGATGCCCGACATGGACGGCAATGAACTGCTGCTCTGGTTGCTGCAACAAGGTTACTCGGCGGATCTCGTCATCACCACCGGCTACAACCCGGACTATGCCAGCGATGCGAAAACCCTGGCGGAGTTCAACGGACTGCGCACCGTGACCACCCTGGTCAAACCCTTCAGCCTGGCCCGGTTACGCACTCTGCTCAGCGACCACCCTCACGCCACGACCGATCCGGGCGTGGTAACACGCATTCCATGAACTCCTCCTCCCGGAACGTTGAACGCGCTGCGAAAAAGCGTCCATTGCACCGACAGTTACTGCGATCTCACCTGTCCGTGGCGCTGGTCGGCATCATCATTTTGCTGGCTGCCCTGATCTCCACCTGCGAATTGCGTAAGCGGGTCGTTCTCCTGGCCAGTGAAGGGGCGCCCCTGGCCCAATCCTCCCTGCGGGTGCTGGCCGGAGTACAACACTCCATGGCCAGCCTGCGCGGCTGGGTCAGTCTGGGTGATCCGCATTTTCTCAATGACTGGAACCGGGCCTGGGATCAAGAAATTCATCCAGCGGTCACCACCATGACCCAGTGCCACCGCCTGTCCGTCCAAACCTGTATTCTGGAGCGCCTGCAGGAACTACAGACGCTGCTAGCCGCGTTGCGGGATGTCCAACAGCGAGTGCAGGATGCGGCGACTCCTGACCCTTTCCCGCAAGCGCTAGCAGAGCCTGTCGACCCCCTCGCCCTGCAACGAATGATTTTAGAAGCCGACCCCCTCGCTGACCAGGTCATTGCTCTCACCACCGCGCTGGTCGCTGAAGCTGAAACGCGCTTCGCCCAGGACGCCGCTGCTGCCCGCATCGCCAGCATCGCCACGATCTCGATTCTGGTCACCACTGCGCTGGCCATGCTGATCGTCGCTTACCTGATGTCCCGGAACCGCGCCCGTTCCCTGGCCCGTCCCATCGCCGCGCTGGCTGACGCCACCCGGCGCCTGGAGGGTGGTTATCCCACCGATGATCTCCCGATCCGCCGCAATGATGAACTGGGCGAACTCACCCGCGCGTTCAACCATATGCGCGCCACGATTCAACAGGCGCAGGCGGAATTGCGTGAAGCCAACACGCTGCTGGAAAGAAGGGTGACCGAACGCACCACGCAACTGGCCATGACCAACGCATCCCTCCTCCAGGAAATCGAATTTCGCAACCAAACAGAAAAAGCCTTGCGGGAAAGTGAGGCGCGAATCCGCGCCATGACCCGCGCTATCCCCGATCTGGTGTTCGTGGTGGACGCCGAGGGCCGCTATCGCGAAGTGCTGGCCGCCGGGCGTGAATGGGAAGCGCACCGGATTACGCCGGTCCAGGGCCGCTTCCCCACCGCAGCGCCTATCCCGGAAACCCGCCAGCGCCGGGAGTTCCTGGACGGATCACGCGAAAACACCACCTGCGGGATGATCCCGATCCGTGGCAAACTACTCAACGAAGTCCATTCCCCGGAAATGGCTGACTTTTTTCTCGACATCATCCACCGGGCGCTAGACACCCGACAAATCCAGGTCGCCGAATATGAGCTGGCCACCTCCTCGGGGCTGCGCTGGTTTGAATCGCGCACGGCGCCGCTGGATATTCCGCTGGTCAATCAACGCCTCTCGCTCGTCAATCGCGCGCAGCTCAACCTGTTTGAGCTGCCTGCCGCTCCGTCCGTGGAAAAACTGGCGGCCATCGTAGTCGCCCGCGACATCACCAAGCGCAAACAGGCGGAAACCCAACTCCGGCAAGCCCAGAAAATGCAGGCCATCGGCCAGCTTACCGGCGGCATCGCTCATGATTTCAACAACCTGCTGGCCGTCATTATGGGCAATCTGGAGCTGCTGCATGAGCAGTTAGTGGTTCACCCCCGGCTGTACGAGTTGGCGCTGCAAGCGCTGCGGGCGGTGGATCGGGGCGCGGCGCTGACCCGGCGGCTATTAATTTTCGCCCGCCGCCAACCCCTGCAGGCGCAGCCGACTGACCTCAATAAACTGGTGCTGGGCATGATCGAACTGATCCGCCGCACCCTGGGCGCCACCATCCAGATTCAAACGGTCCTGGCGCCCGATCTGGAGCAAACCTGCATCGATCCAGATCAGTTTGAAAGCACCCTGCTCAATCTGGTCATCAACGCCCGCGACGCCATGCCGCAGGCTGGCCGGCTAGTGCTGGAGACCACCAACGCCATTCTGGATGAGGACTACGCCACCACTCATCAGGATGTACGGCCTGGCGCCTATGTGGTGCTGTCGGTCAGCGACTCCGGAACCGGCATGCCCCCCGAGGTGCTGGAGCGGGTCTTTGAGCCGTTTTTCACTACCAAGGAAACCAGTAAAGGCAGCGGTCTGGGCTTGAGCATGGTCTATGGCCTGGTCAAGCAGTCCGGCGGTCATGTTACCATCTACAGTGAAATCGGCCGGGGCACCACGGTGCGGCTGTATCTGCCGCGAATTCACGCTGAAACTCCGGCAACACTGGAGTCACCCGTCGCCAATCCCTCGTTCGAGGGCCACGGCGAGACGATTCTGGTAGTCGAGGACGATGTTGATGTCTGTCTGTTCGCCGTCAAGGCGTTGCACAGCCTCGGTTATGAAACCTGCCAAGCGGGCGACGCTAAAACTGCGCTGGAAATTCTCGATACGACGCCGCACATCGCCCTACTATTTACCGACATCGTGCTGCCCGGCGACATGGATGGAGTTCATCTAGCCACGGAGGCTGCGCACCGCCGGCCTGGTCTGCCGATTCTGTTCACCTCCGGCTATACCGAACGTATGCTGGTTAGCGGCGGCGAACTGGCGGAAGGTATGGAAATACTGGCCAAGCCTTATCGCAAGGCTGAACTGGCCAGCAAACTGCGCACGCTGCTGAACCGGCGCGCCAAATCCTGATGGAATTCTCCACAATAAAAACATCAGTATGGAAACGATTTCTGCCGAACCCACCAAGCCACGTCTGTTGACGCGCCAGTGGCTACTGTCTCACTCGTTGGCAGCCCTGCTGGGGCTTGTGACGTTGTGCATTATCCTGGCATTTCTCTTTGAGTGGCGTTCCCACGCCATCCTCCCAGCGGATCTCCTGGTCTGGAGCCTGCTATTGCCCATCCTGAGTCTGTTGGTCGCTGCTTACCTCGTATCCTGGCGCCGCGCCAAGGCCCTGGAAGCGGTCAACGCCACCCTGTTGCGGGAAATTGAAGTGCGTCGCCAGACGGAAATCACCCTGCGCGCCAGCGAAGCGCGACTGCGGGCGGTCACTCACGCCTTGCCTGACCGGGTATTTGTCATGGACGAGGACGGCCGCTATTGCGATGTGCTGGCTGATCCCAGAAATCCGGCCTTGCCCGGTGTGATCTCGTTGAAAGGCCGATTGCTGAATGAAATCCATTCCCCGGAAATGGCGGAGTTCTTCCTTGGCCTCATTCATGGGGCGCTGGAAACGCAACAGATTCACGTCGCTGAATATGAATTGCCGACCCGTTCGGGGCGGCGCTGGTTCGAGTCCCGCACCGTGCCGCTGGACGTGTGTTTCGATAACAAGCCCGCCACGATCGTGGTCGTGCGTGACTTGACCGAACGCAAACAGGCCGAAGCCCAGCTCCGCCAAGCGCAGAAGATGCAGGCCATCGGCCAACTCACGGGTGGCATCGCTCATGATTTCAATAACCTGCTCGCAGTCATCATGGGCAATCTGGAACTGCTGCATGAACAACTCACCGCACAACCCCGGTTACTGGATTTGACCCAGCAGGCGCTCAAGTCGGTGGATCGGGGGACCAATCTCAGCCGGCGACTGCTGGCGTTCGCTCGCCGTCAGCCCTTACTGGCGCAACCAACCCATCTGAATCGGCTGGTCCTCGGTATGCTGGACTTGATCCAGCGGACGCTGGGTTCCGCCATTCGTGTCGACAAGGCGCTGGCGACCGATCTGGACATGACTCTGGTCGATCCGGGACAATTCGAGAGCGCTTTGCTGAATTTGGTCATCAACGCCCGCGACGCCATGCCGCGCGGGGGTCGGTTGCTGGTGGAAACCGCCAATGTCCTGCTCGATAAAGTGCAGGTGGCGGCTTATCAGGAAGATGTGCGGTCCGGTCCTTATGTGATGCTGGCAGTCCGGGATTCCGGATCAGGCATGAAGCCTGAAGTGCTGGAACATGTTTTTGAACCGTTCTTCAGCACCAAAGACGCCGGACGGGGCAGTGGCCTGGGTCTGAGCATGGTCTATGGACTGGTCAAGCAGTCCGGCGGTCACATCACCATCGACAGCGAACCCGGCCAAGGCGCTACTGTGCGCCTGTATCTGCCCCGCATTGAGTATCAGGAAACCAGCATACTGTCGGAACCGTCCGTATCTGATCATGCGCATCTTCAAGGCCAAGGCGAGACCCTTCTGGTCGTTGAAGACGATGCTGGCGTTCGGCTGTTCGCTGTGACTGCGCTGGAACGGATGGGTTACGACATCCGGCAAGCCGGCACAGCCGCCACGGCCCTGCAAATCCTGGACGCCACCCCGGAAATCGCCCTGCTGTTCACTGACATCGTGCTGCCGGGCGATATGGACGGAGTGCAACTGGCCGCTGAAGCGCAACGCCGTCGGCCCGGTCTGCGGGTGCTGTTCACTTCGGGTTATACGGAACATGCGCTGGTGGGCAATGGCCGGATCATGGAAGGCGTGGAAGTCCTGACCAAGCCGTACCACAAGAGCGAACTGGCCCGGAAGCTGTGCCTGCTGCTCAGATCGAGTGAATCCACCGCCAGTTAACGAGACAACCAGGCCAACAAGCCAACCCAGCCCGCACAGATCATCGAGGGCACGGACACGCCAGCGATGATGAATCCGCATTCAGCCTGTACAATGCCGGCAAGATCATCACTGCGCTGACCTCCCCAATGTCCCAGACCTCACATCCGGCTGTCCTGCTGATCGGCCACGGCACCCGCCGTGCTGCCGGCATAGCTGAATTTCACAACCTGGCTAACCAGTTGCAACAGGCCTTGCCTGATCGCGTCTGCCTGGCCGGGTTTCTGGAACTGGTTGAACCCAGTGTGCCGGAGGCGCTGGAGACGCTGCGGCAGCAGGGTTTCCGCCACATCATCGCCTTGCCCGCATTATTAATGGCCGCTGGCCATGTTAAAAATGATATTCCGTTGATGCTCAACGCCTTTCAAGCGGAACATCCTGAAATTCATATCACCTTCGGCGCTGATTTGGGCGTTCATCCCAGCCTGTTGCAGGTCGCCCGCGAACGGATCGAGAGCGTCGAGACGGCTCTCGGGACGGACTATGACCGGCAAGACACGCTGCTGGTGGTGATCGGGCGCGGCAGTTCTGATCCCGACGCCAACTCCAATATCAGCAAGATCACCCGGATTCTCTGGGAAGGCATGGGCTTTGGTTGGGCGGAAACGGCTTACACTGCTGTGACCGCGCCTTTGATGGCCGACGCCCTGGAGCGAACGCATCGGCTCGGTTTCCACCGCGTCATCGTTTTTCCTTACCTTCTATTGACTGGCCGACTGGTTGAGCAGGTGAAGGCGACGGTAGCCGACCATCAAACACGCCATCCTCAAGTTCAGGCCGTCGTCGCGCCTTATCTGAACGCCCATCCACGGGTCGTTGCAACTTTGGTGGAACGGTTGCGGGAGGCGGAATACGGTCAGGCTCGGATGAATTGTCAGTTTTGCCCCTACCGTGGGCCGGTTGTGGGGCGTGAAGACTGGCAGGGCGCGCCGCAAGTCGGGCATGACCACCCGCATGATCACCCTCACAGTCATTAAATTCCCCCTCATCCCCTGCGCTGAACCCGCTGGAGCCGCCATGCCCCGCTTTGATTATCTTCGTGATCCTGATGAAATCGAACGCCAGTCGTTCGCGCAAATTCGCCAGTTGACCGATCTTTCCCGCTTCGATCCCGACCAGCAACAAGTCGCCATGCGGCTCGCCCACACTTCCGGCGATCCGGGCATCGTCCACGATCTTCACTTTAGTCCCGGTGCGGTCGCGGCGGGACTCGCCGCCCTGCAACAGCGCGCGGATGTTCTTTGCGACATCGAAATGGTCAGCCAAGGCGTCAGCAAGCGCTATCTGCAAGGCCAAGTTCACTGCTTCCTGAATTCGCCAACGGTAGCGGAACGCGCCCGCCGAACCGGTGAAACCCGCAGCATGGCGGCGATGACGGAATGGCCTACGCATCTGGGCGGTTCTATCGTCGCTATCGGCAACGCCCCGACCGCATTATTCCGCCTGCTGGAATTGTTAGATGAAGGCGCACCCCGTCCGGCGCTGATCATCGGGATGCCCGTCGGCTTTATCAACGCGGCTGAATCCAAGCAAGCCCTGTGGGACGTCGCCTCGAACGAATTTCAAACGCCCTGCATCACCCTGTTGGGTCGGCGTGGCGGCAGCAGCCTGGCCGCCGCCACGCTGAACGCTTTGGCGCGCATGGCTCACGGCATTCGTTTCTGATGACCGCGCTGCCCGACTGGCCCGGTCCGCCAATTCAGGTCGTGGGCATGGGTATTGAAGCCGGTGCCTTGAGTCCCACCGCGCGGGCGGCGCTGGAACAGGCGGAATTAATAATCGGAGCGGTAACGCATCTGGCGGCTTTCCCGGAATCGCACGCCCGAAAAACCCCCTACCCCAGTCCGATGAGCGGCTTGCAAGCCTTATTACACGCCCATGCTGGCCAGCGGATAGTGCTATTAGCGTCCGGCGATCCACTGTTCCATGGCGTCAGCCAAACCCTGCTGCGCGCGCTATCGCCGGAACACCTGGTGTTTCACCCGAATGTTTCCAGCGTGCAAGCCGCCTTCGCCCGGTTGAGACGACCCTGGCAGCAAGCACAAATGGTCAGCCTGCACGGACGATCATTGACGACGCTGCGCGCCGTTCTGCAAAGCAGCCGGCTGTATGCCCTGCTCACCGACCGCGAAAATTCACCGACGGCCATCGCCCGGTTGTTGATCGAAACCGGGTTTGGCCAATCTGACCTGTGGATCGCCGAAGACCTGGGAACGCCGGGTGAACGATTTCGCTATTTCCGTGCTGATGAATTGGCGAACACGGAAGTGGAATTTTCCCCGCTGAACGTCGTTATCCTGGAAACCCATGGATCGGGCGGAGTCTTGCCGGAATTCCCTGGCATCCCCGATGAACAATTCAGCACTGGCGCGGAACCGGGCAAGGGTTTACTCAGCAAGCGTGAGGTGCGCTTGACCATTCTCTCGCTGCTCGCTCCCCGTGCCGGTGAAAACGGCTGGGACGTGGGCGCCGGCTGTGGCGGCGTGTCGGTGGAATGGGCGCGCTGGAATCCGCAGGGCGAGGTGTACGCGGTGGAGTGTCACCCGGAACGGCTGGAGCATCTCGGGATGAATCGCGAACGGTTCGGCGTTGTATCCAACCTGCACATCGTCCCCGGACACGCCCCGGAGGTGCTGGCGAATTTACCCGATCCCCAGGCGGTTTTCATCGGCGGCAGCAGCGGCAATCTGCGGGATATGCTTGAAGCCGTCTGGACGCGATTGCCAGCGCACGGCCGTCTGGTCGCCAGCGCGGTGACCGAGGATAGCCGGGTGGATTTGCATGGTTTCGCCGGTGACCGGGCAGCGGAATGGACCGAGTTGAGCATTGCCCGGAGTGAACGACTGGCGGGACAGCGGGTGATGCGACCCTATTTGCCAGTGTTGCTGATGAAATTGGAGAAACTGCCATGACGGGTACTTTATACGGCGTTGGCGTGGGACCCGGCGATCCGGAATTACTGACGCTGAAAGCGGTGCGGATTCTGCAAAGCGTCCCGGTTGTTGCTTATCCCGCCACTCC